>JAJDER010000088.1 GCA_029259725.1 Planctomycetota bacterium | reverse complement strand
GGGCCTTCGTGGCAAGGAGCAGCGGCGTGGTCGACGCGGAGGCGGGGTGCACACCCCGTCGAGCATCGACCGCGCCGCTCGACGCAGCCATGGAGGTCCTGGTGATTCCGCAGCAGAAGCTGGTGAGAAGTCCAGGCTAGGGCTGCAGGGTGAAGCTGGTCGCGTTGGTGAAGCTGCCCTTGAAGCCGCCCTCGCCGGTGACCACCGCCTGGACGCCCACGGGGATGCCCGCAAGACTCGGGTGCTGCGGGCCGAAGTTCAACACGATCGCATTCCCGTCCACGGGCAGCGCCTGGAACAGCAGGGCCATGATCGACTCGTGCAGCACGCCCGCGATGCCCGTGAGGGTCTGGTTCAGGTCGGGCACGGCCGGATCGCCGAACCAGACCCAGGCGAACTGGCCGGCCGCCGCGGGGTCCGGCACGAGATCGATGACGAGCTGTCCGCCGGTCATGGCGTCGCCGATGAGTTCGACATCGAGCCGTGGTGTGTAGGTCCAGGCGTCGGCCAGGGTGGCCGACCCGTTCGAGTTGGTCAGCACCACGTCGCCCACCATCGGCTCGGGCACGGCGGGGGCGACGACGGTCACCGAGTCCGCGTCGGCCGCGAGGACCGTCGCGTTCATCCCGCCCATGGTCACCGAGGTGTCGGCGACGTGGGTGCCGAGAAGGACGTCGAGCACGACCACCGTACCGCCGAGCAGGTTGCCGGCCGGCATCGAGAGGCCCAGGAGTTCGGTGCCGACGTAGGTGAACGCACCCTCCATCCCGGCCAGGACGCCGGCTTGGCGCACCGAGATCTTGACCGAGGCTCCGAGCGGGCCCGGCGGGGTGATGCAGGACAGCTCGGTGTCGGACACGAAGCTCACGTCGCTGGCGGGCACGCCGTTGAAGCGCACTTCGATGACGGCCGACGCGTCGAAGCCGGTGCCCTCCACGATGACCGGCGTGCCGCCGAGGAACAGCCCGGTGTCGGGCGTCGCACCGGTGACCGACAGGCCGCTGCCGTTGTCGAGATACAGACACCAGAGCGCGCCCAGGTCGGCGCCTCCATCGTCATCGCCCCAGCTGCCGGTGGCCAGGTCGTTCTTGAGGTCGCCATCGAAGTCGCCCAGCGCCGTCAGGCCCCAACCGAAGGCGTCCAGGTTGTCGAGGTCGCCGTCGAAACTGCCCGAGAGCGCCGAGATCTTGTTCACGTCGGGCTCGAAGACCGAACCATCGGCGTTGAGGCACACCGTGTAGACGGCGCCGACGGCGAGACCACCGTCGTCGTCGCCGTGCGCGCCGACGGCGAGATCGGGCACCAGGTCGAGGTTGATGTCACCGATGCCGGCGAGGGAGATGCCGAACCCGTCGCCCAGGTCCAACATGTCCGGCATCCCGTTCACACCCGTGGCGATCTCCATCTGCCCCGTCACCGCACCGGTGGCGTCGAGGAACAAGACGAAGACGCGTCCGGCCGACACGGGCCCGGCCTCCTTGTACGGGGCGCCGACGGCGAGTTCGTCGATGCCGTCCTGGTTCAGATCCCCGATGACCGCCAGCGACGCGCCGAAGAACTCGTTGCTGAGCAGCGGGCCTGCGAAACCTCCGCTCGTCTGGCTGATCTTGGCCTCGGACTTGACCGTCCCGTCCGCGTTGCGGAACAGGATCCAGACCGCGCCCGCATCGGTGGCGCCGTCATCGTCGCCGGGTGCCCCCACGGCGAAGTCCACCACGCCGTCGCCGTCCAGGTCTCCGAGCGCGACGACCGCGGCGCCGAACCGGTCACCGACGGAGAGCGCACCGCCGAAGCCACCCACGGAAGCGCTGATCTTCTGTTCGGACTTGACCGTTCCGTCTGGGCGCATGTGCAGCACCCACAGGGCGCCGAACGAGATCCCGCCATCGTCATCGAGACGCGCTCCCACGACGACATCCGGAATGTTGTCGCCGTCCAGATCGCCGGTCCGTCCCAGGGAGCTCCCGAAGGCGTCGAGGTTCTCGAGAGCGCCTCCGAAGTCCCCCTCCAGGGAGGAGATCTTCTGGTGTGCACCGACCGTGCCATCGGGCTCGAGGAACAGCACCCAGACCGCGCCGCGGTTCAGGCCCCCATCGTCGTCGTCCGAAGCGCCGACCATCAGGTCGTTCGTGCCGTCGTTGTTGAGGTCACCGATGTTGGCCACGGCCGTGCCGAACATGTCGTCCGAGCTGAGCGACCCCGTGAAGTTGCCGGTCGTCCCGCTGATCTTGTCCCAGCCCAGGACCGAGCCCGCACTCAGCGCGGCTTCAGCCTGACCCCGGACGGCGACTCCGCAGAAGGACAGCGCGAGCGCAACGGAGAGACAGGCTCTCCCTCCGCGCCCGATCGCTGCCCCGATCGTGCGACGCCACCGCGCCCTGTCAGCAGGACGTCGGCTCATGGGGGTCCTCCACCGGGCGTGTCGTTGGCCGCGGTCCAATCCCCTCAGCATACCCTGCGGCGGCGCCCGCGAAACCCATCGGGACCCTCCCCGCCGCTCCGGGCCCTACGCCCCGGAACCCATCCCGCCCTGCTTCTTCTTCTCCTTCTTCGGGCTGCTCGGATCCGTGGTCTTGGGCTCTTCGGCTCGATCCTTGATGCGGTCCTTGTTGAGCACGTAGACCAAGCTGAGCCGGTGATTCTCGCGGAGGGCCTGATAGAGGGGCCGAGCCTCGGCGGGCTTGCCGGCGGCCCAGAGCTCATCGGCGGCAGACAGCAGCTCGGCCGGGTCCTGGGTCCCTTGCCCCAGGAGATCGTCGAGCTTGCCCAACCGCTCATCGAGCTCGTGCTCCAGGGCGTTCCCGGCCAGGTCGCCGGCCAGGCCCTCGACGCGCAGGCGAGGGGCCGCGACGGAGCCGTCGACGGGAATCGAGATGGTGTCACCGACGAAGCGTTTCCAGAACGAGTGCCGGTCGGCCAGCGCCTGCGTGATGGGCACGTCCCAGACCATGTCCACCGACCCGTCGAAGCCGACGCTTCCACGAAAGGCCGTCGGGATCGTGTCGACGACCCAGGTCCACGGCTGGGCATACGCGACCCGCCCCATGCGCACCGTGAAGCTCACCGGCGCGACCACCACGGAGTGTTTCCCCTTCGGGTCGAGCGTCGCGACCATCTCCTGGATCAAGGGCGAGCGAGAGACGTCCACGCCGCGCAGGCCGAGCGTGCCGTCCGCGGTCAGCGGCGACAGGTCGAGCAGCAACGCATCGACCGCACGCGGCACCGGCCCGGCCCAGGCCGCCTTCAGCTCGAGGTCGATCTGTCCCGAGAGATCCCCTCCCTTCACGCTCGCCAGGGCCGGGTGCAACCCACTCAGCAGCGCGGCGACGTCGGCGGTGAGGCCGAAACCATCCAGGAGCAGCGACAGGTCCGCACCGGGAGCACCACCCGCCGTGCGGACCTCGTCGAGATCCACCCGACCGCCGACGCGGACCGAGCCGCGCGTGGTCTCGAGTTGCGTGTCGAGCATCACGACGCCGTCCGTCGCGGTGATGTCCAGCGGGCCTCCCAGGGACCCGCCCGGAATCGACCAGGTGGAGAGTCCGGTCCGGGCGGTGAGGGCACCGTCGCGCAGGAGCGCCACGACGTCCCCGTTCCAACGTCCGTCGAGCTGCAGCGTCAGCGGCTCGCCGTCCACGCCCACCAGGGCCACGCCGGCGGGGAGCGACACGGCTCCTGAGAGGATCGGAGCCAGCGCCCCCGGCTGCCAGACCAGGTCGGCGCGCATGCCGACGAGCCCGAGGTCCAGGCCGGCGCTGTGCTCGGCACCACGAGGCAGTCCGTCGATGCGCCCCGACACGGTCCCGGCGATCAGACCTCCCTGGATGCCGAGGCGCGTCAGGTCCAGCGCGCCGGCGTCGAGGTCGAGCCCGGCCGTGGTGTCGAGTTGCAACCGCGGCTCGACGATCTCGAACGCTTCGGCGCCTTCCCCGACGACGACCCGCAGGTCGTCCAGGCCGAAGCTCCCCTGCAGATCCACGCGGCCGCCTCGGCGGGCCAGCCGGTGCTCCCCGTCGAAACCGGCGGCGCGTCCGGGCAGCTCACCGACGAACGACCCCAGCCCGGAGAGCAGCGTGTCCAGCCGGCCTCGCGTCGACACCGTGAGGTCCGCTTCGGGCCCGGTCTCCGCCGCGAGCGACGACACCGTGCCGGCCACCACCAGGTCGAGTCCCGGCAGGGCCAGGGTCAGCGCGCGCAGGGACAGCGGATGCTCGGCGAACGCGCCGGGATCCGGGGCCGGACTGGTCACGTCGAAGGCCACACTCACGGCCTGCGCGGGGAGTTCGCTGCGTCGCCCTTCCGCATCGGTCCAGCTGGCCGACAGATCGGGAGCGGCCACGTTGCCGCTCGCAGCGAGCCCTGAGGCGCCGCCCGAGAACCGGGTCTCCACGGTGATGTCGCCTCCCCCCAGGGCCAGGCCGGGGACCAGTCGGGCCAGCACGGGCGCCAGGTACCGCACGTGCAGCGTCAGCGTCGCGTCGCCGTCGAGGGGGCCGTCCTGCCCGACCCGCTCACCGCGCCCGGTGACGTCGAGCCAGGGCGAGGTCACGACCAACCGGCGGATCTCGGACCTCCCGTCAGGGCGCGGATCGAAACGCACATCGTGTTCGAGGTGAAGCGGAGCCGGAGCCAGTGAGAGCAGCTCCTCGCCGACGGTCAGGCCCGACAGCAGCAGGTCGGTGACGTCGAGGGTGCCCACCACGTCGACGGGCGCCTCGCCGGGCGGACCCGGCAGCGGCCGGATCTCGAAGTGCCCCTTCGCCTTGCCGCCGAAGCCGGGCGTCCCGGGCGGGAGCACCGGGCCCAGCGCCTCGGCCAGGGCATCCAGGTCGGCGAGCAGGTCGAGCTGCGAGGGGTGCAACACCGGCGCGTCGCCGAGCAGGTCCTCGGCGGAGAACCGGGCGTCCAGGCTCACCGGCCCCGCCTCCAGCCGCAGGCTCGGGACCTCGACGCGACCGCGCTCCAGGTCCCACCTGCCGTCGAAGTCGAGCTGCCCGGCCGTCAGGCCCGGCAGCGGGATCGCGCTGCCCTCGGCATCGAGGGCGGCGAGGTGTTCCAGATCGACGTCGGCCACGAGCTGTCCCGTGCTCGGTGCACCGTTGCGCAGGTCGGCGCCCAACGTGGCGGCCACGGTCATGCCGCCGCCGAGCGTGACGCCCTCGGCCAGCGGGATCCAGCGACGCACCATCGGCAGCATGGTCGCGAGATCACCGCGCAACCCGAGCACGCCGTCGAGACGGCCCTCGGGCCCGAGCGGCGCGCGGGTGGAACCGTCCCAATCCACCGTCAAGGCGTCACCGAGCGAGAGGCGCGCCGTCTGCGTCCCGGCAAGGTCCTCGTCCGCCGCGGCCTGGGCCACCAGGGTCACCGGTCCGGGGGCGAGCTGGTCGTCGATCAGCAGCTCGTCCACGGTCAGGTCGACGTCGCCCTGGAGGACGCCGGCGCCGTTCCACTGCGCGTGACCGCGACCGGCCACTCGGCCGCCGAGGCGGGGCAGGCCCTCGAGGGTGGCAAGCAGCGGAGCCAGGGTGTCGAGGTCGGCGCGCAGTTGCCACGCGGAGGGCTGCAACACCGGAGCGTCGCCGCCCAGGTTCTCCGCGAACACCTGCGCATCGAAGCCGAGCGGGCCGGCGTCGAGTCGCACGGTCGGCAGCTCGAGGCGCCCGTGTTCGAGGTCGAGGCTCCCCTCCAGCTCGGCGTGTGCGGCCGACA
The DNA here is from genome assembly GCA_029259725.1 of Planctomycetota bacterium. Classification (GTDB taxonomy): domain Bacteria; phylum Planctomycetota; class B15-G4; order B15-G4; family B15-G4; genus JAJDER01. The sequence goes on along the minus strand of JAJDER010000088.1, from coordinate 20,290 downwards.
GGTCCGCGAGAGGAAGCAGCACACCGTCGCCACCGCGAACCGAGAGCCCGGTCAGATCCGCGCGGGCGGACAGTCGGCCGGAGCCGGGACGCCCGTCACTCAACTCGGCCGCCAGCTGCGCATCGACATGCAGCAGGCCGGTGAGATCGAGACCCTCGACGAGCGGCGACCACGGGCGCAAGAGCGGGACCAGTGCAGCCAGGTCCGCGTCGACGCCGAGGTCACCCGAGAGACGACCGGCCGCGCCGAGCGGGTCAGCGGTCTGCCCGTTCCAGTCGACCGTCAGTCCCTCGCCGAGAGTGAGCTGAAGAACCTGCGTGCCCGCCAGGTCTTCATCCGCGGACGCCCGTGCCACCAGCTTCAGCGCCGCCGGAGCCGACTGGTCATCGACCTGCAGGTCGGTGAGGATCAGATCGACATCCCCGACGAGCAGGCCCGGCCCGTGCATCCGCGCTCGACCGCCGCCACGGACCGTTCCCGCGAGCGCGGGCAGGTCGCCGAGGGCGGCGAAGACCGGAGCGAGACCAGCCAGGTCGAACGCCTCGAGGGAGAAGCCCACGTCCGCACCGAGATCCGCCGGGGACACGGGCCCGAGTTCGGGGATCGCCAGGGTCCCGTCGGCGGTGAGCCGCCCGGCCTCGCCGTCAGGGCCGTGCACCACGGCGGCCAGCGCGAAGGGCTGTACGGTCGCTTCACCGGACACGTCCAGGGTGAACGACTCCAGCTGGAGCGTCGTGGACTCCGAGTCGTCGCTCCCTGGCGCGTCGGGCGCGTGCACGATCAGACGCGCATCGGCGACCTGCACACCGACCCGCACCGACTCGGGCGACGAGGCCGCCTCGTCGTTCTCGTCGTCGCCGTCCTCGTCCTTGTCGCCGTCCTGATCGCCGGCCCGCTCGAGGATGTGTTCGAGATTCCAACGGCCGTCTTCGCGGCGACGAAGGTGGATCTCGGCATCGGCCAGGCGGACGTCCGCGTCGTAGCGACCCCACAGGGCGGCGATCACATCGACGCGCACGTCGGCAGCGGTGGCTCGGAGCAGCGGGCGGCCCTCCGCGTCCTCGACGTCGAGGCCGGACAGGCGGGCGCCGCCCCAGTCGAGTCGGAGCTCGTCGATGTGTGCCTCGCCTCCGGTGCTTGCCTGCAGGATCGCGACGAGTTCCGCGCTGACCAGCGGCGCCGCCCACCACGGCGCGGTGAAGCCGAGCAGGAGCGGCACGCCGACGAGGAGCAGCAGCAGGCCGAGCCGTCGACCTCGACGGGGCCGGAGGGGCGTCTCGGTCGGGGCTTTCGGGGTGGGCTCGGTCATGCGGCCGATTATGACCGGGACACGCCACCGAAGCCTGACGAGACCTTCCGTCATCCGGAATGACCCGTGCGTGACGCGCCCCGTGTTCACGCGGCGAGCTGTCCACGGTCTCGGGTTATGATGCGCGTCACCCGCCCTCGGGCCCCTCGCGAGCCCCTCTCCTGCCTGGAGCAGCGCCATGTCCCTGCGGCCTCAGGGCCCCTTGGCCCTCGTCGTCGTCCTGCTGCTGGCGATCGCCGGCAGCGCCTCCGGCCAGAAGCTGCACAAGGACTCCCTGCGCGGATTCCAGGTCAAGCCGCCCAAGGGATTCAACTCGGTCGCGCTCAACCCGACCGAGCGCATCATCGTCGCCAAGTACCAGGCCGAGGACATGAGCCTCGGCGAGGGTGGCACCAGCGGCCGGCACGACATGTTCTACGTGTCGCTCCTCCCGTGGCCCGACGACATCGAATCTGCCGACGAGGACAGCGACTACGACGGCAGCCACGCCTGGGCGCTCGACAGGCTCAAGGCGCGCTCCGGCTACTTCGAGATCGAGAAGGACAAGACGCTCAAGGTGGGCAAGGAGAAGTGCCGCGAAATCCAGCTGCTGCACTCCGGCAGCGGGGACACCCAGCTGATGAGCTACCAGGTGCTGGTGCCCGCGGAACACGGGCTCTTCGTCGTCAGCGGCGACGCCTTCGAGCACCGCTTCTCCAAGGCCATGCGCGACTACCAGAAGGCGGCCCGTACGTTCGCGGTGATCGAGCGCGAGGGCGGCGAGGAGCGCGCCTCGGAGCTTGCGCAGCTCAGCCCACAAGAGCGTTTCCTGAGGGAGCAGATCGACAAGCTGCCGCCGGGCTGGGACAGCCTGCGCACCGATCGCTACCTGTTCCTGTTCAACGCCGAGAAGGACTTCGTCGAGGAGATGGCCGAGCAGATCGAGGCCATGCGCAACGTGTACGAGGAGCTCTACCCGCCGGACGAACCGATCGAGGCGGTGTCCATCGTGCGCGTGTGCAACAGCCGCGAGGAGTACATGGGCTACGGCGGGTCATCCGGCTCGGGCGGCTACTGGAGCAGCTTCCACAAGGAGCTGGTGTTCTTCGACATGCGCCCGCGCGACTTCACGTTGGGCGTGCTCAATCACGAGGCGTTCCACCAGTACATCTACTACTTCTACGGCGAGCTCGCTCCGCACAGCTGGTACAATGAAGGTCACGGGGACTACTTCGCCGGCGCGAAGATGACGCGCACCTACCGCATCACCGAGTTCGGTGACGCTCCCGCAGGCATCGCCCGAGCGCAGTCGATCAAGAACGGCGTGAGACTGTTCAAGCAGGGCAAGTCGCCGAACGAAGGGGCCGCCGTCCCCCTGCGCGACCTGATGCGCTTCACGCAGCGCGAGTACTACGAGCACGGGCAGGTCAACTACGCGGCGGGATGGTCCATCGTGCACATGCTGCGCGAGGGCAAGCTCTACAACGACAAGTGGAAGGCGATCCTGCCCGAGTACCTCGAACACCTGCTGGCCGCGCGGCACGAGCACGCCACCGGACTGATGGAGGACGCGCTCACGGAATTCGAGGAGCGCAAGACGGCCGGGGACATCGACGAGGACGACGCTCCTCCGTCCGACGACCCCGAGGCCTACTACCACCTCGTGGACGTGGACGAGGTGCAGGCGGCGGCGTACACGAAGACCTTCGCCGAGTGGACCGACGAGGACTGGGACGACTTCCAGGAGTACTGGCTGAAGTACGTCGAACGCGTCTGAGCGGGCATCGCCCTGCTAGGGCAGCACCACCGGGACCACGCGCGTGTCGAGCGCACGGCTGATGTCGTCGGTCACGTCCACGCGCAGTTGCAACTCCACTCCGGAGAGCCCGGCGGCGTTGCGCGGCAACTCGACCGAGATCGTGGACGGCACCGTCTGGCCCGGGCCGATCGACCCGGTCGTGGTGGTGGTGAAGACGGTGCGCCCGTCGAGCAGCAGCGTGAACTTGGCGGTGAAGACCCGCGGCTCGGGGTCGAGGTTGCTGAAGCTCGCGGTGACATCGAGCTCCGAGCCATCCCCGGCGGGTGTGCCCACCGCATCGATGACGATGCGCGGCTCGACGACGAGCAGCCGCATCCCCGCCGGGACACCGTGGAGCTCCTGGTAGGTGCCGTCGGGCCAGCGGAGCTCGACGCGTTCCAGGCGCGGCGCGGCGCCGAGCCCGAAGTGCAGCTGGCGACTCGAACTCGACTGGTACACCGGGTCGGCGCGGACCTGGCGTCGCATGACCTCGCCGCCGGCCCAGCCATCCACCTGCGCACCGAGCGCCTCGACGTTGCAGCGCACGCCGATCAGGCGCAGGGCGGCCCAGCGTGACGCGCCGGTCGCGAGCGATCCGGAGTTGTTGTAGAGGTGACTCGCCAGGTCGATGCCGAAGAGACCCGGGAAACCGTTGTTGAGCAGGGCCATGTCGACGAAGCCGTCGCCGTCGTAGTCGGCGGACGCCAGGCCCCGCCCCACGCCCTTGTTCGCCACTCCGGACTGCGACACCTTGCTGAACGTCCCGTCGGCGAGGTTGCGCCACAGCCCGTTGGCCGACTCCTCCTCGTTGGCCAGGGCCGAGTCGGCGGGGATGAATCCGTTGGCGACGTAGAGGTCCTCCCAGCCGTCGTTGTCGACATCGACCCAGAGGCTGGCCCACGAGGTCAGGAACAGGGGGCCGATCTCGCCCTCGACCGGACCGGCCTGCTCGACCACCTCGGTGAACACACCCTCGTCGTTGCGCAGCAGCGCGTTGGGCCCCAGGTCGGTGAGATACGCGTCCCAGTCACCGTCGCGGTCGTAGTCCCCCCAGTTGATGCCCATGTTGAACTGGGCGATGCCGAAACCTGTCTCGGCGCTCACGTCGGTGAAGACCAGGTTGCCGCCCTCTCCGACGCCGTCGTTGCGGTACAGCAGGTTGGGCATGATGAAGATGCCGAAGTCGTTGCCGATGGCGAGGTCGGGATCGCCATCCCCGTCGTAGTCCGTGCTGCTCACCGACAACGTGCAGCCTGCCGTGGGCTGACCCTCCTTGCCGACGATCCAGGGCGGGACCGGCGCGGGGAACACGGTCGAGACATCCACGCCGAGTTCCGCCGCCCGATCGACGAACACCGGCGCGGCCGACGTGCCTTCGTTGAGGTACAGCCGGTTCTTCGCGCCGATGTGGTAGGGGAAGTCGATCTCTGCGATGTAGTTGCCGACGTACAGGTCGAGGTCGCCGTCCAGATCGAAGTCAGCCCAGGTGGCGGAGGTGCCCCAGGCGCCGTCGTCCAGACCGAGTGATTCGGCGACCTCGGTGAACGTCCCGTCCCCGAGGTTGGCCAGCAGCTGGTTCTTGCCGCGGTTGGTCAGGTAGAGATCGACGTCGCCGTCGTCGTCGTAGTCGGCCGCGATCACGCCCATGGTGTTGTGCGGCAGGCCGTCGCTGACGCCCGAACCGGCGGTGACGTCCACGTAGCTGCCGCCGTCGTTGCGCAGCAGGGTGTGGTCGATCGCCGAGCTGACCCAGAACAGGTCGTCGTCGTGGTCGCCGTCCATGTCGAAGAAGGCCACGCCGCTCCCCATGCGGCCCGCCGACGGAGTGTCCTGGTGGATGTGCGGCGCCGCGCCGTCCAGGAGGACATCGTGGAAGACCTGGGGCGCCGCGGGCGTGGCGAGCAGGGCGACACCGAACAGGACAGCCGGGACGGCCGGGAAGGGAGCGCGAGTCACGGGGAGACTCCGGCAAGGGGGAGACGGACCGGGCCCACGGTCTGCCCGACGGATTCCAGTCTACCCCGGTTGGCCGGCCACGGTTGGTTAGGATGCGCGGCCCCGATCCCCCCCCGACCCACTCGAGACCGTTCGATGCGCACCGCCCGATGGCTGCCCTCCGTCACCCTGCTGATCCCCGTCACGGTGGCCCTGGTCGCCGCCCACCCAACTCCCGCGCCGGCCGACGATGAGGTCGTCGAGTACCGGAGCGGCCGGTACGAGGTCGATGCCGGCCACTCGACGGTGCTGTTCAAGGTCCAGCACGTGGGCGTGTCCAACTTCTACGGCCGGTTCAACGAGGTCGCCGGACGCTACACGCTCGACGCCGAGGACCCGACCCAGAACACCGTGGACTTCGTGGTCGACGCCGCCTCGGTGGACACCAACAGCCGCGACCGGGACGCCCACGTGAAGAACGAGGACTTCTTCCACGTGGACGAGTACCCGACGATGACCTTCAAGAGTTCGTCGTGCGAGCAGACCGAGCCGGGCCACTTCGCGATCCAGGGCGAGCTGACGCTCCTGGGCCAGACCAGGTCGATCGATCTCGACGCGCACCTGGTCGGCGCCGGCGAGATCACCATGTTCCGCGACTACCGCAGCGGGGTGGAGGCGCGCTTCACCATCAAGCGGAGCGAGTTCGGCATGACCAAGTACATGGGCGCGCTGAGCGACGAGGTCACGTTGATCGTGAGTCTCGAGGGCATCGCCGGCAAGTGAGCACGCGACGGGAGGGTCTGTTCACGACGCTGCTCGCGGCGGCGCTCGCCGTCGGCTGCAGCGGGCTGTCCGAGGAGAGCGTCAACCCGGGCATCAACGCGGCCTACCAGCAACCCGAGGTCGGTGAGTGGGTCGAGCGCTTCGAGGCCGAGGGTCGCGAGGTCTACGACCACCGACAGGCGCTGGTGGACGAGTGCGGACTGCTCGCTGGTCAGGATGCCGTGGATGTCGGCACCGGCACGGGCCTGTTCATGCCCTTGCTGGCCGAGGCGGTCGGGCCCGAGGGAACGCTCTACGCCGTCGACATCGTGCCCGAGTTCGTCGAGCACGTCGGCACTCGCGCGGTTGCGCTGGGACTGGCCCAGGTCGAGGCCCGACTGTGCGGAGAGCGCTCGGTGGACCTCGATCCCGGCTCGGTCGACCTGGCCTTCGTCTGCGACGTCTACCACCACTTCGAGTACCCGATGAGCTCGCTGGCCTCGATCCGGGACGCGCTCCGGCCGGGGGGGAAGCTGGTGATCGTGGACTTCGAGCGCATCCCGGGCGTGAGCAGCGACTGGGTCCTGGGCCACGTGCGCGCGGGCAAGCAGGTCGTCATCGCGGAGGTGCGCGCCGCCGGGTTCGGCGAGCCCCGCGAGATCGATCTGCTGCAGGACAACTACGCCCTGGTGTTCCCACGCGACTGACTCGCGCGTGCCCGGACGGCCCGGCGTTCGTACGATGCGCCGCATGAAAGTCGCCAGCATCGGCGGAGGCCCCGCGGGCCTCTACTTCTCGATCCTGTTCAAGCAGGCCTTCCCGGACGCGCAGGTCGCGCTCTACGAACGCAACCGCGCCGACGACACCTTCGGCTGGGGCGTCGTCTTCAGCGACGAGACGCTGGACGGCTTCGAGCGGGAGGACCCCGTGTCCATGGCGCGGATCCGCGCCGAGTTCGCCTACTGGCCGGACATCGAGACCTACTACGGCGACACCTGCGTGACCTCCACGGGCCACGGCTTCTGCGGCCTGGCGCGCAAGACGCTGCTTCAGATCCTGCACGAGCGGTGCCGTGAGCTGGGCGTCGAGTTGCACTTCGAGACCGACATCACCGACGACGAGGATCCACGCGTCGCCGACGCCGACCTGATCCTCGCCGCCGACGGCATCAACAGTGTCGTGCGGGAGAAGTACGCCGACGTGTTCAAGCCGACTCTCGATTGGCGCGCGTGCAAGTTCTGCTGGCTGGGGACGGACAAGCCCCTCGACGCGTTCACCTTCGTCTTCCTCCCCACCGAGCACGGCCTGTTCCAGGTCCACGCGTACCCCTTCGAGCCGAAGCGCAGCACCTGGATCGTGGAGTGCCGGGAGGAGACCTGGCGCGCCGCCGGCCTCGAGGACGCCACCGAGGAGCAGACGGTCGCGTTCTGCGCGAAGCTGTTCGCGCCCTGGATCGGCGACCACGAGCTGCTCACCAACCGCTCGATCTGGCGCACCTTCCCCACCGTGCGCAACGAGACCTGGCACCACGGCAAGGTCGTGCTGGTCGGTGACGCGGCACACACGGCTCACTTCTCCATCGGCTCGGGCACGAAGCTGGCCATGGAGGACGCGATCGCGTTGAAGGACGCCTTCGTGAAGTACGGCACCGGCGACGTGCCGCAGGTCCTCGCGGCCTACGAGGACGCGCGCTACGTCGAGACGATCAAGACGCAGAAGGCGGCGCAGACCAGCCTGGAGTGGTTCGAGAACACCGCCCGCTACGCGCGCCAGCACCCGCTGCAGTTCAGTTTCAACCTGATGACGCGCAGCAAGCGCATCACCTGGGACAACCTGGAACTCCGCGACCCCGAGCTGGTGGCGCGCGTGCGCGAGTGGTGGTGGGACGAAGAGGCCCGTGCTCCGCGCGCCCGCGACGGCTCGGCACCGGTGCCGCTGTTCGCGCCCTACACGCTGCGGGACCTGGAGCTGGCCAACCGCGTGGTGGTGTCCCCCATGTGCCAGTACTCCGCTGTCGAGGGCACGGTCCACGACTGGCACCTCGTGCACCTGGGCGGGCTGGCCATCGGCGGCGCGGGACTGGTGTTCACCGAGGCCACCGACATCTCGCCCAGCGGCCGCATCACGCACGGCTGCGCGGGCATGTACACCGACGCGCACGTCGCGGCCTGGCGGCACATCGTGGACTTCGCCCGGGCGAACAGCGGCGCCGCGCTCGGCATGCAGCTCGCGCACGCGGGCCGCAAGGCCAGCTGCCACCTGCCCTGGGAGGGCGACGATCCACTCACCGACGACACCGCCTGGCCCACCATCGGGCCCTCGGCGCTCCCGTTCGCGGACGGCTGGCACACCCCGCGCGAGATGGACCGGGCCGACATGGACCAGGTGCGCGACGAGTTCGTCGCCGCGGTCCGTCGCGCGGAGCAGGCCGGCTTCGATCTCGTCGAACTGCACGCGGCCCATGGCTACCTGCTGTCGAGCTTTCTCAGCCCGGAGTCCAACCGCCGCACCGACGCGTACGGCGGCTCGCTCGAGCACCGGATGCGCTGGCCGCTCGAGGTGTTCGAGGCCTGTCGCGCGGCGTGGCCCGCGGACAAACCCATGGCCGTGCGCCTCTCGGCCACCGACTGGCTCGAGAGCGAGGCTCGCGGCACGACCATCGAGGACAGCGTGGCCTTCTCGGCGGCGTTGAAGGACCGCGGCTGCGATCTCATCGACGTGAGTTCGGGCGGCAACACACCGGACAGCCACGTGTCGTTCGGGCGCATGTACCAGGTGCCCTTCGCCGAACGGATCCGCTGGGAAGTGGGCATCCCGGTCATGTGCGTGGGTGCGGTGCAGGGCGCCGACCACGCCAACACGATCCTCGCCGCGGGGCGCGCCGACCTGGTGGCCATGGCCCGCCCGCACCTCGTCGATCCGCACCTGACCCTCGGCGCCAGCGTGCAGTACGACTACTTCGACCAGCGCTGGCCGCCCCAGTACCTGCCAGCCAAGCCGCGGCCGCGCAACCCGAACGAACGGCGCCGCTGACCCGCCTCAGCCGGCGAAGAACTTCTCCATCCGCTTGCCGGTCACGACGCCGCCCTGCTTGCGGATGAACTCGGCGTTGCCCTGGCCCCAGGCCTCGTCGAGGCCGGTCGGGATGGCCTTGCACTTGCAGCCGCCGGGGCAGGTGCACTCGGCCTTGAGTGGCGGACTCTTGAAGTCGGCCTCCGGCACCCAGGCGGTGCCGTCCAGTTCGCGACAGCGCGCGCAGGTGTGCTCGCCGCGGCTGCAGTGCCAGGTGAAGTGCGCGACGTTCGGCTTGCGGCCGAGCAGTCGTGAAAACCAGTCCATGGGAGGCGTCCGAGGAGTCGAGGCGAGTCCGCCGGACCATCATCCGGTACGCGTGCCCGGCGAGCACCGGTTTCCCAGGGTCAAAACACGCCGGCCCGCGCTCCTAGCGGCCGGGCACCCGCCGCTCGTCCTCGAAGAACGGGCGGCCGGCCGGATGGTCGCTAGGCACGTCGTGGCAGGAGCAGGGTGAAGCGGGCGCCGGGGGCACCGGGGGCGTGATCGGGCGGCAGCGCTTCGAGGACCAGATCGCCGCCGAGATCGCGGGCCAGGCCGCGACTCAGCGCCAGGCCCAGGCCCAGGCCCGGTCGCGTGTCGCCGGGCTGGATCGCGCCGCGATCGAAGGCCGAGAAGATCGTGGCCGCCATGTCCACCGGCACCCCCGGCCCGTGGTCACACAGGCTCAGCTGGACCCGACCGTCTTCGCGCGCCGCCTCCAGGCGAAGCGTGGCCGGCTCCCCATCGGCGGCGTACTTGCCGGCGTTGTCCACGAGATTGGCCAGGATCTGCCCCACGGCCTCCTCGTCGGTGTGGACGAGTTCCTCGCCGAGCTGTCCCAACACGATCTGGAGCTCGAGCCCGCTCTCGGCGGCCCGCGCGCGCAGTGCCGGCGCGATGCGCGCCACGAGGTCCGCGACACAGACGTCCCGCGGCTGCAAGGACGCGCGTCCGTCCTCGACGCGCGCGTAGGCGAGCACGTTCTCCACCAACCGGCCGAGCCGATCGGCCTCGCTGCGCAGGGTCTGCAGGTAGCGGTCGCGGTGCTCGGGGCTCGTGACCATGTCGTCGGCGAGCATCTCGGCGTACATGCGGAAGGTGGTCAGCGGCGTGCGCAGTTCGTGCGTCACCGCGCTCGCGAAGCGGCTGCGCTTCTCCGCGAAGGCGACGGTCGAGCGCAACGTCAGCCCGACCGCGCCGAGGGCCACCAGCACGGCGGCCCAGGCCAGGAGCAGCGTGCCACGCGTCGCGGACCAGCCCGCGTCCTCGACGAGCGTCGGGCCGGTCTCGAGCACGGCGGGAATCATCGCCAGGGTCCGCGCGGCCTCCTCGGGCGTGACGTCCCCGGGATCGGTCGGTCGGAGCTCCGCATCGGGCAAGAGATCGTGGATCTCGGCCAGCAGCGCCGTCTGCAGGGCCGGCCAGTCCACCAGCATGCCCTGCAGGACCTGCTCGTCATTGGCCACCACGCGCCGCAGCAGGAGCAGCTCGGCGGGCGACACCGCGACCCCGGTCCACACCGCCACGAGCGGCCCGACCGTCACCGGGGCCTCGGCCACGGTGTCCGCCCCGAAGGTGTTGCGCAGCGACTCGTCGGCCACGTTCTGGACGTTGAGCTTGCTGCGGTTGCGCTTGCCGAACTCGGCGGCCGACCACTCCGCCTGCGTCGGCGCGGGCTCGGCCGGAGGCTGGTACGCCGGCGCGAGTCGCCCGGCTTCCTCCCGCGCCTCCTCGAGGGCCTGGCGACCCGACCCGGCGGCGGACTCCACCGCGCCCTCGGTGCCGACAGCGACTTCGGCCATGTCGTCCACGCCACCGCCCTCGCCCTTGCCCTCGCCCGGCAACGTGACGACGGTCTGCGGCAGCGGCGGTGGGGTCGGCGGCGCGGCTGGCGGCGTCGCGCGCTCGGCGGCCATCACCTGGGCCCACAGCGTGTCGAAACCCGCGGCCCGCCGCACGCGCTCGAGCACGTCCGCGTTGCGGTGCATCTCCGTGTCGGGCAGGCAGGTCAGCAGGGCGAGGTCGGCCTGCTGACCGAGCGGGACTTGCGGTGAGGTCAACCCGGTCCGGGGCGAGAGCTGGAAGTGCAGCGGGAACCAGATTGAGCGATAGGTCAGCAGCGGAGACGGAACGAGCACCTCGCCCGGGTCGAGCGTGTTGAGCATGCGCGTGTAGGCGCGCCCCTGGGGGTAGTAGGCCATGTACTCGAAGTACGGCCTCGCCGCTTCACGGGCCAGGGCCGGGATGAGCTCGGCGTCGAGCCGCCACAGCGCGAGGCGCAGCGACTCCTGGTGCCGCGCCTCGGCGCGCGCCGTGCGCTGCTGTTCCTCGAGGTCGAGCACCTCGATCGAGACCCAGGCCAGCACGGTGATCAAGGCCAGCGCGCAGAGTCCGTAGACCAGCCCCCATCCGCGTTGCGCCCTCATGGCGCGCCGCCCGGCAGCGGGCCAGCCGTCCCGCCAGCCGTCCCGCCAGCCGTCCCGCCGGCCGTCCCGCCGGCATCGCCACCCTGCACCTGCACATCCTCGCCGAGCATGTAGCCCCGCGCGCGCACGGTGACGACCACGCGCGCATCCGCCGGGTCATCGCCGAGCTTCTCGCGCAACCGGGCCACGTGCATGTCGACGGTGCGGGTGTGCAGGCCGTCGGGGTCGAGCCCCCAGACCTCGCGCAGCAGCCGGTCGCGGCCGATGGGCTCGCCCGGATGGCGCGCGAGACACGTGAGGATGCCGGCCTCCCGTTCGGTCAGGGCGTGGCTGGTTCCGTCATCGAGCTTCACACGGCGGCGGACGATCTGCACCACTCCGCCGGGCACGCGCAGGTTCTCCACGTCGGGCGAGGGCTCGGGCGCGCGCCGCAGCACGGCGGCGACGCGGGCCAGCAACTCGCGCGCGCTGAACGGCTTGACCACGTAGTCATCGGCGCCGGAGACCAGACCGCGCACGCGGTCGTCCTCGGCGCCCCGGGCGGTGACCATGATCACCGGGAGCCCGGGGTGGTCACGCCGCAGCGAGGTGAGCACCGCCAGGCCGTCCATGCCGGGGAGCATGAGGTCCAGCAAGACGAGTTCGGGGCGCCGCGCGGCGGCGCTCGCCAGGCCGGCCTCGCCGTCGCCCACCGCCTCGACCTCGTGACCGGCATAGGTCAGGGCGTCCACCAGCCCCTGCCGGATGGCGGGGTCGTCCTCGACGACGAGCACGCGGGGCGCGGGCACGGGGTTCTCCTTGGCGGTCACCGGCGAGCGCGCCGGACGCCCTCCATGATGGGCCACGACGGCGCCGGCCGGTACGGAGAACCCGGAAGCTCCTTCCCGGCCGGCGCGGGCCGAGCGATCGATCACGGGCCCTGGACCGACGACGGCGTCTCGACCTCCGGCAGCGCCGTGCTCGGCTCGGTGGGGCCGGCCCCCTGGACCGCGCCCGGGAAACCGAGGCCCTTGGCCCCCGCCTGGGCCCGCAGCGCGTCGCGCAGCACCTTGTCGAAGGCACCGCTGTCGTCCATGGCGCGTTGCTCCATCTCCTTCGAGATGAAGGCCTGACGCTGGGTCTGGAGTGCCTGGATCTCGCCCGACACCCGGCGGCGCTCGGCCTGCTTGGCTTCCAGGTGGGCGGTCTGCTCCTCGGCCGACTTGCCGCGCAGCTCCTCGGGCAGCTGCTCCTCGGGCAGCTCGGCCAGGACCACGGTGCCCGCCTCGCAGGCATCGATCAGGTCCCAGTCCTCACAGCGGTAGAGCGCTCCGCTCTTCGTGGCCACGCGCGCCGACAACACCGACGGGCTCAGCTGTTGCGCGTTGCTGTCCTGCGCGACCTGGTTGGCGGAGGCCGCCTTGCCGCGCTCGCCGAAGGGCACATAGGTCCCGTTGAGCGCCGTGTTCAGCTCCGACAGCCGCGTGTCGAAGGGCGTCTCGATCACGACCGTGCCGTGGTCCTGGTCGATGTTGGCGAACTGCCCGTCAGCGCGCGTGGCCACCTCCTGCCAACCCACGTCGATGCCATCGCCCAGCGGGCCACAGTAGATCGCGTTGACCAGGATGTCGCGGGAGACGAGTGCGCCGCAGGCGTCCCGGAAGGAAATCGTCTCGTCCTGGTCCGCCGACTCGTTGCCGGCCACGACGACGAGTCGCAGCGCTTCGGGCCCGGCGCTCCAGTCGAGCCGCGTCTCCGCGGCGTGCAGCACGCGCCCGACCAGCTCGGTGCCGCCGTCGGTGGTCAGAGCGAACAGCTGCTCGGAGACGAGGTCCAGATCGGCGGTGAAGCCGGTCTGCACCTCGACCCAACCGTCCTCGGCGTCATGGCTGTCGTTGCCGAAGGTCAGCAGGGCCACCCGCAGGCGCGGCGTCGGGCTGGCCAGGGCGAGATCGTTGACGATGGCCCACAGCTTGGCACGCGCGGCGTCGATCAGGCCGGTCATGGAACCACTCGTGTCGAGGCACAGGGCCAGGTCGACGATCGGCGCGGGCGCAGCCGTCGCCTTCTCGGTCATGGCGTCATCGGGGGCCACGACCGCATCGGGGGCCACGGCGTCATCGATGGTCACGACGCCAGCGGGCGTGGCGGCGAGCACGGTCGCGGCCACGATCAAGGTCAGCAGGGTCTTCACGGGGAGGTCTCCAGTTCGGGTGTGGCGTCGGGTGATCCGTCGGGTGATCCGTCGGTGGTTCCGTCGGTGGTCTCGTAGGAGGGCGGTGTGATCAGCACGCAGCGCCCGTCGTGCTCCAGGAGGGTTTCTCCGGAGAGCGAGAGCAGCGCCGCTCGGCCCTCGGCCAGCAAGGTGTCGAGCAGTTCGTGGTGGGCGGCGCTTCCGAAGGCGATCACCTCGTCCGGCGTCGAGGTGCGCTCGCTCTCGACCAGGCCCCCATCGATCCAGCGGTTTCCGCGCTTGTAGAAGGCGCGGTCGGCCAGCTGCTGCACGTTGCCGGCGAGCACCGGCCCGCGTCCGGCCACGTCGGCGGCCAGGGACTGCGGCACCTCGAAGCGGTTCTGCAGATCGACGCGGGCCGCGCTCTTGGCACGGTTGAACCACGCACCCTGGCGCACGGCCTCGCCGCCCCAGCGCTGCTTCACGGCATTGTCGTCGAGGGACTCGGCGCAAGCGAGATGGAGCGCGTCCCAGCTGCCGAGATCGGTGCCCTCGGTGGCCAGGAACGCCGTGTACTCGGTGAGGATCCCGAAGCGCGTCGAGAGCGCCAGCACCTCCCGGGCGAGCTCGGCCAGGGCCGGGTCGTCGAAGGGCGACGTCTCGGGCAGGCGACCGTCCCCGCCGGCCTGGCGGATCTCGTCCACCAGGAAGGCGATGCGGCGCGCCGCCCACAACCGCGGGACGAAGGCGTTGCCCGTGCTGGCGGCATCCAGATCGGTCTCGACGTGCCAGGCAAGACGTGAGTCCGACCCGTCGGAACCGACGCGGCCGCCGACTCCCGGACTGCCCGACAGACGCAGCCTCAGGCTGCCGTGCCCGCGGTAGCGCCCGAGGACGACGAGCTGGTCGTCTCCGTAGAGGTCGGGCAGCACGATCGGGACGAGGTCGTGGATGCGGCGCGTGTCGAGGGAGCCGTCGACACCCAGGGCCTCGACCACGAGGTCGGTGAGGACGGGACCCTGCAGTCGCGACGCCACGCGGGCCACGGCCAGTTCCACATCCTCGGAGGGCTTCACGTAGGTGGTCACCGCGCGCGTCACGTCGGCGATGCGGTCCAGCAGCGGAGCGTTCACGTCATCGCCCACGCCGAAGGTGAACACGCGGCGGCCGTGGGGGTTGCCGGCTTCGACCAGCGCGCGGATGTCGCGCTCGGTCGTGCGCCCCACCGTGGGCAGGCCGTCGGTGAGGAACAGGATCAGCGGCAGGCTGCCGGAAATCGGTGCCGGCGCCAGGGCCTCGACCAGCGCGTCGTGGATGTTGGTGCCGCCGTGCGGTCGCAGCGCCGCCAGATAGGCGCGCAGGTCGGCCACGGTGCGATCGGTGCGCGGCACGGCCTTCGCCGCGAAGCGCGACACCGTCGTGGAGTAGTCGACCAGGTTGAAGCTCTCGCCGTCACGCAGTCCCTCGACCACCTGCAGCACCGCGGCCTTGGCCTGGTCCAGCTTGCCGCCCGCCATGGAGCCCGAGCGATCCAGGACCAGCGTGATCTCGCGACTCCAGCGCGGGACGTCGGCGACCTCGCTCGGCGGCGTCGCCAGTGCCAGGAAGAAGCCACCGCCCTCGAGCGGGTCGGGGTAGGCGAAGATCGAGGCGGGCGGTCCGTCGGCATCGCTGAGCAGGCTCAGGCGGAAGGCGCCGGGCTGCAGCGCGTCGTCCGCGGCGAGGTGCGCCGAGAACCCACCGTCCGCGGTGCGCTTCACGAGCAGCTCGTGGCTCGGCGAATACAGCGACAGCACGCCGGCGGACGGATCCACGTCGACCTCGATGGACCAGGGCACGCGCCGTTCGAGTGACGCCGTGCGCGGGAGCAGGTAGTCGATGCGCGCGCCCTCCGGGACCAACAGGGACTCCCAGGTGATGCGCACCGACTGGGTGCCGCCGGGCTCGACGGGGAACACGCTGGAGCGCAGCAGGTCGTGGCCCGCGAACTCGAGCAGCGCGGGATCGCGGATCTGCGCCACGATGCGGTCGTACTCCGCGCGGGCATGGTCCCAGCGCAGCAGCTGCGCGGTGGGCTCGGCGGCAGGCCCCTGGAAGTCGAAACCCGACACGACCGCGCCGGCGGGCAGGGGCACGAGCAGGACGGCTTCCTCGCGACGTGGCCCCGGGTTGGCCAGCTCGATCTGGAGCACCGTGCGCGCCGTGCGTCCCATCAGCGACACCCGCGCGGCGACGCTCGCGAGCGCCACGCCCGCGGGCCGGCGGTCCAGCCCGAAGCTGGTCGAGGTCGGCACGATCAGGTTGGTGGCCGAGCCGAAGTCGAGATCCACCGTGGTGGTGACGGTCGCCGTCGAGGTGGTCGAGGTGGTCGAGGTGACCGAGACCTGGGCCGTCGCGGGGCCCGCGAGGAACAGGGCCCCGAGGGCGAGGGCGAGGGCGACGGTGGGCAGCGGGGCACGAGACATCGGGGTCCTCCGTGGGTCGGTTCGACCAGGAGAACGCACGTCGGGCCCGGGTCTTGGTCACGGGTCTGTCACGGCCGGTTCGACGATCGCGAGATTCGGTGGCAGCCCGCCCTCAGTGCGCGAGCGCCTGGTACCGCTCCAGGATCTCGGCGCCCTCGTCGCGCCTGCCGAGCTTCATCAGCAGGCGGCCGAGGTGGTAGAGCGCCTTGGTGTTGCCCGGCTGGAGTGCGACGGCCGCGCGCAGATGTTGCTCGGCGGCCCCGTCGTCCTGGAGATCCAGGGCGAGCAGACCGAGCAGCAGGCGACGGCGCGACTCATGGGGTGTTGCGGGCGGGCACGCGTCCAGGTGCGCGCGGGCACCCGGGTGGTCCCCCGCGTCCAGCGCGAGTCGAGCCGATTCGAGCCGCGCCTCGACATGAGCCGGGTCCAGGCTCAGCACCCGAGCCAGCTGCGCGCGCGCCGGCTCGATCCGCTTCGCCGCCAGTTCCACCTGGGCCCGTCGCCAGTGGTAGGCCAGCGGATCGCGGCCCGCGCCGTAGAGTGACTCGATGACCTCGGCGGCCTCCTCGGCGCGCACCATCAGGATCAGGCCGTCGAGCAGCAGCGCCGCGGTCAGGGGGTCCGACGGGTCGGCGGCGTAGGCCTCGCGATACTTCTCCACGGCCTTGGGGAGCGCCTCGGGTCCCTTGCGGGCCTGATGCTCGCCCTGCGCACGCAGGACGCGCGCGCGCTGCGGCCGCCCCACCGAGGGCTCGACGGCTTCGAGCGCCTCGGCCTGCACCAGCGCCGCCCCGAGGTCCGGTAGCCGCAGGAGCAGTTCCACGAGTTCGAGTCGCGCTTCGATCGGCCGCTCGCGGAGCGTCGTGGCGCGCTCGAGCCGGAGTCGGCCGGCCTCGCCGTCCCCGCGCGTCGCCGCGTGCCGTCCGAGGAAGACGACGAGCCGATAGTCGTCACCGTCGTAGTCACCCCACGCCGCGGCGAGCGCGTCGCACTGCTCCCAACGCTTCGCGTCGAGGGCGCAGAGGCCGAGCATGCCTTCGAGCGTCGCGTCGCCGCCCGCGCCGCGCGCGCCTTCGAGCACGGCCACCGCTTCGGCGGGCCGGCCCTGGCGACGGAGGACGCCCGCCGCCTTCACGGCGTCGTCCTGGGCCGCGACGGGGACCGCCACGCACGCGATCGCCGCGAACAACACGCCGACGCGGGCGAGCGCGGTCACGGGCCCTGGCCCTCCAGCACGAGGACCGCCTCGGCTCCGCGGCCGGTGCGACGGATGACGACATGGCGCCCGGTCGACACGTCGGTCCAGGTCTTGGCCACCCCGTCGGGGTAGATCACGGTGAGCCGGTCGAGACGCGCGATGTCCCCGAAGCCGAAGTGCGCGCGCGGGTCCTCGCTGCCGAGGAAGCTGCTCCCGCAGAGCAGCTCGCGGCTGAAGGCCCGGTCACCGGCCACGGCCTGCAGGCGCACGCCGACCGCGCGACACGCCGGCGCGCCGTCCGCGTCGTGCCAGCGCACGTCCACGGTCAGGTGCCGCCCCGCCGCGGGGCTCTCGTTCCAGGCCAGCAGCGGCGTCTGCTCGAGGCGTGAGAAGACCAGGTCGGGGCGCCCGTCGTCATCGAGATCCGCGACGGCCAGCCCGCGATGCGGCCCGGGCACGACGAAGGCCGCTCCCGCCGTCGCGCCGGCGTCCTCGAAGCGCGGCACGTCGCCCGCCCGTTTCGGCGCACGCCCCACGAAGAGGTTGTTGGCCTGCTCGTAGTCGATGCTCGCGATGTCGCAGGTGTCCACCTGCGGATACACGTGCCCGTTGGACGACACGATGTCGAGCCAGCCGTCGGCGTCGAGGTCCACGACCGCGCAGCCCCACGACAGCTTGAACCAGGTCGGGTGGCCGATGCCGGCGACGTGGCTCTGCTCGTCGAACCAGATCAGCCCGTCGCGCTCGGTGCGGTTCACGTAGAACGAGTTGGTCTGGGTGGAGAAGTTGGTGACGTAGATCTCGGGCAGCAGGTCGCCGTCGACGTCACCGACGGCCACGCCCATGCCGGCCTCCATCTGCCCCGAGCCGCCGACGCTCACGCCGGCGATGAGCCCTTCCTCGGTGAAGCGTCCGGCGCCGTCGTTGACGAACAGCGCGTTGGCCACGGAGTCGTTGGCCACGTAGAGGTCGGGGTCGCCGTCGTCGTCCACGTCGGAGAACACCGGCTGGAACCCGAACGAGGCCGGCACGTCGGCGAAGCCCGCGTCCACGCCGGCCGCCGTGAAGGTGTAGGCCGGCGGACCGGAGTTGAGCAGGAACACGTCCGGCTGCGGCACGCGCCCCTTGGGGCCGCAGGGCACCATGCAGCCCATGAAGGGGCACGGGCCGTCGGCGTCGAGCTCGGCCGCGTCGTGCACGAAGTAGTTGGCCAGGTAGACGTCGAGGTCGCCGTCGCCATCCACGTCCGCGGCGGCCGCGCCGGTGGACCAGTACGTCGGATCGCCGACCAGGTCGGGGTGCTCGGCGGAGATGTCGGTGAACCGGTCGCCATCGTTGCGCAGCAACCGGTTGGGGCCGAGGTTGGCCACGAGCAGGTCGTCGTCGCCGTCGGCGTCGTAGTCGAGGGCCAGGGCGCCGAACGCGTAGGCGCGGTCGCCGGCGCCCCAGGCGTCGGTCACGTCCTCGAAGCGGCGGCCGCCGCGGTTGAGGTAGAGGCGGTTGCGGCTGTCGCCGCCGTCGGGCGTGGCCGCCCGGCCCTGCGGAAAGTAGAGATCGAGGCGGCCGTCGCCGTCCGCGTCGAGCACGGTCACGCCGGGGCCGATGCAGTCGAGCAGGTAGGTCTTGCCGTCGGCGGCACTCCGCCCGGCCAGGTTGACCACGTCGAGGCCGGAGGCCGCGGCGTCGGCGCTTTCGAACCAGGGTCCCGCGGAGGGCGGGTCGGGCACGACCACAGGCGTGGACGTGCGGCGGGGTGGGAGGTCGCGGCCGTCGGCGAGCAGGTCGGTCGCTGGTCGGCCGGGGCCCGATCGGTGAGTCGTGATCGCGTCGCGATCCGAGGTCGTCCGCTCGGCCCCGGGCTGCCCGACGCCGGGCGAGGACACGGGTGACCCACCACGCTCACGCGACGTGCTCTCGGCAACACCATCCGCACGATGCTCGTCGACGCGTGGCTCTTCCTGGCACGACAACAGAGCGGCGAACGCACACACCGTCACCACGCGCGACACGGTTCTTCGGGGGGACACGGGTTGTCTCTCGGGGGGCGCGGTCCTCAGTCGAGGATCACGTGACATCAAGTCTAGTGTAGTGTGCGGCTGCGCCCCAAGGCGCGAAAGTCGACACGGGGAAGATCATCAGAGAGGAGAAGAGATGAAGTCCGTACTCGTGACCATCGCAGCACTGTGTCTCATCACGGCCGGGACTGCGGGCCAGGGCATTCCGTACATCCCCGGGCAGTGGACGGGTCCCTATGAACTGCCCATCGGCAATGACCTCAACAGCCCCACGTTCGAGATCGCCCACGCGGCCGTGCTTCCGCCAGCCAAGGGATACGACTACGACCGGGTGCTCTTCGGCGTGGTTCCTGGCGGCTTCTGCACCACGACTGCTCCAGATCCCGGCTGCGCCACGGTGATGGAAGGCTGCTATCCGCCCTATGCGGATGCCGACAAGTACGGGCGCACATACTTGTGGCTGCCTCGAACGCCCACCAACGTCGCTCTCATCGACACCCCCTATCCGGAGTCGTGCCCCACCGAGATGACCCAGGCCTTCTTCTGCGGTGGGCACACCTTCCTTCCGGATGGCGATCTGCTGTGGGTCGGCGGGACCGACCCCGCCACGTCCTGCCTGAACTCGCCTTGCGGTGCCTCCTTCTCGGGCCATCCCGAGGCCTAGCGGCTCGACATCGAGTCGAAGACCCCGACGTGGTCATCCGCGGGATCGATGTTCCTGCCGCGCTGGTACGCGACGGCCACGTTGCTCCCCGATGGGAACGTGATGGTCACCGGGCACGACCAACAGCCCTTCGAAAACGCCGATCTCTTCCGCGACATCTACGACGTCGACGCCAACACGTGGCTTGCGAGTCCGACCGTGGGAGGCGCCTGGCCCAACTGGGTCGAGAGTGCGGTCTGCAACGAGGTCACCGAGTTGCCCATGCAAGACTATCCGCGCGTTCACGTCCTCCGGACGGGGTGGGCGATGCAGACGAACGCGACCATCGGTCCGGCCGCCACACCGGACAACATGCCGTCCAGATTCCTCGACCTGGTGAACCCGGAGACCTGCTCGGCGGGTGAACCGCGATGGTCGGAGGGAGATCTTCCGAGCACTCAGCGCGTCAACGGGACCTCCGTCCACCTGATCACCTGGACACCCGGCGTGAACGACGACTTCACGGAAGTCGTCTACGTCATCGGCGGAGGGAC
>JAJDER010000087.1 GCA_029259725.1 Planctomycetota bacterium | reverse complement strand
GCCAACATCCTCGACGTGAACATGGACGAGGGCATGCTCGACGGCGTGCCGGCGATGACGAAGTTCCTCAACCTGCTCATGGCCGAGCCCGAGATCGCGCGGCTGCCGATCATGGTGGACTCGTCCAAGTGGGAGATCCTCGAGGCCGGCCTGAAGTGCCTGCAGGGCAAGGCCATCGTCAACTCGATCAGCCTCAAGGAGGGCGAGGACGAGTTCCTGGCCAAGGCCCGGACCGTTCAGCGCTACGGCGCGGGCGTGGTCGTGATGGCCTTCGACGAAGTCGGGCAGGCCGACACGGTCGAACGCAAGGTCGAGATCTGCGCGCGCGCGTACAAGCTGCTCACCGAGGTCGTCGGCTTCGACCCGCGCGACATCATCTTCGATCCCAACGTCTTGGCCATCGCGACGGGCATCGAGGAACACGACCGCTACGCCATGAACTTCATCGAGGCCTGCACGCAGATCAAGGCCCGCTGTCCGGGCGTTCGCATCAGTGGCGGGATCAGCAACCTGTCGTTCAGCTTCCGCGGCAACAACTCGGTGCGCGAGGCCTTCCACAGCGCGTTCCTGTTCCACGCGATCAAGGCCGGCCTGGACATGGGCATCGTCAACGCCGGGCAGCTGGTGGTCTACGAGGACATCCCCGCCGACCTGCTCGAACACGTCGAGGACGTGATCTTCTGCCGGCGTGAGGACGCCACCGAGCGCATGGTCACCTTCGCGGACACGGTCAAGGGCACGTCGAAGAAGCGCGAACTGGATCTCAGCTGGCGCGAGGCGACCGTGGAGAAGCGCCTCTCGCACGCGCTGGTCCACGGCATCGTGGACTTCATCGACGTCGACACCGAGGAGGCTCGGCTGCAGTACCCGCGCCCCCTGAACGTGATCGAGGGGCCGCTCATGGACGGCATGAAGATCGTCGGCGACCTGTTCGGCGCCGGGAAGATGTTCCTGCCGCAGGTGGTCAAGTCGGCGCGCGTGATGAAGAAGGCCGTGGCCTGGTTGTTGCCCTACATGGAGCAGGAGAAGGCCGGGCAGACGACCGTGCACAGCGCGGGCAAGATCGTGATGGCCACCGTGAAGGGCGACGTGCACGACATCGGCAAGAACATCGTGGGCGTGGTGCTGGGCTGCAACAGCTACGAGGTCATCGACCTGGGCGTGATGGTCAACCAGGACAGGATCCTCGACACGGCGATCGAGGTGGGTGCCGACGTGGTCGGGTTGTCCGGCCTGATCACACCGTCCCTGGACGAGATGGTCAGCGTGGCCAAGGAGATGGAACGGCGCGGCATGGACCTGCCGCTGCTGATCGGCGGTGCCACCACGAGTCGACAGCACACGGCGGTCAAGGTCTCGTCGAAGTACACCCACCCGGTCGTGCACGTGCTCGACGCGTCCCGCGCGGTGGGCGTGGTCTCGAGCCTGCTCGACCAGCATCGGCGCCGCGACTTCGACGCCGACAACCGCACCATGCAGGAGCAGCTCCGCTTCGTCTACGAGCGCAAGAAGGACGAGCCGCGGCTCACCCTGGGCGAGGCGCGCGCCAACCGCCGCACGCTCGACTGGAGCGCCGAGGATCTCGCGCAGCCGGCGTTCCACGGGCGACGTGAGGTCCCGATCGACCTGCGCGAAGTGGCCGAGTTCATCGACTGGACGTTCCTGTTCCACGCCTGGGAGCTGAAGGGGCGCTACCCCGAGATCCTCGATGACCCCGAGCAGGGCCAGGCGGCGCGAGAGATGTTCGAGAGCGCGCAGGTGCTGCTGAAGCGCATCCTCGACGAGGGCCTGCTCACCGGCCGCGCCGTGCAGGGCTTCTGGCACGCCAACGCCGACGGTGACGACCTGGTGCTCTGGACCGACGCGACCGCGCGGACCGAGCTCTCGCGCTTCCCCATGCTGCGCCAGCAGGTGCTGCGCCCGGAGGGCGTGCCCAACGAGTCGCTCGCGGACTACCTCGCGCCCGTCGGCAGCGGACACGTCGACTCCCTCGGGGCCTTCGCGGTCACGGCCGGGATCGGTGCGCGGAAGCTCTGCGAGAGCTTCGAGGCCGACCACGACGACTACTCGTCGATCATGGTCAAGGCTCTCGCTGACCGGCTGGCCGAAGCCGCGGCCGAGTGGTTGCACGCCCGTGCCCGCGTCGACTGGGGCTACGGCGCCGACGAGGCGCTGGATCTTCCCGAGCTGATCCGCGAGAAGTACCGCGGCATCCGCCCGGCGTTCGGCTACCCGGCCTGCCCCGACCACGCGCTCAAGCCCGACCTGTTCGAACTCCTCGGCGCTCGCGAGGTCGGCCTGGACCTGACCGAGTCCTGCGCGATGACGCCGGCGGCGAGCGTGAGCGGCATCTACCTCGCACACCCGGCGACGCACTACTTCGCCGTCGGCCCGGTGGAGCGCGATCAGGTCGCGGACTACGCGGCCCGTCGCGGGGTGACCGTGGAGGAAGCGGAACGCTGGCTGGCGCCCAACCTCGCCTACGACCCCGAGGCGCCCACGCGCTAGGAGACTGCGCCACCTGGCGTCCTAGAACGAGGCGATGGGCAGATCTTCGAGCCGTGCGAGCCATACAGCACGGGGAGGCCTTCCGCTCCCTTTTCGTGCAAGTGTCGTGCAAGTGGTGCAGATCGCTCACCTGCGCCGGATGAACACGCTGATGGCCTGGACCTGAGGTCGCCAGGAGCACCCGGCAAGACGCCACCGAAGGCCAGCTGTGGCGCAAGCTCCTAGCGCAGGTAGACGCGGCCGGGTCCGAGCAGCCGTTCGAGGTCGCGGACCAGGTCCACACCCAGGCCCACCCGACCGCGCTCACCCAGGTCATAGGTGGTGCGCCGCCCCGGTTCCTCCTCGATCGAGAGCAAGGTGCTCGTCGGACCCGGGTGGCCCGGGAGCAGCGCCTTGAGGCCACGGAGTCGGCCGGCGAAGGCCGCGTCGTCCTCGCCGCGGCGCAGGTCCAGGATCAGGCGACGGTTCCCGGCGACCGACGGGTCGGCAGGATCGAAGACCTCGTCCACGAGCAGGCTGGGCTCATCCCGGGTCTTGTCGACCACGGCGCGGAACAGCGCCAGGCGCTCCTCCTTGATCAGGTCGCGGCACTTCTCGTAGGTGCGCGGGAAGATGACCGCGGAGACCGAGCCGCCCAGGCCCGCCACCTTGAACATGGCCATGGGCTTGCCCGCCGAGCGCCCGTTCTTGGCGATGGTGTGCCGGAGCGCCGTGACCAGGCCGCCGAGCACGACCTCGGCTCGGTCCGGTGTCTCGCCGGCGAGCTCGGCGACGGTGTGCGTGCCGAGCAGGCGCAGCAGCGGACGGTACTCGCCCATGGGATCGACGCTCAGGCAGACGCCCAGGGCCTCCTTCTCCATCGCGGCGAGGTCCCGGTCGGTGGGGGGCTCGGCCTTCTCGAGCTGGATCGACGCGACTGTCGCCGCCCCGGGACTGCCGGCTCCGAAGAGGCTCGACTGTCCCGCCGCCCGGTCCCCCTGCTCGCGCACGGCGTCGCGCAGCAGGCGGTCGGTACTGGCCAGGAGCGCGTGGCGGTTGCCGGCGAGCTCGTCGAAGGCGCCCCCCTTCACCAGGGCGTCGAGGCTGGACCGGTTGAGCGCGCTGACGTCGACCTGATCCAGGAACGCACCCAGATCGGCGAAGCGCCCGTCGGCCTGCTCGCGCCCCTCGACGATGGTGCGCACCACGCGGCTGCCCACGCCGCGCACGGCGCTCAGGCCGAACCGGATCGACTCGCCCTCGAGCGAGAAGTCCGCGCGACTGTGGTTGACCGACGGGGGCAGCACCTCGCGCTGGCTGCGCAGCGCTTCCTCGACGTAGGCGGCGAGCTTGTCGACGTTGTTGGCGTCGCAGGACATCAGCGCCGCCATGTACTCGCCGGGGTAGTTCGCCTTCATGTAGGCGGTGCGGTAGGTGATCAGACCGTAGGCCGCCGAGTGGGACTTGTTGAAGCCGTACTCGGCGAACCGGCTCATGTCCTCCCAGACCTGCTCGGCCACGGGAGCGGGCACGGCGTTGGTCGACGCGCCCTCGAGGAAGCGCCCGCGGTAGCTGTCCATGCGCTTGGCGTCCTTCTTGCCCATCGCCTTGCGCAGGCCGTCGGCGTCGTTGAGCGACAGCCCGCCGAGCGTCTGGGCCAGGAGCATGATCTGCTCCTGGTAGACCATGCAGCCGTACGTGTCGCGCAGCACCGGCTCGAGCAGCGGGTGCCCGTACTCGATCGCCTCGTGACCGTGCTTGCGGTTCACGAAGCTGTCGGCCATGCCCGACTGCAGCGGCCCCGGCCGGTACAGCGCGATGAGCGCGATGATGTCCTCGAAGCAGTCCGGGGCGAGTCGCACGAGGAGCTCGCGCATGCCCGAGGACTCGAGCTGGAACACGCCTCCGCTGTCGCCGCGCTTGAGCAGCGCATAGGTCTTGACGTCGTCGAGCCCCAGCTCGTCGTAGTCGATGTCCGGGCCGCCCGCCGCGCGCACCGTCTCGGCCGCCTTCTGCAGGATGGTGAGGTTCTTCAACCCCAGGAAGTCCATCTTGAGCAGGCCGGTGCGCTCCAGGTCGTTCATCTGGAACTGCGTGTTGACCTGGCCCTGGACCAGGCACAGCGGCACCAGGTCGATGAGCGGTCTGTCGGTGATCACGACGCCGGCGGCGTGCGTGCTCGTGTTGCGCGCCATGCCCTCGATGGACTGGCTCACTCCGAGCAGCTCCTCGAGTTGCTCGCTGCCCTCGAACATCTCCTTGAGCTCGGGATCGGCGTCGATGAAGTGCTGCAGCTTCTTCTTCTGCGCCATCTCGGGGATGCGCTTGGCGATCCGGTCCACGTCGGGCAGCGGCACGTCGAGCACCCGGCCGGCGTCGCGGATGGCGGCCTTCGCCTGCAGCTGCTGGAAGGTCACGATCTGGCAGACCTTGTCGTCGCCGTACTTGTCACGTGTGTACTGGATCATCTCCTCGCGGCGATCCCGGCAGAAGTCGATGTCGATGTCCGGCATCGAGATGCGGTCGGCGTTGAGGAAGCGTTCGAACAGCAGGTCGTAGCGCAGCGGGTCGAGGCGCGTGATGTTCAAGCTGTAGGCGATGATCGACCCGGCCGCCGAACCGCGCCCCGGGCCCACCGGGATGCCCTGCTCGCGCGCGTGCCGGATCAGGTCCCAGACGATCAGGAAGTAGGCCGTGAAGCCCATCGACGTGATCACGCCGTACTCCTTCTCGAAACGCTCGCGGATCGGCGGTGTGATCTCGCCGTAGAGCCTCGCGAGCCCGTCCTCGCACAACCGACGCAGGTAGGCCTCGGGCGTCTCGTCGGTGGGGATCGGGAAGCTCGGCAGGTGGTAGGTCCCGAGGTCGAGCTGGATGTCGCAACGCTGAGCGATCTCGAGCGTGCTGCGGTACTCGACGCTGTCGCCGCCGAAGATGCCCGCCATCTCGTCGCTGCTGCGGAAGAAGAGTTCTTCGGTGTCGATCTTGTAGCGCCGCACCTCCTCGTGCATGCGCTGGCCGGTGCCGATGCAGATCAAGGCGTCCTGGGCGACGTGTCCACCCGGGCAGCGGTAGTGCACGTCGTTGGTGGCGACGAGGGGCAGGCCCGTGGCTTTCGCGACGTCGAGCATGCCGTCGCGGATCTTCTGCTGCGCGCTCATCCCGTTGCTCATGACCTCGAGGTACACGTTCTCGCGGCCGAGCACTTCGGCGTAGGCCTGCGCGGCCTTCACCGCGCCGTCCTTGTCGTCGGCCAGGATCGCCTGCGCGACCTCGCCCGACATGCAGCCGGTGAGCGCGATCAGCCCCTCGCCGTGTTCGGCGAGCATGGACTTGTCCAGGCAGGGCTTGCGGTTGAAGCCCTTGAGCCAGGAGAGCGTCGACAGCCGCGACAGGTTCTGCCAGCCGGTGCGGTTGGTCGCGAGCAACGTCACGTGGTGGCGCTTGCGCTTCTCGCCGGGCGGCACCTCGGCCGTGGCGTCGCCCTTCACCAGGTACGCCTCGCAGCCCAGGATCGGGTTGATCCCCGCCTTGCGCGCCTTGGTGTAGAACTCGATCGCGCCGAACAGCACGCCATGATCGGTGAGCGCGAGGGCGGGCATCTCCTGCTTCACGGCCTCGGCCACGAGGTCGTCGATGGACACGGCGCCGTCGAGCAGCGAGTACGTGCTGTGGACGTGCAGGTGGACGAAGGGCTGGCTGACCATGGACCTTGCAGGCAGGGACGGGGCGAGAGGAGCGGGACGACCGGACGTCGGCGCCACGTCGAGGCTAAGCCGCCGGGCGCAGGGCTTCAACTCGCGCGGGCGTGGCTTGAGGGTGCGCCGCGACGCCGCTAGAGTCGAGCGTTCTTACGGACCCCCGCACCTCGCCGACGCACACCCTCCGGAGGTCGCTTGAGCTCGCTGAACGACGGCTGGCGCATCCCCGCGCTGCACGAGATCTGTCAGGGCTGCGAAGCCCCACTGAACGCCGGTGAGCGCGTGACCACCGTGCTGAGTTTCGGCGACCTCGGGCCCGAGCGGAGCGACCTGTGCGAAGCGTGTGGAAACTCGGTGGGGAACAGCGCCGGGGAGGCCTCGTCGGCGGCCCTGCGCGACAGCGTGTTCTGGAGGCGCGTCCGTCCCGAGGACCGCTCACGACGTCCGTTGGTGGACTACGCGTTGCTGCGCGAGGTCTTCGCGCGTCTGCTCGGTCGGTCGGAGCCGCTCTACGCACGTCTGTCGTATCTCGTCGGCCTCGTGCTCGTCCGCAAGCGGCATCTGCGGCTGAAGGGCTTCGAGATCCGGCGGGGCCGTGAGGTGATGCTGGTCACCCGCGGTGCCGGGCAGCCCGAGATCGAGGTGCCCGCGCCGTTCCTGTCGCCCGAGGACATGGTCGTCACCCGCGACTACCTGATGAACCTGCTGGCCATCGATCTCGGGGAGGAGGGCCTGCCCGACCTGGCCACCCTCGTCGCGCACCCCGAAGGCGGGCCTGCCGCGAGTGGTGCTCTGGCCCCGGAAGCCCCGGAAGTCGACGCGGCGGCCGAAGTCAGTGGGGGCGCCGCGGCTCCAGGGCCCGGCGAGGCGGCTGCCGGTGCGGCGGCCGGTGCCAGTGCCAGTGCCGGGGACGGTCCCGGGGACGGTCCCGGGGACGCGGCCGGGGCCGAAGGCGTGGTGGCTCCCAAGGCCTGAACCATTGCCGCGGCGGCGCCGCGGCCTGCTGAGGGCCGCCGCCGGCCGATCGACGACCACGCCGTCCGCCCATCGGGGCGGCCTCCGCCGGGCGCTCCGGCCCACTGCGTCCCACCGCGGGCCCCGGGAACCTGCGCGGCACGCCGTGGGGAGCGTCCGGCAGGCTCGCGCCGACCGGGAAGGGCGCGCCGCGGCGATCCTCCGCGCAGAGCCCGGGCTCCGGCCGCGCACCGCCCGCACCCCGTCGGGCGGGGATGGGCCGGGCCCGCGCGCGCTGCGATCGGGCGCTGCGCCGCCGATCCCCAGCGAGGACCGCCCATCCCCGGGTACCCCTGCGGCCCTCGCTCCTGGGAGTGGTGTCCAGGTGGGCCAAAAACGGAAGATGGTGGGTGCGCTGTGGGAGGGTGTGGGATAAGGTGGGCCGCGTCGGAAAACGGCATGCGCGGCGGGTCCGAAAACGGCGGACCGCCTGACGCCCGGGACCGACACGACGGCTGGGCGCCCGGAGGCGGCCCGGCCCTTGGCGGCACGAGGACGGGGGTCCGTGGTGAGCCGATTCACCGGCAACTACACGCATGCGCTGGACGCGAAGAACCGCGTCTCCGTCCCGCGCAAGATCCTCGACACCCTGCGCAAGCTGGATGCGGCCACGGAGGTGTTCGTCACCGCGGGCCTCGACGGCTGCCTGTTCCTCTACGACCCCGCCGGCTTCGAGAAGATCGGCGACGAGGTCGATGCCCGGCCGATGGGCGAGGAATCGGTGCGCGACTTCGCCCGTAACTTCTACGCCTCGGCGCAGCCCTGCTCGATCGATCGCAGCGGCCGGCTGCTGCTCCCCGACGCGCTCAAGCGCGAGGCCGGTCTCGGCGACAAGGTCGTCTTCGCCGGCGTGGGCAGGCGCGTGGAGCTCTGGGAGCCGAAGGCCTGGGAGCAGCGCCGGGCCAAGACCCGACCCGAGTTCGAAGCCCATGCAAAGGATGTCTTCAGGTGATCGCGGAGGCAGGGATGACGAGACCCCACATTCCCGTGATGGCGGGGGAGGTGTTGGAACTGGTCGTCCCCCGCGCATCGTGTGTGTTGGTCGACCTGACGGTGGGTGCAGGGGGACACGCCGGCGAGTTTCTCGCTGCCTCCGCACCCACCGGACAGGTCCTTGCCAGCGACCGCGATGCGCGCGCCCTGTCGATCGCCGAGGAACGTCTGGCCGAGTTCGGTGACCGCGTGCGCTTCCTGCAGGCCGACAGCGTCATCGCCCTGAAGACCTGGAGGGACGCGGGGCACCGGCCCGACGCGGTGCTGTTGGACCTCGGCGTGTCGTCGATGCAACTCGACGACGAACAGCGCGGCTTCTCCCTGCGCGAGGACGCAGTGCTCGACATGCGCATGGACCGCGACCAGCCCAAGACCGCCGCCGACGTGATCAACAAGAGTTCCACGGGCAAGCTCGAGCGCATCCTGCGCGAGTACGGCGACGAGCCGCGTTCGCGCAAGCTGGCGGAGGCCTTCGTGGCGCGCCGACGCGAGCGTCCCTTCCGCACCACGGGCGACCTGCGCCGCGTGGTCGAGGACGTGCTGGGGCACAAGGGCGGGCGCATCCACAGCGCGACGCGCACCTTCCAGGCCCTGCGCATCGAGACGAACCGGGAACGCGAGCTGCTGCAGAAGGCCCTCCCGATGGCGATCGACCTGCTGGCCCCGGGCGGCCGGCTGGTCGTGATCGCCTTCGAGTCGGGCGACGACCGGATCGTCAAGCAGGCGTTCCTGGACGCGGCGGAGGCCGGCGCGGGCGAGGTGCTCACGCGCCGACCGCTCAGACCGGGGCGGGACGAGGTGGGGCGGAACCGGCGGAGCCGCAGCGCACGGCTGCGGGCGTTCGCCAGGCAGGACTGACGGACTGACGGGCAGACGGGTGGCGGGCCGCGAGGAGGCGGTCCTGAAACGGAGGTGTGCGTTGATCCAGGGGGGATGGTCGACCGTTGCGGCAGCGACGAGTCTGGTGATGCTGAGTCTCTTCACGGTCCGGGTGCGCGGTGAGACCATCGCCCTGGGCTACCAGCTCGCGCGCTGCGAGCAGCAGTGCGCCCTGGCCAGCGAGCGGGCGTCGACCCTGGCCGTCGAGGCCTCGGCGCTGGTGCCGACGCTGGCGCGAGCCCAGGGCCGGCTGGAACCGCGTGTCGCCGGCGGTCTTGCGCGCGCCGGCATGCTCTCGCCGGGCGACGCGCCGGGTCTCGCTCAGGTCCTGCCCTGATGCTGCGTGCGCGCCGGCTCGTGGTGGCCTTCGCGGGCCTGCTGTTCCTGCTCCTGTTCGCGTTGACCTTCCGGGTCGCGGCGATCCAGCTGGGCCTGAAGGACAGGGCGGCGGCGCGCGTGGCCAACATGACCACCAAGAGCCTCGACGTCCCCGCGCGACGCGGGGAGCTGCTCGACCGTCACGGACGCCCGCTGGCGGGGTCGGTGGCCGAGGTGCAGGTCGAGTCCTTCGGCCCGAACATCTTCTGCAACCGGGTCGACGGGCAGTGGAAGCCGCGCTCGCCCGAGGACGTGGCCACCAGCATCGCGACCATCGGTGCGACGCTGGGCTCGATCCTGGGCCCCGGGACGGTCGACTACGCGACCCGGCTCTCCGACCCACGCCCCGTGAGCCACCCGCTGGGAGCGCCGACCACCGACCCCGACCGCATCGCCGCCCTGCGCGCCGAGGAACAGAACCTCGCGGGCCGTCGCGGCCGGCTGAGTCGTCTCGACCTGCGCGAGCGCTGGCGGCGTGACCATCCCTGGGGTGCCGTCGGTGGCAACCTGCTCGGGTGGTTGCGCGATGACGGCACGCCCGGCGGCGGCCTCGAACTGAGTCTCGACGGGATCCTGGCCGGCGCCGACGGACGCCGGGTCACCCGCTGGGACGGCTACCGCGAGTTGCTCCCGGACGACGAGCCCTTGCCGGGCGTCGCCCCGATGGCGGGCCGCTCGGTGGTGCTCACCATCGACGCCGTGCTCCAGGCCGCGGTGGAAGAGGAACTGAAGCGCGTGCTCGAGCGCGAGCAGGCCCTCGCCGCCGTGGGCGTGATGGTCGATGTCCGTAGCGGCGACGTCCTGGCCATGGGCTCGGCCCCGACCCTCGACCCCGAGGACTCGAGCACCTGGGTCGGGAACGGCCCGCGCATCGGTGCGGCGCAGATGCTCTACCCGCCGGGATCGACCTTCAAGCCGATCATGCTGGCCACGGCGCTGGAGCAGGACCTGGTCGTTCCCGGCGAGGTCATCGACTGCACCCGTTCCCCGATCTGGTTCGGGAGCCGGCGCGTCACGGACGGGCGCTTCGCCGAGAACCGGCCGCTGAACCTGGACGAGATCCTGATCCACTCCAGCAACGTGGGCATCTCGCAGATCATGACGCGGCTGGTCCCGGAGGGGCAGCGCGGACGGCCCGAGCAGATGGCGCCCCTGCACGACACCCTGGTGCGGCTGGGGTTCCGCTCGCGCACGCAGCTGCCCGTGCCCGGGGAGAGCGCCGGCTGGTTCGCCGACCTGGACGACTGGACCCGCAACTACAGCCTCACGTCGCTGTCGTACGGCTACGAGGTCTCGGTCACCGCCCTGCAGATGGCCGCGGCGATCGCGGCCCTCGCCGACGGCAGCTACCGCGCTCCGCGCCTGATCCGTGGCGTGCTCGGCGAGCAGGGGGAGCTGCTGGCGGCCCCGGCCTCGGTGCCGAGGCCCATCTGGGACGCGGCCCATGCCGCCTACGTCCGGCGCGCCATGGTGCGGGTCGTGGACCACAAGCGCGCCACGTATCCGGACATCGGCGTGCCCGGTGTGGACATCTGTGGAAAGACGGGTACGGCCAGCGCCGAGGAGCCCGCCGCCAAGGCCGCGGGCAAGGAGGTGCACTCCTTTGTCGCCCTGGCCCCGGCCGACGATCCGCAGGTGGCTCTGGTGGTGGTCGTCTTCCACCCGGGCCACGCCCGCTTCAGCAACCAATCCGCGGCGCCCGCCGCCAGCGCCATCCTTCGGCGTGTCCTGCCCTACCTCGGGGTCGAGGTCACGCCCTCCGGACTGGCCGCTCTCTCCCGATGATTCGAGGTCTGCTCCCGTGAACACTCTTGAAAACCCGATTCTGCAGCGCCTAATGAGGACCAGCGTGAA
This sequence comes from Planctomycetota bacterium, assembly GCA_029259725.1. Lineage (GTDB taxonomy): Bacteria > Planctomycetota > B15-G4 > B15-G4 > B15-G4 > JAJDER01. Next base: position 4,955 of record JAJDER010000087.1, on the reverse strand, counting down.
CATCATGGATCTCGATCACCTGGGCGCGAAGCTGGCCGAACGCATGGGCGGCGTGGAGCGGGGTGGACCCGACGTGGCCATCACGGGTCTGGCCGGCGACAGCCGGAAGGTGAACCCGGGTGATCTGTTCGTGGCCACACCCGGCGTCCACCACGACGGACTCGCCTTCGTCGCCGAAGCCCTGGCGCGTGGCGCCGTCGGCGTCGTGGCGCACTCGCGCGAGAGCCTGGCCCCCGACGTGCCGTTCCTGGGCGTGCCCGACGTGCGCGCGGCCAAGGCCCTGCTGGCGTGCGAGTTCTACGGCCACCCTTCCCGGCGCCTCAAGGTGGTCGGCATCACCGGCACCAACGGCAAGACGACCACCGCGCACATGCTGCGTTCGATCCTGACCATGGACGGCGCGCTGCCCGGCGTGATCGGTACGCTCGGCGCGTGGCTGGGTCGCGAGCACGTGCCCCTGGCGAACACCACGCCGGACGCGATCGAGTTGCAGCGCCTGATGGCGCGCATGGTGGACGAGAACCTGGCCACCTGCGTGATGGAGGTGTCGAGTCACGCGCTGGCACAGATGCGCGTGTTCGGCATCGACTTCGACGTGGGCGTGTTCACCAACCTCACGAACGATCACCTGGACTTCCACCGCACGATGGAGGAGTACGCGACGGTCAAGGGTGGGTTGTTCGAGAGCCTTGCCCCCGGTGCCATCGCGGTGCTCAACGCCGCCGACCCGATGAGTGAGCGCTACCGGCGGCTCACGCGCGCGACGCCCATGACCTACGCCGTCGCCCGGGATGCCGACGTGCGCGGCGACATCACCCGCCTCGACGCCGACGGCACCGTGGTGCGGCTGCGTCACGCGGCGAGCGGCCTGTCGCTCGGGATCTCGCTGCGCATGGTGGGGCAGCACAACGTGCAGAACGCGCTGGCCGCGGCCGCGGCCGCCCTGGCCCTCGGCCTGCCGCCCTCCGCCATCGGCACCGGTCTGTTCAGCCTGTCCTCGGTTCCCGGGCGGCTGGAGTCGGTCGACTGTGGTCAGGACTTCCGCGTGCTGGTGGACTACGCGCACACGCCCGACGCGCTCGCGGCGGTCCTGACGCTGTTGCGCCCGCTGACCCGCGGGCGGTTGCACGTCGTCTTCGGTTGCGGCGGGGATCGGGATCGGACCAAGCGTCCGCTCATGGGCGGAGCCGTGGCCGAGTGCGCCGATGAGCTGTACGTGACCAGCGACAATCCGCGCAACGAGGACCCCGAGGCGATCCTGGACGAGGTCCTCTGCGGCGTGCCCGCCGAGATCGCGGGCGCCAGCCACCGTATCGTGGACCGCCGTGAGGCGATCGCCTCCGCCTGCGGAGCCGCGCGCGGCGGCGACATCGTGCTCATCGCCGGCAAGGGCCACGAGACCACCCAGATCCTGGGTGACGAGGTGGTGCCTTTCGACGATCGTGAAGTCGCCCGGGAGGTCCTGTGGAAGCTCTGACCCTGAGCGAGGTCGCCGTCGCCGTCGGAGGACGGTGTGTCGGCGCTTGCGATCCGGTCAGCGTCGGCGGGGTGGCCACGGACAGTCGAGAGATCCGTCCCGGGGATCTCTTCGTGTGCCTGGAGGGTCCGCGTTTCGACGGCCACGCCTTCGCGAGCGAGGCGCGCGCGCGCGGGGCCGCAGCGCTCATCAGCCACCACGATCTCCCCGACGACGTCGGGCCGCTGGTGCGCGTCAGCGACACCCAGGCCGCGCTGGCCGCCCTGGCCCGGCGTGCGCGTCGAGAACTGTCCGAGGCCCTCGTCATCGGCATCACCGGCAGCAACGGCAAGACCTCCACCAAGGACCTCACCGCCGCGGCGCTGGCGACGGGGCTGGTCACCGTGCGCAGCGAGCGCTCCTTCAACAACGCCATCGGTGTGCCCCTGACCCTGCTGGCCACGGGGCGTGACACCGAGGCGGTGGTCGCGGAGATCGGCACGAACGCGCCGGGCGAGATCGCCCAGCTGGCCGCGCTGGTGCGGCCGCAGATCGGTGTGATCACCAACATCCAGCCGGCGCACCTGCACGGACTCGGGTCCCTGGCGGGCGTGCTCGAGGAGAAGTCCGCGCTGCTGGACGCGCTCGAGGGCCGGGCCGTGGCCGTGCTCAATCGGGACGACCCGTGCTTCGACGCGCTGGCCGCGCGGGCGCCCGGCCCGGTGGTGTCGTACGGGCAGCATCCCGAGGCCGACGTGGTCGCCACCGAGGTGCGTTGCGACACGAGCGGCACGCGCTTCGTCGTGGACGGCCGGGTGGCCGTGCACGTGCGACATCTCGGCCGGCACACGGTCGGCAACGGGCTCGCGGCCATCGCCACCGCGTGCGCCGCGGGCCTGCCCCTGGCCGGGGTGGCACAGGCGCTGGCCGGCGTCCCGGCGCCCCCGGGTCGCCTGCAGGTCCGCCGCCTCGGTGGCCTGACCGTCATCGACGACACCTGGAACGCGAACCCGGGCTCGCTCGCGGCCGCGGCCAGCGTGGTCTCGGAACTCTCCTTCGATGGCCGCCTGTTCATGGCCGTGGGCGACATGCTCGAACTGGGCGAGGAGGGGCGCGCCCTGCACGAGGAAGCCGGGCGCAAGCTCGCCGCCTGCGGACCGACGCTGTTGCTCGCCATCGGTCGGCACGCCCAGGCCGTCGTCGACGGCGCGCGGGCCGCGGGGCTGGACGCCGATCGACTCGCGTGCTGTGCCGACGCGGACGAGGCCGCCGCGACCCTGCGCCGTCACCTGCGGGCCGGCGACACGGTGTTGGTCAAGGGCAGCCGCGGCATGCGGCTCGAGGGACTCGTCAGCGCGCTCGTCGACGTGTCGGCGAGCGTCGCGTGATCCTCGAACTGCTGGCCGCGCTGGGCGACTCCTCGGGCGGCCTGTTCGGTCTCGGCGCGCTGTCGGCGCGCGCCGGTCTCGCCGCGGTGGTCGCCTTCGCTTTCGCCCTGCTCTCGGGACCGCGGCTGCTGAGCTGGCTGCGTGCGCGCCACTACATCGAGAACGAGACGCTGACCGACAGCGCCGAGCTCAACCGGCTCAATGCCGACAAGGGCCCGGTGCCCACCATGGGCGGGCTGATGATCGTCGGCTCGATCTTCGTCGCGGCCATCCTGTGCGCCGACCTGCACAACCTCTACGTCCAGTTCGCGCTGCTCTCGACACTCGGCTACGGCCTGATCGGGTTCGTCGACGACTGGATCAAGCTGACCCATCCCGGGCGCAAGGGCCTCGCGGCGTGGGGCAAGTCCGTGCTGCAGTTCATGATCGCGGTGAGCGTCGCAGTGGGCATGACGATGGTCTTCCGGCGCCTCGGCACCGAACTCCCGGCGCGCTACCCCGCCGACTACAGCCCGGAGTTGATGGGCGATCTGCTCGCGCTGCACGTGCCCCTGACCGACTGGTCGCTGGACCTCTCGGTGTGGGGCGGCGTCTTCCACGGGCTGCTCGTGCTGCTCGTGGTGACCGGCTCCAGCAACGCGGTGAACCTGACCGACGGCATGGACGGCCTCGCCGCGGGGGCGATGACCGTGGCGGCGCTGGCCATGGCCGTGGTCTGCGTCGTCGTCGGCCGCGCCCACGAACTCGCCCCCGACACGATCCTCTACTCGCCCCACAGCCAGGAACTCGCGGTCTTCTGCACCTCCATGGCCGGAGCGACCCTGGGGTTCCTGTGGTTCAACGCGGCGCCGGCGCTGCTCTACATGGGCGACACCGGCTCGCTGCCCCTCGGGAGCCTGCTCGGTTTCGTCGCGGTGGCCGTCAAGCAGGAGTTGCTGCTGCTGCTCATCGGCGGGGTCTTCGTGCTCGAGACCCTCTCCGTGATCCTGCAGGTCGGCGTGTTCAAGGCCAGCGGTGGCCGGCGCGTGTTCCGCTGCGCGCCGCTGCATCACCACTTCCAGTTCCGGGGCATGCCCGACACGCGCATCGTCGTGCGCTTCTGGATCTTCTCGGTCGTTTGCGCCGCCGCCGGGCTGGGAACCCTGGCCCTCCAGGCGAACTGACCGTGCGCGCGCTGCCTTTCACGACTCACGACGAGCTGGCGACGAGCCGTCGCTGGGTGGTGTCGTCCATGCTGGGGCTGATGGGCTTGGGCCTCGTGGCCGGGTACTCGGCCAACGTCGTGCCGGCCCTGCGCGAAGGGGGCGCCGACGCCGACCTCGACTTCCTGTTCAAGCATCTGGCCAAGACGCTGATCGCGCTGATCGCCTTCCTGGCGGCGGTGCGGGTGGGTCCGCGCACGCTCTACCGGGCCGCGCGGCCGGCGTGGATCGTCGGTGTCGCGCTGCTCATCGCGGTGCTCGTCGTGGGCAAGGAGTGGAACAACGCGCGGCGCTGGTTCTCGGTGGGCGGGACGTCGTTCCAGCCGTCGGAGGTCGCGCGCGTCGCGACGATCATCATGATCGGCGCCTGGATGGCCTCGGTGCGGGACCGTGCCGGCGAGTACGTCCGCGGCGTGGTGGTGCCCTTCGGCCTGGCCGCGGTGCCGGCGGTGCTCGTGCTGGTCGAGCCGGACTTCGGGTCGTCGGTGGTGCTGCTGTTCCTGGGCGTGCTCGCCGTGTGGGTGGGCGGCGCGAGGTCCACGCACCTCTGCGTGACCTTCATGGGCGCGCTGGCCGTCGCCAGCCTCTACGGCTGGAGTCGACTCGGCCACGTGTCCGAGCGCTTCGAGGACTTCAGCGACCCTGCGCCCGGGAGCCAGGTCTGGCAGAGTCTGACCGCCCTCGGGCACGGTGGGCTCACCGGCACCGGCCTGGGCGCCGGGTCGGCCTCCTGGGGCTTCCTCCCGGAAGCGGATAGCGACTTCATCTTTGCCGTGGTCGGCGAGGAACTCGGCCTGATCGGGTCGCTCATCGTCCTGGGTCTCTACGCGGTGTTCCTGTGGCACGGCGCGCGCATCCTGCTCGGCATGCGCTCGCGCTTCAGCCTGGTGGTCGGCACCGGCCTGCTGA
>JAJDER010000086.1 GCA_029259725.1 Planctomycetota bacterium | reverse complement strand
GGGAAGCCAGACCTGGCCACCGGGCGCCGAGCTGCTGCTCGACCCGGGCGATGTCGGCGACTTCCTGCTCGTCGTCGGCAACCAGGCCTCGGCCGGCCTGACCGAGAGCGTCTCCGCCGGCCTGGCCACGGCGATCCGCGTCGAGAGTTCGGCGGCATTGCCCGGCCGCGGCTGGCTGCTCCCCGACGTCCGGCGCTCGGATCACGCGCGCTTCTGGGACGTCGACCTGCCGGCGGTGATGGTCACCGACACGGCGAACTTCCGGAACCCGCACTACCACCAGCGCACGGATCGGGTCGACACGCTGGACGTGCCCTTCCTCACCGCGGCCATCCGCGGGCTGGAAGTGGCGGTGCGCCTGCTGGCCGAGGAGGCCGCCCCCTGAGGGGAGCAGCCCCCGGGCCTCAGGGGCCTAGCAGTGTTCGTCGAAGGCGGCGGTCAGGCGCGCGGCGATGTCCTCGGGCGCGCGCCCTTCGATCTCGTGACGCTGCAGCATGAACACGCACTCGCCGTCCTTGAGCAGGGCCATCGAGGGCGAGCTGGGCATGTAGCCCTTGAAGTAGCTCCGCGCGCGGTCGGTGGCCTCGCGGTCGACACCGGCGAACACCGTGGCCACGGTGCTGGGTAGCTTGCTGTGTTGCATGGCGAGGCGCACGCCGGGGCGGGCGTTGGCCGCGGCGCAGCCGCAGACCGAATTGACGACGACCAGCTGGCTGCCCTGCGCGGGCTGCAGCAGACCGTCCACGTCGGCGGCCGACTCGAGCGACGACACACCGTGGGCGGTCAGTTCTTGGCGCATCGGCGCCACCATCTCTGGGGGGTACATGGGCGTTCCTTGGGTTGTCCGACGAGAGAAGCGACTGTCGGCGCGCCACAGTAGCGTCTTCCCCGGCCTTGACCGGGCCGAACTCCCCGGGACCATGGGGTCCATGCTGTGTGCTTCCCTCGTGCCCGGACGCCGTTTCGCGGACACCCAGGTCGGATGGACGTCGATTCGCGGGTGTCGCGGGAGGAGCCGCGGTGGCTGAGCCCCGGATGTCGGCGCCGTTCCTCCTGGTGGCCACGCCCAAGCTCCGGGATCCGAATTTCCAGCGCGCCGTGGTGCTGGTGCTGAGCCACGACGCGGAAGGCAGCTACGGCCTGGTGCTCAACCGACCTCTGGCCCGGACGCTGGCCGACGTGGTCACCGGTGGCGACGAGCGTGTCACCAAGGTGCCGCTCCACGAGGGCGGTCCGGTCCAGGGGGAGGTGCTGCAGATCCTCGGCGAGGAAGGTGGCGTGGAGGTGGTTCCCGGCGTCGGCGCGTTGCCGGCGGCCGGGGATCTCGCGGGGCTGCTCCTGCAGTTGCCGGTGGCCTCCCAGGCGCGCGCCTATCTGGGCTACGCCGGTTGGGGCGCGGACCAACTCGCCTCTGAGCTGGAGGAAGGGGCGTGGATCCTCGCCGAGCCGCACCGCGAACACGTGTTCGACGTCCCGCCCGAGCGACTGTGGTCCCGGGTGCTGTGGGAGCTGGGTGGCTCGTATCGGTGGCTGTCCCTGCAGGGTGGGGACCCGGACGACAACTGAGCGCTCCTTCAACGCGGGCGGATGCGCGGCTCCCAGTCGCCCCGAGGTGCCACCAGCCGGCGGCGGCCGTCGGCGCTGCGGGGCGCGTCGTCATCCAGGCGGACGCGATCCCAGAGCTGACAGGTCACCTCGCGGTGCTGTTGGTCCAGGGCCTCGCAGTAGTTGGTGTAGAGACAGCGCGCGATGGACGCTCCGCGTCCGGTGCGCATCTTCTCGAACCAGTCCGGGTCGGCGAGGCTCTGGCGGGCGGCGGCGACCAGGTCGCACTGGCCCTCGCGCAGGGCACGCTCGGCGAGCTCGAAGCCATTGATGCCGCCGGCACCGACCACCGGCACGTCGAGCCCCTCCTCGCGGATCGCACCACGGATCGCCGCGGAGAGGCCCAGGTTCCGGCCGAAGGGGGCTGCGTCCCCGAACACCGAGGGCATGCACGCGTGGCCGCTCGGCCCGGTGTAGGGGTAGGCCGCCTCGCCGACGCGCGGCTGGCGCGCATCCTCGAACTTGCCGCCGCAGCTGATCGACAGCACGTCGAAGCCCGCCCGCGCGAAACCCCGCCCGTAGTGCACGGCGTCGGGGAGGCGGCTGCCGCCCGCGACGATCTCGTCACCGAGGAAGCGGACCCCGACGGTGAAGTCGGCGCCGACGGCGGCGCGCACGGCAGCGTAGACCTCGAGCGGCAGGCGCAGACGGGCGTCCGGCGAGCCGCCGTAGCCGTCATCGCGGTCGTTCAGGCGCGAGAGGACGCCGGCCATGGTGTACGCGTGGGCGTAGTGGAGTTCGACGCCGTCGAAGCCGGCGGAGCGCGCCCGGTGCGAGGCGTCGGCGAACAGGGCGGGGAGTCGGCGGGGCAGGTCGGCCACATGGGGCAGCGAGGTGTCGCCGACGTGTTCGCGGTAGCCCTGGGAGAAGTCGCTCCACTCCCGCGCGCTGAGGACTTGCGGCAACTCGTCCTCGGGCAGCGCCAACAGGGCGGCGCGCACGGCCGCGTCGTCCGCGGGGTCGAGTTGCCGGCCCGAGGCGGCGGCGCGCTCGGCGAGCCAGGCGCGGTGGACCGCGGTCAACGCCAGGAACCGGCCCAGGTAGCGCTCGCGCTCGGGTCGCCGACGGATGGTGAGGAAGTCGAGCACCTGGATCAGGAGCCGCGTGTGCCCCTCGCTGGCGTCCGCGACGGTCCGGGTCAGCTCGGCCAGGCCGGGCACGAAGCGATCGTCGCCGATGCGCAAGAGCGGGCCGCTGGGCACGTCGCGGATCCCGGTGGCCTCGACGACCAGGACGGCGGGGCGGCCCTCGGCGAAGCGGCGGTACCAGTCCAGCACCGCGTCGGTGACGAAGCCGTCCTCCGTGGCACGCCAGGGCACCATCGCGGGGACCCAGGTCCGGTGCCGCAGCCGCAGCCCGCTGGCGAGGGTCAGCGGCGAGAACAGGCGGCTCGTCGCTGCCTGGGCCGCGTCCGGCCAGCGTTCCGCGGGGATCGGGTGGCGACGTCGAGCCGCACCCCCTGCACCAGATGACGACATGGTCGGGAACTTCTCGCAAAGGTGGGCGGCGACCTTGGCCGATCCGGAGTCTCGGCACGTGCCGAATCAACACCCCGATCTCGACCCATCACAACACTCCCATGGATGATAGACTCCCGGGTCAACGCGTACCCGCTTGGGTCGCGTGCCGGGCATCCGCTGGACCCCCTCTCCGCATGAAGAACAAGAAGGTCGTGATGTACCTCCCGCACCGGGGGGACCCCAGCCGGGGTGAGTTGATCTCGGCCGATCTGTTGCCGTTGGAGCTGGTGCAGATCGCGGGGCCCGCCTTGGCACGTGGGTGGGAGGTTGAGCTCATCGACTCGATGATCGAAGAGCGCCCGATGGAACGGGTGCTCGAGGCCTGTGCCGACGCGAGCATCTTCTGCAGCTCGTGCATCCTCGGCTTCCAGGTCTTCGACGGTGTCGAGTCGAGCAACGTCGTGCGCGAGAAATACCCGCACATCCAGATCTGGTGGGGCGGGTGGTTCCCCTCGGCGGTGCCCGAGCTGTTCCTCAACGGCGCCTCCGCCGACGCGGTCTGCATCGGCCAGGGCGAGGTCACCTTCGGCGAGATGCTCGACGCCTTCGAGGCCGGCGAGCCGCTCGACAGCGTGGATGGCGTCGCGCTCATGCGCGAGGATCACGTGGTCTTCACGAACCGTCGCAAGGTGGCCGGGTTCGAGGCCTACCCACGCGCGCCGTTCGAGACCATGGACCTCCAGCGCTACTACGCCGAGCAGCAGCGCCAGTGCAACATCGAGACCAGCCCGAACGGGCGCGGCATCCGGCACCGCTTCCCGGACCCGCCGGGGAAGAGCGCCTATCCGGCGATCAGCTACCACAGCAGCTTCGGTTGTCCCGAGCCGTGCACCTTCTGCAACTCGCCGGGGCTGACCAACCGCGCCTACAAGATGATGCCCGCCGGCGACCTCCTCGATCACATCGAGGAGATCATGCACAAGGATCCCTTCCACGGCCTGCGCTTCCAGGACGCCAACTTCGGCGTGAGCGAGAAGCGCACCCAGCAGTTCGCCGAAGGGTTGCTCGAGCGCAACCTCGACATCGTGTGGCACGCCACGATCGAGGTGAAGCAGGTCAACCAGTACGACGGCGCCACGCTGGACCTGATGGCGAAGTCGGGCCTGTTCATCGCACCCACCGGCGCCGAGTCGGCCAGTTGGGAGCAGCAGTCCGCGATCGGCAAGCGCATCAAGCCGGGCGAGACGATCAAGGCCATCGACCGCCTCGACCGCCGCGGGATCACCGCCGGCACCAGCTACATCATCGGCTACCCGGACGAGACCGAGGAGTCGATGCGGCAGACGCTGGCCGAGGCGCGGTACATCAAGAACAACTTCAAGTGGGCGTCGGTCGACGTGTTTCCGTACCGGCCGATCCCCGGCGCCACGCTCTGGCAGAAGG
>JAJDER010000085.1 GCA_029259725.1 Planctomycetota bacterium | reverse complement strand
GCCGCCAGCACCTGCTCGTCGCCGGATCCGCCGATGGCGAGATCGGAGACCGGCGGGGAGAACGCCAGCGAGAGGCTGCCGCCCGCGGGAATCACCAGCGAGAGTGCCGGCGTGGCCGGCGCGGCCTTGTTGACGAACGTGGCCGCGACGTTGGCGGTGACCGATTCACGCTTGCGGGTCGACGCGGTCGAGCTGAACGCGATGTCCGCGAGGTCGAGGAAGACGATGCCCACGTCACCGTTGTCTCGCCTGATGCAGAGGTTCGAGCTCTCGTTGACGAAGTACTCGGTCGTGTCGCCGTCGGGGTTGAACAGGCGGATGTGGTTCTCGGCGAGCAACTCGGCGTGGTACGCCTCGCGGATGTCCTTGGTCATGCGACCGAGGATCGCGTCCTCGTCTTCGGGGATGCCGGCCTTGATCTCGAGGTCCTCGAGGCCCTCCGTGAAGGTGTAGGAGGTGGCCGCAAGGGAGGAGAGCAGGAGCGCGCCGAGCACGCTGGCGAGCAGCAACTCGGCCAGCGTGAAGCCGGCCGGGGCCTGGCGTCGGCGGGCGTGCTTGGGGCGCCGCGAGAGTGGCGGAAGAGGCGTCGTCATGGAGGTGTCAGTCCTTGGGTGGGGCCGCTGAAGACTTCCGTTCGGCTCCGGCCGGGGGTGACTTGACGATGCAGGCGGAACATCCCGCGCTCGGCGGGCGGGTCCGACGTCAGCCCGGGAAGAACCGCCCAGGAAGGGCGTGAACGAGTGTCCCGGGAGGCAGCCGCCGGAAGCCCCGGTTGGCGAGCGTCGGTCCTCGCTGGGACGGGACGCAGCCCGGAGTTCACGTCGCGGAACGGCGCGAGGGGCCGACGACGGGCCGGCGTGAGGGGACCGACGTGAGGGGACCGACGTCAGGGAGCGAGCTTCAGCTCACCGGTGGCCTTGTCGAGGGCCAGCGTGCGCGTCGCGGACTTGCACGCGAAGGTCACGGTGCCCGCGGTGACCGGGAGGCCCTGCCCGTCGAACACCGCCGCGTTGCGCGTGGTGCCGAAGTTGGCCAGCGTGAAGTCGATGCTCTGCGGCTGGTCGGGACGGTCGAAGTCCACGATGTACTGCCGCTTGGTGAGCGGATCGGTGACCGCATCGCCGGCTGCATCGACCACGGCGAAGCGTTCGCCGGCCACGTCGAAGGTGACGCCGTGCGGCGTGCGCGTCGAGCGTGCCAGGGCCGTGGCGCGCTTGAACGCATCCTGGACCTGGAGCTCGACCAGGTCGAGGCGGTATTCGAAGCTGCTCGCCGACTGGGGCACGGCCATGGTCGCGAGCAACCCGAGCAGGGCCACGACGACCAGCAGCTCGATCAGGGTGAAACCCGCGGCACGAGGGCGCCGGTCGAGCGGCGAAGGCGTGTTCATCGTTCATCTCCCGTGTCGAGCGAGACCTCGTCGCCCGAGTCCTCGTCGCCCGAGTCCGGTGCGAGCGACCCGGGACTGCGTGCCGCGGGGAAGGCGAAGTCCGCGATGGCGTTCGCTTCACCCGAGGTCGGCATGTTCACCGGGAACACGATGCGCCCGATGTCCTGGGCGCCGGACTCGAGGGCCACGGGCCACGCGCGAGGCGTCCGGCCGGCGCCGGGTTGATCGATGGAGGTCGACAGCACCAGCGGCTCCGTCGTGGCGATCTGTCCGTGCACCGCTCCGCTGCCGGTCAGGGCCAGGGTCTCGCAGACGACCACGCCGTGCAGTTGGACCCGCGATCCGGCCAGGCCGTTGACGGACGCGTCGGGGGCCACGATGGCACAACCCGCCAGGGTGCTGCTCGGCTCGACCAGCAGGCCATCGATGATGACCAGCGCGGTGCGATCGGCGTCCACGACCGCCGCGTCGGACAGCGCGGGCTCGCTGACGATGGTGCCGCGCACGATCACGTCGTCCAGGGTCAGGGTGACACCGCGGCGGATCAGCACGATGCCCGACAGCTCGGCGTCGGTGTAGGTCGTATCGGAGGTCACGTCGATCAGCGACGGGTGGTTGTTCACGTCCATGCGGGCCGAAGCGGTGAGCTTCGGCAGCACATCGCCCTCGACCACGTGCACCTCGACGATCGCCTGCCGGTACTGGGACTGGCTCTTGTGGACCGCGGAGATCTCGATGTTGCGCAGGCCCGTCTGGCCATCGACGTCCCGCACGTTGATGGTCAGCGCCTGGCCGTCAGGGGTGACCAGGCTCCCGCCTCCGCCGGCGCCGGCCACGAGCGACTGGCGCGCCCACGAGAGGCCCGACCCCACGGCCTTGTCGAGGGCGGCGGCCTGGAGGTTGCCGGCCACGGCGTCGGCGGCCATCACGGCGTGCCGGCTGTAGCCCAGGGTCACGGAGACGAGCAGCGCCGCGAGCAGCAGTGCGCTGAGCATCGCGAAGCCGCGCGTGCCGCGACGGGTGCCGCGATGGGTGCCGCGCGGAGATCGAAGGGGGATGTTCACGGGTTGAGCCACCAGGTGTAGGTGCCCTTGACGGACGAGGCGTCCGAGACGCTGACCTGCAACTTGAGCAGCGAGGCCGAACCCGCGTCGTCGGGCAGGTCCACGCTCGGGTCGGCCAGCGAGACCGTCGAGATCTGGATGTCCTGGCGCCAGCCGCTCGCCTCGGAGATGCCCTGCAGCTTGGCGTCCAGGGGCGGTGAGAACGAGGCGCCGTCGAGGTCGTCGAGGATCGAGACCCCCGCGGCCGTGGTGGCCGGGGATCCGTCTCCGTCGCCGGTGGGCAACGCGAGCGCGAGGGCGTGGATCTCGCTGGCGAGGGCCAGCGCCGTGAGGGGCTCGTCCTCGAGGACGTGCTTCGTCGTCGCGGCCTGGGACATGGCGCTCATGGCGCCGACCACGGCCAGGCCGACGATCAACGTGGTCAGCAGGACCTCGACCAGGGTGAAGCCGGCCGGGCTGCGTCGCGAAGGTTCGGGGAGGTGCCTCACGGTCAGGATCCCGGGGCCGTGTCGCCGACGACGACGCCCAGCCAGGGGTCGTCGGCCAGGACCTGGCTGTAGACGGCGGCGGAACCGATGCGCTGGATCCCGTCGTCGGTGGTGACGGCGGTGCGGACCATCGAGACCTCCTCGGACGCGGTCGTGCTGGTGGTGCGGTAGGTGCCGCTCACCAGCATCGGCACGATCAGCGACTGGCGCGCCCAGTTCCCGCCCGACTGCTTCTGCACGCTGGTCTTCAGTGTGTCCGGGTAGCCGGCCAGGATGGTCGAGTCGCTGCCGCCGGCGCGGATGACGACGGTGTAGGCCACGCCGGGCTCGAGCTCGGAGACGACGCCGGAGATGTTGATCGGCACCGGTGTGCCGGGCGCGTCGAAGAGCGGCGAGGACACGCTCGAGGCCCCGGACACCGTGGAGGTGCTGGCGCCCGAGACCGACGAGCCGCCGACGGTGGCCGCGGGGATGCGCGCGCCGGACAGGGCCTGGACCGAGTTGAGCGAGGATGCCGTGGGGCGCGGCCGCGCATCGGCGGGGGCACGCGACTCCATGATGTCCAGGCTCAGCGTCGCTCCGGGACCGGCCGCCGCGACGAGCAGGTGGATCACGCTGGGCGTGAACCCGACGACCTGCTCGCTGACGCCGGAGATCCGACCGCTGCCGGCATCGCTGTCGACCTGGAAGGACAGGGCGAGTGCGTCGCCCGGTTCCAGCTCGAGGCCGCTCGGGATGGCGAGGATGGGCAGCTGCCGATGCAGCACGCCGGAGAACGTCGAGGTCGCTCCCTCGCGCAGGCGCTCGACCTCCTCGTTCTCGAAGGTCAGGGCGGTGATGCTGGGGAGCAGGACGCCGTCCTCGCCGGTGGGCAGGGTCACCCGCAGGTCGCCGCTGCTGCCGTAGTAGCGGGTGGTGCCGCCGCTGCCGTCGACGACCTCGAGCTCGGAACGGGTGGGGACGTCGACACGCCAGGCGTAGCGCACGTCGGCCGCGATGCGGGCCAGCGCGACGTCGGCGTCGGCGACGGATTCATCGTCCAGGTAGTCCACCGTTTCGGCGAACGTCCCGACGGATGCGGCCAGAGCGGTCATCAGGACGGCGCCGATCGTAGCGGCCAGCAACACCTCGGTGAGGGTGAAGCCGTGTGCCGGTCGGAGCGTCCGCGATCCCTGGCGGGAACGGCTGCGGAGCGGGCTCATCGTATCGTGGGTGCCTATCAGGGGTGTGGCCCGGCAACCGATGGGGACGGTCACCGCGAGCGTTATCGACACGCGTGCTCCCTTGAGTTGAGTGCCGCTGTCGTGCTTGTCGTGCCGGCCCGGGGGCGCGATGCTCTGTCAGACCGCCCAGGCCCGTGGACCGGTGGATCCACGGGCTCGCGAGACGAGATGAGTTTCTTGACGCCGGATCGCCGCGTGGCCCTGATCGTCGCCCTGGTGGTGGCCGGGGCCGTGGTCCTGTTCGGCGCCGGGATGCAGGGGCCGCCGTCCCTGGGCGCCGTCATGGCCGAGGTGGATGGCGTGCACCCGGTGCGCGCGGCGGCGGCTGTCGAGCGCGCCTACGTCGTGGGCGGGGGCTTTCTCGACAAGTACCCGCCGCTGGGCGGGTTCCTGATGGGGATCGCCGGGCGCTTCTCGGACCCGGGCTTCGGCGAGGTCGTGGCCGGCGTCGAGGACCTCGCGCCCGGGCCGCGCCGGGAAGCCCTGTTCGAGGTCGGGGACCGGATCGCCGCGCTGGTGGCCCTGGAGCGCCGGTGCTCGCTGGGGATGGTCGCGCTGGCTCTCGGGCTGCTGGCGGCCGGCGTCGTCGCGGGCGCCCGGCGGCTGGGCTTCTCGGTGCCGGCGGCCGTCACCGGAGCCCTGTTCGCGGCGCTCGTCTTCGGCAGTGCCGATGTCGTCGTCTACCACGCGACCTCGACGAACGTCGACGCGGCCGTGTTGTTGGCAGGGATCGTCACGCTGCTGGCCGCGGCCTGCGGACGCTTCCGCACCGCGGCCGTCGCGCTGGGGCTGGCCGTCGCGATCAAGGATCCGGCCTTCGTGCTCGGCCCGATGGTGCTCGCCGCGGCCTTCGCGCGGGGCGGGGCCCGGTTGCTGCTGCCGACCGCGTTCATGGCGCTCGGCGTCTACGCCGTCGCGGCCGGCGCGCTCACGGGCCCGTCGCTGTGGTGGGAGCACGTGGTGTACCTGTGGCACGGCGGCGTGGAGCAGGTCGATCGGATCGACCACGGGGTGCTCTCGGACTGGGCGGGCCTGGCGCGGCTCGTGGAGCGCCTGCTCCGCGATGCCCTGGGCCCGATGGGGCTGGCGCTCGCGGTCCTGGGGCTGGTCGTGGCCCGGGACCTGCCGGGGCGCGGCCCGAGCCGGCCCGACCGCCTCGCGGTGATCCTGATCGGGTCGACGCTGCTGTTCTTCGTCTTCCCCGTGGGCTTCGTCTACGCGCGGTTCCTGCTGCTGCCGATGGCTGTCCTGGCCGCGCTCGGAGGGCTGGCGCTCGCCGCCGGGTGCCACCGGTTCGGAACGCCCGCGATCGTGGTCCTGGCGGTGCTGATCGCGGGGCAGGGGTTCGCGCCGGCGGCGTTCTTCGGCTCGCGCGAGCTCGGCCCGCTGTGGTGGCACCGCGCCGAGCAACCCCCGCGCCTGGCGGCGGCCGCGCTGCTCGAACGGGAGTGGCCCGCCGGGTCGACGGTGGTGCTCTTCGCGGACGAGCGGGAACACGGCCCGCCCCTCGATCCCCGCGACTGGGTCCTCGACGTGCGCGGCCTGAACGACCTGCTGCCCTCGGTCACCGCCTGGCGTGCGGGCGAACAGCCCGCTCCCGACGCCGTGGTGATCATGACCTTCCCGACCGATCCGCCCTCGGGCCGAGCGGCGGACCCCAGCGTGCCGCCCCGGGTGGGGGGGCGTGTGGCGGGCCTGCTCGACGTGGTCGCGGTCTTCGGCGTCCCGACCGGCTCGCGCGCCGAGGCCAGCCTGCCCTGGCGCCCGACGGTCACGGTGCTGCGGGCGGCGGACTGACGTCGCGAGCGGTGGATGGACGCCCGCCCGAGCCTGTCCCGAACCGGGGCGGGAACGGGATGGTGGACGATAAGGGACTTGAACCCTTGACCTCCTGGCTGCCAGCCAGGCGCTCTACCAGCTGAGCTAATCGCCCACGAGCGTCGGTATCGCGGGTGCTCTCGCGACACGGCCGTCGAAGCGGAGGACTCTAGGGCAGGCCGAGGAGGAGGCGCAAGAGGATTTCTGGCGGGCTGTCCCCGACGGTATCCTGCCGGGTTGCAGGACTGGTGAGCCCGTGCGTGCCTCTCGCCGTCCCCCGCTCCCAGGCCCCCCGACCCGGCTCGCACCGGGCCCACGGACACCCGCTACGTGACCACCATGACCGAGCGCTCCGGCGTCTACGATCCCAAGGCCCTCGAGCCCCGCTGGCAGCGGCACTGGCTCGAGCAGGGGACCTACGCCACGCGCGATGACCTGTCGCTGCCCAAGTACTACGTGCTGGACATGTTCCCGTATCCGAGCGGCGCGGGCCTGCACGTGGGCCACCCGCTCAGCTACACGGCCACCGACATCACGGCCCGCTACAAGCGGCACCGCGGCTTCAACGTGCTGCACCCCATGGGCTGGGATGCCTTCGGCTTGCCGGCCGAGCAGTACGCCCTCGAGCACGGTGTGCACCCGGCGGCCACGACGCGCAAGAACATCGGCAACTTCCGCCGCCAGCTGCAGGCCCTGGGCTTCAGCTACGACTGGACGCGGGAAGTCGACACCACCGACCCCGGCTACTACCGCTGGACCCAGTGGATCTTCCTGCAACTCTTCAAGCAGGGCCTGGCCTACGAGGCCGAGGTGGCCGTGAACTGGTGCCCGGCCCTGGGCACGGTGCTGGCCAACGAGGAGGTCATCGAAGGCAAGAGCGAACGCGGCGGTCACCCCGTCGAGCGGCGCCCCATGCGCCAGTGGATGCTCAAGATCACCGCCTACGCCGACCGTCTGCTCGCGGGGCTCGACGACCTCGACTGGCCCGAGTCGATCAAGACCCTGCAACGCAACTGGATCGGTCGCTCCGTCGGAGCCGAGGTGGATTTCCCCGTCGACGGCGCCGCGACCGAGCCCCTGCGTGTCTTCACGACCCGGCCGGACACGCTGTTCGGCGCGACCTACATGGTCATCGCGCCCGAGCACGAGGCCTTCGACGCCATCGTCACCGACGCACAGCGGGCGGCCTGCGAGACCTACCGCACCGCCGCTTCGCACAAGAGCGATCTGGAACGCTCCGAGCTGGCGAAGGAGAAGACGGGCGTGTTCACCGGTCGTTACGCGATCAACCCGGTCAATCGGGAACGGATCCCGATCTGGATCGCCGACTACGTGCTGATCGGCTACGGCACGGGCGCGATCATGGCCGTGCCGGGGCAGGACGAGCGCGACTGGGAGTTCGCGGAGACCTACGACCTGCCGATCCTCCGCACCGTCCAGCCTCCCGAGGGCTGGGATGACGGTGTCGCCTTCACCGGCGACGGGCCCGCGATCCACTCCGGGTTCCTGGACGGCCTGGGCGTGGCCGAGGCCAAGGCGAAGATGACCGCCTGGCTGGAGGCCGAGGGCAAGGGCACGGCCGCCGTGCACACCAAGCTGCGCGACTGGCTCTTCAGCCGGCAGCGCTACTGGGGCGAGCCGTTCCCGGTCCTGCACCACGAGGACGGCTCGATCAGCACCGTGCCCGAGTCCGACCTCCCGGTGGTGCTGCCCGAGGTGGATCGCTTCGAGCCCTCGGGCACCGGCGAGAGCCCGCTGGCCAACGTGACCGAGTGGCTGGAGACCACCGACCCGGTCAGCGGTGAGCCGGTCAGGCGCGAGACCAACACCATGCCGCAGTGGGCCGGCTCGTGCTGGTACTACCTGCGCTACATCGACCCGCACAACGACGAGGCGCTGATCGACCCGGCGCTCGAGAAGCACTGGCTGCCCGTCGATCTCTACGTCGGCGGCGCCGAGCACGCCGTGTTGCACCTGCTCTACGCGCGCTTCTGGCACAAGGTGCTGTTCGACATCGGTGTGGTCAGCGTCGACGAGCCGTTCCGCAAGCTGGTCAGCCAGGGCATGATCCTGGGTGAGGACGGCGAGAAGATGTCCAAGAGCCGGGGCAACGTGGTCAACCCGGATGACATGGTGGAGCGCTTCGGCGCCGACGCCTTCCGCCTCTACGAGATGTTCATGGGGCCGCTGACGGCGACCAAGCCCTGGCAGACTGCCGGCCTGTCCGGCACGCACCGTTTCCTGAAGCGCGCCTGGCGGCTCTTCGTCGACCAGGACGGGAACCGGCGGGTGTCCGAGGACGCGCCCAGCGAGGCCGTGGCCACCGAGTTCCACCGCTGTCTGGACAAGGTCGAGAGGGATCTCGAGGACCTGTCCTTCAACACCGCCATCGCCGCGATGATGGAGCTGGTCAACGTGATCACCAAGGAGGGCATCGGCATGCCGGCGGCCCTGGCCCGCGACTTCCTGGTCATGCTCGAACCCTTCGCGCCGCACCTGGCCGAGGAACTCAACGCCTCGGTGCTGCACGGCGACGAGCTGGCCTGGGCGGCCTGGCCGGCCGTGGACGCCGCGCGACTCGTCCGGGACCAGGTCGTCGTGCCCGTGCAGGTCAACGGCAAGCTGCGCGCGACGTTGAGCGTGGATGCCGACCTGGACGCGGCCGGCCTGGAGGCCCGGGCCCGCGCCGAGGAGAACGTGGCCAGGCTGCTCGAAGGCGCGACGATCCGCAAGGTGGTCTGCGTGCCGGGTCGCATCGTCAACTTCGTCGTGGCCGGTTGAGCGGGCGAGGGACGGTGAGCGAGCCCGAGAGTCGATCCCTGCCTCCGGGCCGTCTGGCCGGCGTGGCCCTGATCTCCGCGTCGGTGCTGCTGCTGCAGCTGGTCCAGACGCGCGTCTTCTCGGTGATGCTCTGGCACCACCTGACCTACCTCGTGGTGACCTTCACCATGCTGGGTTTCGCGGCGGGGGGCACGCTGGTGGCGTGCCGCCCACGCTGGATGACGCGGCCGTTGTCCGGGCGCCTGGGACTGTGGTGCGCTCTGTTCGGTGTCGCCGCGACGGTGTCGTACGTCCTGGTGACGCGCAAGGCCGGCGAGGCCGATGTTGCCGTGCACACCGGCGCGGGCATCGCCACCGCGGCGCTGGACTACGCACTCTTGATCCTGCCCATGGTCTTCGCGGGCATGGCGGTGTCGCTGGCGCTCGGGGATGCCGGCGAGCGCGTCGGTCGCGTGTACGCCGTGAACATGGTGGGCTCGGCGCTGGGCTGCCTGATCTACGTGCCGGCGCTGCGCGCGCTCGGCGG
>JAJDER010000084.1 GCA_029259725.1 Planctomycetota bacterium | reverse complement strand
AGGCTCGGGCGAGTCACGGTGAGCATGCGCTGGGGTTCGCGCATGAACCAGCGCTCGGCATCGGCCGTAACCCGTCCCTCGTCCGTACGCACGGTGACGAAGAAGCGCCCATAGAGGCCGGTCGGCGAGACGGGGGGGAGGTCGCCGCGCTGGTAGCTCGCGGCCCGGGCAAGGATGCCGTCGGCGCGCGCCCGGAGAGGATCGACGACGTCTCGGCTCGCGACCGGCTCGCTCGCCGCTGGAGCGCCGACCGTGACGACCTCGACCTCGACGTCGTCCTCGACGTCGACCGGGAGCGGTACGGGCGCGACCTCGTCGCTGGCGGGAGGCGCCACGCCGGGTGGCGAGGGGTCCTCGGCAACCTGGCAGTGCACGGCGAGAGAGAGGGTCAGGGCGAGGAGGGCGTTCATGGCAGTCGGTGACCTCACGGTAGACTTGGCGCATGGAGGCGGCAAGCGAGGGCTCGGCGATGGGTGGGGGGGTCGATGCGCGGCGACGCGCGGCGGCGCTTGCCCTGCTGTTGCTGTGCTCGCTGTTGCCGTTCCTCGAGACGCGCCACTTCGAGCACGTGCACGACGACCATGATCTGCGTGGTCCGACATCGCTCATCGCCGGGCCGGCGGCGACGGACGTGTTGTGGGGGGCTGACCTGTTCGGCACCGCCGAGCAGCCCGTGGGACCGTCCGGCTTCTGGCGACCTCTGATCCTGCTTTCCTTCCGAGCCGAGCATCGGCTCACCAACGGAGCGCACGGCCCCTTCGAGTGGGTCGGTCACGTGATCAACGTGTGTCTCCATGCTCTTGCCACGCTCGGACTGTTCCGATTGTTGGTTGCGCTCGGCCTCGGCCGGTGGCCGGCCTGCCTCGCCGCGGCGGTCTTCGCCGTGCACCCGGTGCACGCCGAGTCGGTGGCGTGGATCTCGGGACGCAGCGATGTGGCCGCCACGGCGCTGGGCTTCTGGGGCCTGGCCGGCCTCTGCGACGCGAAGCGACCCCGTGCCAGTTCGAGCCTCGTCCCCTGCGTGTTGTTCGTCGCCGCGCTGTTGTGCAAGGAATCGGCGCTGCTCCTGGTCGCGCTCGCCGTGCCCCTCGCCGCGAGCCGAGGCGTGCCCCGCTCGAAGGCCCTCGGCGTGCCGATCCTTGCCGTCGGCCTCGTGCTGTTGCTCCGCGCGTGGCTGTTCACTCGAGCGGTCGGCGGCGACGCGTTGGTGGGGTCGGACCTGCTTGCAACCCGCTGGCGCACCTGGCTCTCGAGCGTGCCCGACCTGGTACGCCTTCAGCTGTGGCCCGGCCCGTCCACGCCGCTCCACCCGGTGGCCGAGGTCCTGCGCTGGGGTGAGCCGGCCGTCCTGGTGGGCGCGGTGGTCGGGCTGAGCGTTCTCGCAGGAGCCCTGGTCGCGTGGCGACGCGCCCTCCCGGTGCCCCTGCTCGGCGTGGGTCTGATCGCCGGCACGATCTGGATGCTGGCACCGTGGGTGCGCTTCCCGACCGGCTACGGTGAAGTCGCCGCTCCGCTCTACGACCGGTACCTCTACGCCAGCGCCGCCGGTCCGGCGACCCTGGTCGCGTGGTGGCTCCGCGCCGGCCTCGTCGCGCGCCCACGCCTGTCGGCCGTGGTGGCGCTGGTCCTGCTCGGCACCTATGGCCTGGCGACCTCGGCGCGGTGCGCGACCTGGGCCGACGACGCGTCCTTCGCCGAAGCCGGCCTGCGGCACGCTCCCGAATCGAGCGACCTCTGGAACCACCTCGGCTACGCACGCCTCGTGGAAGTGCTCGGGTCTCGTGACCCGGCCGCAGCGCCCGCTGGCCTCGCTGCGTTCGATCGCGCGCTTGCGCTGGACCCCGGCCACAGCCTGGCGCGCCTGAACCGGTTTCTCCTGCTGCGGCTGGTCGGCCCGGAGACGCTCACCGAGGAAGCCGCCGGTGACCTGCTGCGCCGCTCGCCCGAGGATCCAGCCGTGCTCGACAACGTCGCCGGGTGGCACATGAGTCACGGCCGCTGGGAGTTCGCGGCCGCGTTGCTCGAGCGCGCGCTGTCCACCGGGCAGGCCCTGCCCGGTGCGGCGGAAGCGCTGGCTCTCTGCCGCGACCAGATCGCGGAGGCGGCCGAGGCCGAGGGGCCTTGACGCACGCGGGGCGCACCCCGGGAGAGCGATGGTGCCGAAGGGGGGACTCGAACCCCCACTGGGTTAACCCCAACTAGACCCTGAATCTAGCGCGTCTACCAATTCCGCCACTTCGGCACGAAGCGGACGGCGGATTGTCCACAGCCCACCGACCGGCGCAAGGCCCCGCCTTGCCTGGACGTACCTCGATCGGAAACGATGGGTTGCATGGCCGCCCGGAAAGGAAACGCTCGCGATGCCCGCACGCCGGTCTGCGTGAACCGCCGAGCCCGCTACGAGTACGAGGTGCTCGACCGGGTCGAGGCCGGCCTCGTCCTGCACGGCTCGGAGGTCAAGGCCCTGCGTGAGGGCCGCGCGAACCTCGTGGACGCGTACGTGACGCTGAAACTCGGCCAGGCCACCCTGTTGGGCATGGAGATCCAGCCCTACAGCCACGACGCCAGTGGGGGCGAGCCGTCGCGCCGACCGCGCGGCCTGCTGCTGCACCGATCCGAGATCCGCAAGCTGATCGCCAAGACGCACGAAGCCGGCGTGACCTGTGTCCCGCTGAGCGTCTACTTCGCCGGCCCCTGGGCGAAGGCGGAACTGGGCGTCGTCCGCGGGCGCCGCAGCCACGACAAGCGGCAGGTCCTGCGCCAGCGTGAAGCCCAGCGCGAAATGGACCGGACGCACCGGCGCAGAGCTTGAGCCCCCGGCGCGGGTGGTTGCCCTGCCCAGGCCCGACGTCCGGGGCGGTCGTGGTAGCATCCGGGCTCGCGTGGGGGCGACCAGGTTTCGACCGGGTAGCCGTCTTCCACGGGTGGCGTGCCGAGGTTCCAGGGCCCTCGTAAAGCACCTGGAAACACTTAACTGCGAACAACAACTTCGCTCTGGCTGCCTAGAAACAGGTAGTCACGTCCGGCCCAGTCCCCCGCCTGCGGGACGGATCGGACGCCACTTGCAGGCTGGCTGACCTCCTCCGCCTGCGGGAGGTCGGTGAGATCCAGCGGGCTGGCTGAACCGGTGATCCCGTCGATCGGAGCCCGGGGACGCGAGACTCCAGTTGGTCGACTACGCACGTAGAGGCTCGTGAAAGGGCGCTTTGGGACGCGGGTTCGATTCCCGCCGCCTCCACCATGCTTCGACCACGTCTCGCACCGGATCCCGGGCCGTCCCGCGCCGTCGCCGCGTGTCCCGGATGGAACGAGCTCAGGCCGTGCACTTGAAGGGACCGGGCGCGGGCCGATAATCGCGCCGACCGCCCGCCTCGTGGGCCTCACCCCGTCATCGGCGCGATCATGGCCACCCGTTCCACCCTCCTCGTCGGCCTCGCGACCCTGGTCCTGACCGGTTGCTCGCTCCCGCAGCCGGCCGACTGGTTCAAGCCGGCACCGACGAGCCTCGACCTGCTCGAGGTCGATGCGTCGATGCGCGCCGGCACCGCGCCGCCAGGCACCCTCGACGTGGCGCTCGAGTCCATCGCGCATCTCGGAGCGCTGCCGGAAGGCGATCTCGTCGGTCCGGCCGCCGCCGTGGACCTGGCCCGGGTGTCCTTGCGCAATCCCGTCGCCCTCGCGCAGGCGGACGCGCTGCGCGCGGCCTGGCAGCTCGCCGCGCCCTGGCCCTCCGAGCCGTGGCGGGTCGACGAGCTGGACGCCACGGCGTTCAGTGCGCGCACGCGCCGTCTCGAGGAGCTGCTGAATCAGCTCGACACCGCGGACGAGGATGAGCTCATCGAGCTCGCCAACTGGCTGGGCGCCTTCCGTTTCCCGGGGAACCGGGCTCGCGAAGCCACTGAACTCGCCGGCGTCATCACCAGCCAGGCCCTGGCACGCACCGGCCGGGTCCAGCAGGCCTTCGCCGCTCACGAGGACGGCTCGGTGCGGCACGCACTGATCCTGGTGACGCTCCGACATGCCGGCGACGAGTCGCCGGTCGTGCGCGAGGAGGCCCTGCGCGCTGCCGTGAACCTCCCCGCCGACGTGCTGCTCAAGCTGCTCGCCGGCGTGCTCCTCCGGGATCCCGATTCCCTGGTGCTGCTGACCGGGCTGGAGACGATGGAGACGCGCGTCGGCGACCTGCCGCCTGCCGATGTCACGCTGCTCCTCGAGCCCCTGGCCAACAGCACGGACGCGTCGCTTCGTCGGAGGGTGCGGGACATCCTCGCCCAGGTGGAGTGATGCGCATCGTCCAGCTCGAAGAGCCCTTGCGGTACGACGGGCTGCAGTTGGCCACGGCCTTCGTGGACCAGCACGCGCCCGATGCGGCCGACGTGCTGGTGCTCTTCGAGGGCGAAGCCGACGTACCCGTCGAGCACATGGTCGACCTGGAGGACGCCGAAGCCGGGGATTCCATCTACAGCCCGCTCATGGCCCACTGGATCGTCGAGCACCGCGACCTGTCCCTGAGTGAAGCGGTGTGGAGGCAGCGCCTGCTGGGTCGACTGGCTGCGGACTGGGTGGCGCATCGGGCCGGAATCACCGTGGAAGTCCGCGGGGACGACCTCTACGTCGGGGAGGGCAAGCTCACCGTGTCGATCGCGACCCGTTCGCCTCGCAGCGCCCTGATCCACTTCGGCATGAACGTGGAGATCGAAGGCACGCCGGTGCCCGCGGCCGGACTTCGCGATCTGCGCATCCCGGCCCGCGAAGTCCTGCGCGCCGTCGCCCGACTGTATGCCAACGAAGTGGCCTCGGCCCGCCACGCCGTGCGCAAGGTGAGGCCCGTCGCGTGAGTCGCTCAGCGATCTTCAACGTGCTCAAGATCGCCTTCGCGGCGGCACTCATCGGGTACGTCGTGGACAAGGCGGGCTGGGAGAACATCCGCTCATCCATCGCCAACATGGACCCGGCCCAGTGGGCCCTGGGACTCGGCGTGATCCTCACCGGCAACGTGATCTCCATGCTGCGGTGGCAGATGCTGATGCGCACGGTGGGGCTGCCCACGACGACCTGGGACGCCGTCCGCCTCGGCTTCATCGGCGTGTTCTTCAACAACGTCGTGCCGGGCCTGACGGGGGGCGACCTCGTCAAGGCCTTCTACGTCGCCCGCGAGAGCCCCGGCATGCGTGCCGACGCGGTGGTCACGGTGATCGTGGACCGCATCATCGGGATCGTCTCGCTGGCGCTCATCGCAGCCGTCGTGATCCCGTTGGACTTCGCGGCCTACGGCGAAGCGGCCATCGGCATCTATGGGTTCCTGGCCGCCGCGGCGATCGGGGGCGCAGCCGTCCTGTCGCGCCGCATCAAGGCACGGCTGAAGAGCCTGCTCCCGCAGGGGCGAAGCGGCAAGCTCAGCGACGCGCTGGCCAAGCTCGACCGTGCCGTCTCGATCTACCGGACCAAGCTCGGCGTGGTGTGCGTCGCCGTGCTCCTCTCCGTGGTGGTGCACATGTGCATCATCGTGGGCATCTGGATCTTCGGGAACGGGATCGCGGATGGAGGGCTCGCCGCTCACGCCGCGGGCACCGCCGACCTCGAGGGCCCCACGATCGAGCAACTCACGACGCTCAAGGACCTCGACCTGACCGTCTACTGCTCGATCATCCCGATCATCATGATGATCTCCGCCGTACCGATCGCGCCCGCGGGCTGGGGTGTCGGCGAGGCCGCCTTCCGCTACTTCTTCCTGCTGGCGGGCGTGGCCGGGGCCCTGGCGGTCTCGCTCTCGCTGACGTTCCGCGTGACCAGCATGCTCATCTCCCTGCTCGGCGGTGTCTTCCTGATCTTCGATCGCAAGCGCGTCATGAACGAACTGCGCTCCGAGGACGAGGACCCCACCGCCCACGATCCAGCCGCCGGCTGATCCGCGACGTTCGGCTGATCCAGGTGGACTCCACGGGCTCTCCAACCCACGCGTCGGGCGACGCGGCCCTGTTGTCGCGAGTCACGGACGAGATCGAGCGCCTGCACCGGTTCTTCGACGACTGGTTCACGGCGGCGTTACCCGACACGAGCGAAGCCTTCGCGCCGATCGAGCGGGCACTCGTGAGCGGATTCGAACTCGTCGCTCCGGACGGTCGCTGCCTCCCGCGCGAGATCCTGTTGCGCTCCCTTCGGGAGGCCTGGGGCTCGCGGCGCGATCAGCCGGGGTTCCGCATCCGGGTCGAGGCCGTGCGGCTGCGCCGGGTGACCGACGCCCTGGTGGTCGCGGTCTACGAGGAGTGGCACGACGGGGCGGGGCCGGCGCAGGGCCGTTCGAGCCTGGCCGTGTTGGAGCGCTGCCCGGACGGCCTCAGGTGGCTTCACGTCCACGAAGTCGCCCTCGGGGCGCCGACCACGGACACGGAGAGTCCGGAGTAACGGGCCGGGCGAGGACGCGTCTCCCTGGCTGGCCAGCGAATCCGGATTTTTGAGCTCGGGATCGGGGTCGAGGCATGTTAAGTCTCTGTTAGGTGCCCGCCGGATCGGGCCCCAGCCGCCCTCACCGTCGCCTTCACGGCGCGCCGATCAGGAGTCGTCCATGGCCCTTTCGCCCCGCAAGAGCCCCAAGACCACCAGCAAGTCCATCGCCGCCAAGCCGGTGGCCGGCACCGGCGATTCGGGCCTCTCCGCCGAGGTCGAACTGACCCTCGCGCAGATCGAGAAGCAGTTCGGCCAGGGCGCCATCATGCGCCTCGGCGACCGCCCCGAGGTCAAGATCGACGGCATCTCGACCGGCTCCCTGTCGTTGGACATGGGGCTCGGCGGGGCGGGCCTGCCCAAGGGTCGCGTGGTGGAGATCTTCGGGCCCGAGTCCTCGGGCAAGACCACGCTCACGCTGCACGTGATCGCCAACGCGCAGAAGCAGGGAGGGACCTGCGCGTTCATCGACGCCGAGCACGCGCTCGACCCGAGCTACGCCCGCAAGCTGGGCGTCGACACCGACAACCTGATCCTGTCCCAACCGGACACGGGCGAGCAGGCCCTCGAGATCTGCGAGATGCTCGTGCGCAGCAACGCCTTCTCGGCCATCGTCATCGACTCGGTGGCGGCGTTGGTGCCGCGGGCCGAGATCGAGGGCGAGATGGGGGACAGCCACGTCGGCCTGCAGGCCCGCCTCATGTCCCAGGCCCTGCGCAAGCTCACCGGCACGATCTCCAAGACCGGGACCTGCGTGATCTTCATCAACCAGATCCGAGAGAAGATCGGCGTGTTCTTCGGGAGTCCCGAGACGACCACGGGTGGCCGCGCGCTGAAGTTCTACTCGTCGGTACGGCTCGACATCCGGCGCATCGGGTCGATCAAGGTGCAGGACCAGATGGTCGGCAACCGGACCCGTGTGACGGTGGTGAAGAACAAGATGGCACCGCCCTTCCGCAGGGCGGAGTTCGACATCATGTTCAATCAGGGCATCTCCTACATCGGGGACGTGCTCGACCTCGCCGTCGAGCGCGAGATCATCAAGAAGTCGGGCACCTGGATGTCCTACGGCAACGACCGGCTCGGGCAGGGCCGCGATCGGGCGCGCGAGTTCCTGAACGAGAACCCCGCGATGCTCAAGGAGATCGACGACAAGGTCCGGGCGACGTTCGTGCCCAAGGAGGACGTCAAGCCCGCGGCGGGCGGCGGATCGACGGCGGCCCGCGAGCGCACAGCGGCTGGCGAGGCGCCCTGAGGCGGGCGGCCACGCTCGAGAGACCGACGGTCCTCGGCCGCGGCTGGGTCGCTCCTGGCTGGAGTGACTCGGCCGCGACCTGCTAGAACGGGCGGTTCGCCGCCCCCCGTCCCGAGCCCCGGTCATGACCCCCGATCAGATCCGCGAGTCCTACCTCCGCTACTACGAGGAGCGCGGCCACACTCGCCACCCGAGCGACAGCCTCGTGCCCGAGAACGATCCGACCCTGCTGTTCACCGGGGCGGGGATGAACCAGTTCAAGGCCGAGTTCATGGGCAAGGGCAACCTGCCCTTCACGCGTGCGACGACCAGCCAGAAGTGCCTCCGCATGCCCGACCTCGAGAACGTCGGGCGCACGCCCAGCCACCACACGTTCTTCGAGATGCTCGGGAACTTCTCTTTCGGCGACTACTTCAAGGAGGAGGCCATCGCCTGGGCCTGGGACCTGCTCACCAACGTGTGGGGCGTGCCCGCCGAGCGGCTCTCGATCTCGGTCTACGAGGAGGACGACGAGGCCGCGGCGATCTGGGCCGACAAGATCGGCGTGCCCGGCGACCGCATCTACCGCTACGGCGAGGACGACAACTTCTGGCCGGCCTCGGCGCCGAGCCAGGGTCCCAACGGCATCTGTGGGCCCTGCTCGGAGATCTACTACGACTGGACGCCCGAGGCCGGGGAGCATCCGCGCGGCGGCCCGGCCGTCGATGGCCGGCGGTTCACCGAGATCTGGAATCTCGTGTTCACGCAGTTCGAGCGGCGTGACGGCGGCGAGCTCGTGCCGCTGCCTCAGCGGAACATCGACACCGGCATGGGTTTCGAACGCATCGTGCGAGTGCTCGAGTCCCTGGAGTCCGGCACCATCCCGGCCAGCAACTTCGACACGGCCACCTTCGCGCCGATCATGGCGGCCATCCACGGACACGTCGGCCGAGGGACGACGTTCGGCACGCCGGAAGGTGAGCGCACGCGGCGCATCGCGGACCACGTGCGTGCGGCGGTCTTCTGCATCGCCGACGGAGTGCGCCCGAGCAACGCCAAGCAGGGGTACGTGGTGCGCAAGGTGCTGCGCCGCGCGATGATCGATCGGCACCTGCTCGGCGGGGACCTGCGGCAGACCTGGCTCGCCACTCTGGCCGACACGATCATCGACACCATGCGCCGCGCCTGGCCCGACCTGGGCGAGGCGCGGACCGCGATCACCTCGGCGATCGCCACCGAGGAACAGAAGTTCGCCAGCACGTTCCTCGGCGCCAGCCAGAAACTGCACGCCCTGGCCGAGAAGGCGCGCGCCTCGGGGGAGCAGCAGCTCTCGGCCGGCGAGGCGTTCCTGCTCTACGACACCTTCGGGCTGCCCCTCGATCTGCAGCGCATGCTGCTCGATGAGCACGACCTGGGCGTGGACGAGGAGGGCTACCGAGCCGCCATGGCCGAGCAGCGTCGGCGCTCCCAGGAGGCGAGCAGGATCTCCGACTCGATCTTCGACGAGGGTCCGCTCAAGGACGTGGGGGCCCTGCCCGAAACGGCCTTCGTCCGCGACGAGCGGCAGATCGAGGCATCGATCCTGGCGGTGGTGGACGACACCGAGACCGACGGCCAGGTGCTCCTCGTGCTCGACCGGACACCCTTCTACGCCGAGGGGGGTGGCCAGGTGGGAGACTGCGGCCTGATCGAGGGGCCGGACTTCGCCATCGAGATCGACGACGCCGTCGCCCTGCGCGGCGTGACCCTGCACCGCGGCGTGGTCGTCCGTGGGCACCCCGTCACCGGGACGGCGACGGTGCGTGTGGACCGGCAGGCGCGCGCAGCCACGGAGCGTAACCACACCGGCACGCACCTGCTGCACCACGCTCTCCGTGCCGTGCTCGGCGACGAGGCCACCCAGGCCGGATCGCTGGTCACGCCGGCACGGCTGCGCTTCGACTTCCGGTTCCCGCGCGGACTGACTGACGACGAACTCGCGGCCATCGAGGACCGGGTGAACACGTGGATCCTGGCCAACCGCCCGGTCTCGGCCGAGGAGATGGGACGCGAGGCGGCGCGGATGAGCGGCGCGATGGCCCTGTTCGGCGAGAAGTACGGCGACCAGGTTCGCGTGGTCAAGGTGCTCGGTGCGCAGCAGGGCGAGGCCAGCGCCGACAGCGTCGAGCTCTGCGGCGGCACCCACGTGGCGTACTCGGGCGACATCGGCCTGCTCAAGATCGTCTCCGAGGGCTCGATCGCGGCGGGCGTCCGACGCATCGAGGCCCGGACCGGCCTCGGCGTTCTGGAGCACGTGCGCGGCGAGGAATCCACGTTGCGGCGTTCGGCGGCGTTGTTCAAGACCTCGCCGGACCGGCTCGAGGAGCGCATCGAGGCCACCCAGGCCGAGCTCAAGGAAGCTCGCCGCGCGCTGGAGGAGGCCCGCGGGGAACTCGCGGCGGGCAAGCTGGACAGCGGCCTCCGGACCTGGAACGACCTGAGGATCTTGCTGGCCGTGGTCCCCGGGGTCCCGGTCAAGACGCTGCGGGACATCGCGGCCGACTATGTCGGCAGCCGTGCGGACCTGGTGATCCTGGGCGTCCCCGAGGCCGACAGCAGCGCGTTCCTGGTCGCGGCGAGCCCCAAGGCCACCGAGGCCGGGTTGGCCGCCGACGGCCTCGTGCGGGAGATCGCGAGCGCTCTGGGCGGCAAGGGTGGCGGCAAGCCGGCCTTCGCCCAGGGCAAGGGACGGCCCGCCGAGGACCTGCAGGCGACCCTGGAGGACGTTCTGGAACGCGCCGGAGCCACGTCGGACGGGGCCTGAAGATCGCGCAAAGGGGCCGCCCGGGGCCTTTTCTGGCCCGAGGCGAGCCGCTAGAGTGTGCCGTTTCCACCCGGGCCCCAACTTTCCTGCCCGGACGTACGACCCCGGAGAGACACGAGGCGATGGCTGTCCCGAAGCGCAAGACCAGCAAGCAACGCAAGCGCAAGCGCCGGTCCCACCTCGCACTCGTGGAGCCGGCGACCGCCAAGTGTGATCGCTGCGGTGCCACCAAGGTCCCGCACGCCGCCTGTGACAACTGCGGGTACTACCGCGGCCGCGACGTCCACTACCTCGACGCCTGAGTCGCGGCGTCTCCCGGGACACCGATCGCGACGTGAAGATCGTCTTGGACGCCATGGGGGGCGATCATGCCCCCGGGTGCGTGATCGACGGTGCCGCTCGCGCCGTCGAGTCGCGGACCGTGCGCGCCGACCAGCTGCTCGTGGCTGGTCCCGGTGCTGAGATCCGCGCACTGCTCGACGCCGCCGGACTGACGACCGCCGACGTGCTCGACGCGCCCGAGGTCGTGGGGATGAACGAGAGCCCCACGTCGGTGATCCGCACCAAGAAGCGGTCCTCGATCGTGCTCGGCATGCGCGCCGCCGCCGAAGGGCAGGCCCAGGCCTTCGTCTCCGCCGGCAACACCGGTGCCGTCGTGGGCGCGGCGTCGCTGGTGCTCGGCCGCCTGAAGGGCATCGCCCGCCCCGGCATCGCAGCGCCCATGCCCACGCGCAGCGGCCCGTGCGTGGTCATCGACGTCGGCGCGAACATCTACTGCAAGCCCGTGCACATGCTCCAGTATGCCATCATGGCCGACGAGTACAGCCGTGGCGCTCTCGGCAAGACCGATCCCGTCGTCGGCCTGCTGAACATCGGCGAGGAAGAGGGCAAGGGCAACCCGCTGATCCAGGAGGTCCACGCCCTGCTCCAGGCCAGCGATGTCCGCTATGCCGGTTTCGTCGAGGGCCAGGACATCATGCGCGGCAGCGTGGACGTCGTGGTCTGCGAGGGCTTCGTGGGCAACGTGATCCTCAAGGTCGCCGAGGGTCTCGCGACCTTCATCGGCGAACAGGTGTTCGGCGCTCTCAAGGTGCATCCGCCGCGGCCCGAGGTCGGGGCGGCGATCTCCGAAGCGTTCGCCCATCTCGATTACGCCGAGTACGGCGGCGCGCCGCTGCTGGGCGTCGCGGCGCCCGTGATCATCGGCCACGGGCGTTCCGATGCGCGGGCGGTGATGAACATGCTCGGCGCGGCCCAGTCGGCCGTGACGCACGACATCAACCGGCATATCCTCGAGCGGCTCGCCCAGTCCAGCGGGAAGACCGTCCCATGAGCAGACCGGCGTTCGGCATCCGTGGCACGGGCCTCTGCGTTCCCGACAAGGTCCTCACCAACGCGGACATCTCGGCGCTCGTGGACACGTCCGACGCCTGGATCACGCAGCGCACCGGGATCAAGGAGCGGCGCATGGTGGTGGAGGGGCAGTCCACCTCCGACCTGTGCATCGCGGCCAGTCGCATCGCCCTCGAGGATGCGGGCCTGAAGCCCTCCGACATCGACCTGATCATCCTGGCCACGGTCACGCCCGACCAGCACGTCCCCGCGACCGCCTGCAAGATCCAGGCTGAGCTCGGCATGAAGGGCGTCCCCGCGTTCGACCTGGCTGCCGGCTGCACCGGGTTCGTCTACGCCACCAACGTCGCGGCCCAGTTCTTCTGGGCCGGCACGGCGCAGAACATCCTGGTGATCGGCGCCGAGTGCCTCACGCGCATCACCAACTACACCGACCGCGGGTCGTGCATCCTGTTCGGTGACGGCGCCGGCGCGGTGATCTACAGCACCGACTTCGAGCACGGCGAGGTGCTCTCGGCCTCCATGGAAGCCGACGGCAAGGGCTACGACGTCATGTACCAGCGCGCCGGCGGCGCGCGGCAGCCGCTCACGCCCGAACTGCTCGAAGCCCGCGAGCACCAGCTCGTGATCCACGGTCGACAGGTCTACAAGTTCGCCGTCAACAAGATGGTCGAACTGGTGAACCGCGAGCGGGCCAACAACCCGGAGCTGGAACTGGGCGGCGTCATCCCGCACCAGATGAACCAGCGCATCATCGAGGGCGCGCGCGAGCGGCTCGAGATCGACGAGGACCGGATCTTCGTCAACATCCAGCGCTACGGGAACACGTCGGCCGCGTCGATCCCGCTGGCCCTGGACGAAGCGCGTCGCAGCGGCTGGTTCGAGGGGCAGGACGGCAAGCTCATCGTGCTGTGTTCGTTCGGCGCGGGGCTGACCTGGGGCTCGGTGGGGCTCCGCTGGTGAGCGCCGCGATCCTCTTCCCCGGACAGGGAGCCCAGACCCTCGGCATGGGCCTGGATGTGGCCGAGGTCGAGCCGGCGGCACGCGCGATCTACGAGCGCGGAGCCGAGTCCCTGGGCCTGGATCTGCGCGACACCATCGCCGGCGGTGACGCAGCCGCCCTGGACCGCACCGACGTGTGCCAGCCGGCCATCCTGCTCACGTCCCTGGCGGTCCTGGAAGCGCTGGCCGCCCGGAAGCTGCTGGATCGCGACGCCGTCACGGCCGTGGCCGGGCTGAGCCTGGGCGAGTACAGCGCCCTGGCCTGGGCCGGAGCGCTCGACCTGGAGGCCGCCGTGAAGCTGGTGCGCCTGCGCGGCGAGGCCATGCAGCGCGCGTCCGAGGCGAACCCCAGCGGCATGCTCAGCCTGGTGGGGGCCACCGCGGAGAGCGCCGCGGCCCTCTGCGACGCGGCCCGTGGTGAGGGTGTGCTCGTCGCCGCGAACTACCTGGCGCCGCATCAGATCGCCATCTCGGGCACGACCGCGGCGCTGGAGCGCGCCGCCGGCCTCGCGCGTGAACACGGCGTGCGCAAGGCGGTGCCGCTGTCCGTCGCCGGCGCCTTCCACAGCCCGTGCATGGAGTCGGCCGCGGTCGCACTCGCCGAGGCGCTCGATGCCACCGAGGTGCGCACGCCGTCCACGCCGGTCGTGATGAACGTCACCGGCGAACCCACCACCGATCCCGACACGATCCGTGCTCTGCTCAAGCGCCAGGTGACATCGCCGGTGCGGTGGCAGGCCTCGATGGACTACCTGCTCGCGCAGGGTGTGCGGCGCTTCCTGGAGCCCGCCCCCGGCCGACAGCTCACGAACATGCTGCGTCGCTACGACACCGAGACCGAGGTCGCGGCCACCACCACGGCTGCTGATCTGGACGCGTTCGCGGGGTGGCCAGGCGAGGAGACAGGATGACGGATCTCTCCGGCAAGACCGCCCTCGTGACCGGCGGTTCGCGCGGGATCGGCCGTGGCATCGTGGAGGCCCTCGCGGCCGCGGGCTGCCGTGTCGCGGTGACCGCGACAACCGAAGCCGGCGCCGAGGCCGGTGCCGCCGCCGCCCGCCAGAGCGGCAACGAGGCCCTGGCCTTCGCAGGCGACGTGCGCGATTCCGGCCGGACCCAGGCGATCGTCGACGAGATCGTCGCGAAGTGGGGGTCGATCGACATTCTGGTCAACAATGCCGGGATCACCCGTGACACGCTGCTGATGCGGATGTCCGACGAGGACATCGACGGGGTCATCGACACCAACCTCAAGGGGGCCATGTACGCTTGCCGCGCCGTCGCCAAGCCGATGCTGAAGCAGCGGGCCGGCACGATCATCAACATCTCCTCGATCGTCGGGATCACCGGCAATGCCGGGCAGAGCAACTACGCGGCCGCCAAGGCCGGGATCCACGCCCTGACCCGCTCCCTGGCCAAGGAATTCGGCAGCCGTGGGATCCGCGTCAACGCCATCGCCCCCGGCTACATCGAGACCGACATGACCAAGGACCTCCCCGCGGAGGTCACTCAGGGGGCTCTGGCGCAGATTCCCCTTTCACGGCTCGGCGAAACCGGGGACATTGCGCGCGCTGCGCTGTTCCTCGCGTCCGATGACGCCGCCTACATCACCGGGACCACTCTCGTCGTCGACGGCGGGATGTCCATCTAGACCGTCTTCCGCCGAGAGTCGCCGACGCCTTGACTTGGCGCGGGGTCCTCGGATAACTCATTCGTTTCCGCGGGGTCGATGACCGGCCCCCACTTGTTGGAGAACACGCCGTGGCAGCCACGCAGGAGATCGAAGAGAAGG
The DNA here is from genome assembly GCA_029259725.1 of Planctomycetota bacterium. Lineage (GTDB taxonomy): Bacteria > Planctomycetota > B15-G4 > B15-G4 > B15-G4 > JAJDER01. Next base: position 13,646 of record JAJDER010000084.1, on the reverse strand, counting down.
TCGTCTCCATCGTCTGCGAGCAGATGGGGGCCAGCAAGGAGAAGGTGAACCGCAACACCTCCTTCATCCAGGATCTGGGCGCCGACTCGCTCGACACGGTCGAACTCGTGATGGAGTTCGAGGACCACTTCAACATCAGCATCCCGGACGAAGAGGCGGAGAAGATCCAGACCGTCGGGGACGCGGTCGACTACATCAGCGTCCACTCGTCCTGACCCGTCGGTCCACCCGCGCGGTCCTGCTGACATGTCTCGTCGTCGAGTCGTCATCACCGGTGTAGGGGCCGTCACGAGCCTCGGCCTCACCTTCGAGTCCACCTGGCGTGGGCTGATCGGGGGTGAGAACGGAATCGGTCCGATCCCGCTCAGTCGCTGGGACGCAGGTGAGCACCGCTGCAGGATCGCCGCGCTCGTGTCGGACTACGATCCGAACGAGCACTTCGATGCCCAGGAGGTGAAGAAGCTCGACCTCTTCGCGCAGTACGGGATGATCGCGTCCGACGAGGCCCTCGCCGACTCCGGTCTCGATCTGGACGCCGAGGCTCGCGACCGCATCGGGTGCATCCTCGGTACCGGGATCGGCGGCATCATGGCCATCGAGGAGCAGCACGATGTGCTCCGGGCCAAGGGGCCGCGCCGCGTGTCGCCGCACTTCATCCCGAAGATGATGCCGAACGCGATCGCCGCCCGGATCTCGATCCGCTACGGACTCGAAGGCACGGCGTACACGACCAACTCGGCCTGCGCGGCAGCCGGTCACGCGTTGGGCGCCGCCCTGCGCGCGATCCAGTACGACGAACTCGACGTGGCCATCTCGGGCGGGGCGGAGACGCCCGTCACCGAGCTGAGTATGGCGGCCTTCGCCGCGATGAAGGCCATGTCGTCGCGCAACGACAACCCCGAACTCGCCTGCCGTCCGTTCGATGCCGGACGCGACGGTTTCGTGATGGGCGAGGGCGCGGGCATCCTCATCCTCGAGGAACGCGAGCGTGCGCTCGCTCGCGGGGCCCGGATCTACGCGGAGTTCGTCGGCTACGGTTCCATGTCGGATGCGTTCCACATCACGCAGCCCAAGGAAGACGCCCAGGGGCCGCGCCGCGCGATCCGCGCCGCCCTCCGCGACGGCGGCGTCGCCCCCGACACCGTGGACTACGTCAACGCCCACGGTACTTCGACGCACTACAACGACCTGGTCGAGACCCGCGCCCTGCATGGCGAGTTCGGCGGCCACGCGTCCAAGCTCGCGGTGTCGAGCACCAAGTCCATGGTCGGGCACATCCTCGGCGGCTCGGCGGCGGTCGAGGCGGCGGTGACCTGCCGCAGCATCTCCGAGGGCCTGATCCACCCGACGCGCAACCACGAGACGCCGGGCGAAGGCTGCGACCTCGACTACGTGCCGGGCGAGAGCCGCGCACTGGAGATCCGGCACGCCATCAGCAACTCCCTCGGTTTCGGTGGCCACAACGTGTGCTTGGCGTTCCGCCGTCACGAGGCCTGAGACCCGCGGCCTTGAGCGACTCCCTGGCCGCCACCGACCCGGGCACCCGCCTCGCGGCCCTGCGCCCGAGGCTCGCGGACCACGGGCAGGAGCACGTCCTGCGCTTCTGGGACGAGCTCGACGACACCGAACGCGGCATCCTGCTGGATGAGCTCGAGGCGCTCGACCTGGAGCGGCTCGCGACCATGGTCGCGGAGGTCACCGGCCGAACCGCCGCCGCCACCGCGCCCGCGCTGGAGCCGGCCGCGTTGATCGAACTCGGTGACTCCGCGGCCCATCGTCAACGCGACGCCGAGGCGCGCGAGGTGGGCGAGTCCCTGCTCCGCGCCGGCAAGGTCGCCGCCTTCCTGGTCGCCGGCGGGCAGGGCACGCGACTCGGGTACGACGGCCCCAAGGGACGCTTCCCTGTCGGGCCCGTGACCGGCCGTTCGCTCTTCGCGTATCACAGCCATCGCGTCCTGGCCGCCTGCCGCCGCTACGACGCCGAGCTGCCGTACTTCGTCATGACCAGCCGGGCGAACCACGACGACACCGTGGCCGCGTTCCACGAGGCGGGGTTCTTCGGCCTGGACCCCGACCTGGTGACCTTCCTGACGCAGGGCATGCTCCCGGCCGTCGATCGCGACGGCAGGCTGCTGCTGGCCGAGCGTGGTCGGCTCGCGCTCAGCCCCGACGGCCACGGCGGGTGCTTCACGGCGCTCGAGCGCAGCGGCGCGCTCGACGACATGGCACGCCGCGGCATCGAACAGGTCTTCTACTTCCAGGTCGACAACCCTCTGGCCCAGGTCTTCGACCCCGTCTTCATCGGACACCACGCCCTGGCCGGGGCCGAGATGTCGACGAAGGTGGTGCCCAAGAGCGAGCCGGGCGAGAAGGTCGGCGTGCTCGGCCTCATCGACGGCGCGCTGGGGGTGATCGAGTACTCCGACCTGGATCCCGCGCTCGCCGCCGAGCGGGACGACGAGGGGCGGCTGCGCTTCCGCGCCGGGAACATCGCCATCCACATGATCGCGCTGTCCTTCATCCGGCGGCTGCTGTCGGGCGGCCTCTCGCTCCCGGTCCACCGGGCGGACAAGCAGGTTCCTTCCGTGGCCCCGGACGGGACGACGACGGCGCCGAGCGAGCCCAATGCCATCAAGCTCGAGATGTTCGTCTTCGACGCCCTGCCGCTGGCGGCGCGAGCCGTGACCCAGGAAGTGCGACGCGAGGACGAGTTCGCCCCGGTCAAGAACGCCGGGGGGCCCGACAGCCCGGCCACGGCCAGGGACCTGCTGGTGGGGCAGGCACGGCGCTGGCTGGCGGCCGCAGGCTTGAGCGTGCCCGACGGCCCGCTCGAGGTCGGCCCGCTCTTCGCGCTGGACCAGGACGAGTTCGTCGCTAACCTCGTGCGTGGCGACGTCGGTCCGATCTACGACCGCGCCTGAGCCGCCCCGCAGCCGGCGGGCGGGGCACGGCGGCGAGATCGGTCACCGATCGCCAGGGAGGCCGGCGGATGGTGCGCGTCGCGGTGCTCGCTGGCGGGCCGTCCAACGAGCACGAGGTCTCGCTGGCCACGAGCGCCAACCTGCTCATCGGGCTGCGCGCGGGGGGCCATGACGCCCGGCCGGTCCTGATCACCCGTGACGAGCGCTGGTGCGTCGGCCGAGCCGACGACGAGCTGAGCGATGCCCAGGCCGCCGCTGCCGCGGGTGAGCACCTGCCCGCCAGCGAGGCCCTGGCGCGGTTGGCGGACGACGACACGACCGCATACATCGGTCTGCACGGCGCCTTCGGGGAGGACGGCCAGGTCCAGCGGCTGCTCGAAGCGGCGGGGATCGCCTACACCGGCAGCGGACCCGTCGCCTCGGCGATGGGCATGGACAAGGAGCTGATGAAGCTCGCCGCGACCAAGCTCGGTGCGGCCTGCGCCCGCCACGAAGTGGTCGAGCCCGGTCCGGAGATCCCGATCGGGCGGGTGCTCGCCGTCACCGGCCTGCCGTGTTTCGTGAAGCCGGTGAACGGCGGCTCGAGCGTGGGGGTCACGCGCGTCACCGAACGCGCCGATCTGGCCGGCGCCGTGCGGCGGGCGCGGCAGGAGGACGGCCACGGGCGGGTGCTGGTGGAGGAGGCCATCGACGGCATGGAGGTCACCTGCGGCGTGTTGCGCGTCGAGGGCGTGCCGCACTGCCTGCCGCTGGTCGCCATCGATCCCAAGGGACACGAGTTCTACGACTACCGGGCCAAGTACGCGTCGGAGCAGACCGCCTACATCTGCCCGGCGGTGGTGTCGGAGCAGGCGGCCGAGTCGATGCGCGAGGTGAGCCGCGCGCTCTTCGTGGCCCTCGGTCTGCGCGGCGTGGCACGCGTGGACTTCATCGTCGAACGTGAGACCGGTCGGGCCTGCTTCCTGGAGGTGAACACCTTGCCGGGGTTCACCGAACACTCGCTGGTGCCGCTGGCCGCGCGGACCGATGGGATGGCGTTGCCCGTGTTGCTGGATCACGTGCTGCGCGACAACTCGGCGGTGCCGGTCGGCAGGCCGTGAGCCGGGTGGCGCCCGAGCGCCCCCTCCGCGTGGTCGTCGCGGGGGCCGCGGGGCGTCTGGGGTCGATCGCCGTGCACGCGGTGGAAGCCGCCGAGGACCTCGTGCTCGTGGGCCTGCTGGTGCGCGGTGATGTTCCCCGAGCCGACCTCGCGGAGGGCGGCGCCGACGTGCTGCTCGACGTCAGCCTGGCGGAGGCCACGCGCGTCCACGCGCCCATGGCCGCGCGTGCCGGTGTCTGCCCGGTGATCGGCACCAGTGGGCTGGTCGAGGCGGACATCGTGGCCCTCCGCGAGGCGTGCCGGGCCGGCGGTGTCGCGGGGCTGCTGGTCCCCAACTTCTCGATCGGTGCGGTGCTCCAGATGCGCTTCGCCCGGGAGGCCGCGCGCTGGCTGCCCTGCACCGGACTCCACGAGGTCCACCACGCCGGCAAGCGCGACAGTCCGTCAGGCACCGCACGAGCCACGGCGGATGCCATCGCCGCGGCCGCCGGGGGCGCGCCGCCCATCACGTCCGAGCGGCGCGAAGAGGCCCTGGCGGAACAGCGGGTGCGATTCGCGGGTCCCTTCGAGACGCTCACGCTGGAACACGTCGTCAACGATCGCGCCGCCTACCTGCCCGGGCTGCTCCTCGCCCTGCGCTCCGTCCAGCGCCTGCCGGTCGGTCTCAGCGTGGGGTTGGACGCCGTTCTCGACGCCTCGCTATGATCGCCGCGCCCTCGGCGCGCCGCGATCGGTGTCGTCGAGCGGCACGGCCAGAGTGGCGGAACCGGTAGACGCGACGGATTCAAAATCCGTTTCCCTTCATCGGGAGTGGGGGTTCGAGTCCCCCCTCTGGCACCACGACGGCGATGACGAGGCCGTCGCACCCGGCGCGAAGGCCGACGACAGCGTGGTACGGTGGCGGCCAGCAACGCAACACGGCGCTGACAGACGCGAAAGCCATCAACACGTGAGGCGGTGATGCATCCACCTGGACAAGCTGGCGGCGCTGCGCCGGAGAAGCCCCCCCGCTGGCGCGTGCGCGTCAGCGGCTACCTCCGCCGCCCGCTGCACAAGCTGCGCGCGCGCGCATTCGACACCTCGAACGTCAAGTCGCTGTGCATGCTGCTCGGGCCGAATCGCAACCTGACCACGCTCACGGCGAGCACGCTGGCGCTGCACCCGCACATGCAGGTGCTCAACAACGCCGGCCGCCGCTTCATGCCCTGGGCCGAGCCCTTCCTGCACGATCCCACCAAGGCCCAGTACGAGCGCGTCTTGCGCCAAGCCATCTACTTCTCGCAGGGCGGGCGCCGCGGGATCTACGGCGGGTCGATCATGCACTCGCACGCGTTCGACCGCTCCGCCATGCGCGAGCCGTACCTCGAGCGCTTCGGACAGCGCGTGCTCAAACCCGACGTGCGCTGCCTGCTGTGGAAGTCCGCGGCGCGGCTCACGGGCTTCGTACGCGAACACGACATCGATCTCGGCGAGGTCGCGCGTCGCTGCGCGCCGATCCGTTTCCTGATGCCGATCCGCAATCCGCTGCACAGCGCACTCTCGAACATGAAGACGGGGCACTGGAAGCGCATCACCACCGAGCGCGACGCCGGCCCGGCCGAGGTGGTCGCGCTCCTCGTCGAGACGGTCGGCTGGTTTCTCGACCTGAGGAAGCAGCACCCGGACAAGTTCTTCTGCTACGACGAGGCCAGCTTCGGGACCGGCACGCTGAAGGAGCTGGCCGCGTTCCTCGGCCTGGAACCGGACGCGCGCTGGCTCGAGGCCTGCGCCGGCCTCCAGGTGGCTGGCGGGCACTACGACTACCCGCCCGGGTACCTCGCGGCGTACGAGGCGGCGCTCACGACCCACCTCGACCGGCACCCGGAGATGCAGGCACGCCTGCGCGCCTACGCGACCGACGAGGGACCGCGCGGGACGGCCTGACCACGGCCTGACCGCGGCGTGCGCCGGAGGTCAACCGCGCCAGGCGCGCCAGTCGCGGTCGCCGTCCGAGTCGTCGTCGTCCGCGGCGGGAGCACCGGTCCGCAGCGCCGCGGGCGTGTCTCCGCCCGCTTCGTCCGACGCATCCGCCGACGCATCCGCCGCCGAGCGCAGGCCCAACCAGCGGAAGATCACGGCCTGCAGCCCGAGGAACGCCACCAGGCCGCCGCCGACCAGCACCAGCCCGCCCTGCGGCATGAAGAACAGCCCCGCCATCGCCGCCCAGGCCGTACCCATGAGCAACACGCCCAGGACGACGACACCCCATCCCGCGATGCGTGTGCGCTGGTCGGCCATGGATGCAAGGTAGCACCCGACCGCCCGGCACGACACACGGCGACGCGGTGGGTCCGCGCCGGCCAGCCGCCGCTCAGAGTTGCAGCGCCTTCTGCACCGGGTTCGAGACCACGCTGTCCTGGCCGTCGACGACGAGCACCTGGAACGAGATCACCGCGTTCTCCAGGGCGCTGAGGTCGGCGGGGAGCACCGCGTCGAACTCGATGGCGCCTTCCGGCGACGCCGGGATGAGCGCCATCAAGGTGACCGGGAGCAGCAGGTCAAGGCACACCGAGCCCCCGAAGAAGCACGCCTGCGACGGGCCGATACCGCGCGTCGTCCAGAACCACGCCGTGGGTTGCCCCGGCTGCGCGCCGACGAAGCTGAACGACGTGACGCCGCCGGCGACGAGCGCACTCACGGTGAGGTCCAACTCGCAGTCGTCGGGCAGGCCGTTGCCGTTGACGTCGAAGGCCGTGCCCGCCGCCAGTTCGGCTTCGTCGGGCGTCCCGTCCAGGTCACAGTCGGGGAGCGCGGGCGCCTCGATCACCCGATAGATCTCACCGGCCAGGTGCGACACGATCAGCAACGCTCCGTCCGAGTCGCGCCCGAACGACGAGATGAACCCCAGACTCGTCGCGCCGGGCGGGATCAGTTCGGCGGTGCGCTCGGTGAACTCGGTCACCTCTCCGTGCACGAGCCGGAAGCTCCACACGTCGCCGGTGCAGTAGTCGCCGAAGAAGTAGGTGCCGTTGAGCCCCGGGATGGCCGCGCCGCGGTAGATCTCCCCGCCGATGATCGCGCAGCCCTCGCTGTGCGAGTACTCGTACACCGGGTCCAGCATGCCCGCTTCGGGGCACGAGCCGCAGCCGGGCAGGAGCGTGCACAGCGTGCCCTCCAGGCAGCGCCACCCGAGGTTCTGTCCGGGAGGCAGCGCGTCGGAGATGACCGTGATCTCCTCGCGGTTCTGCTGACCGACGTCGCCGACGTAGAGGGCGCCGCTCTGGCGGTCGAACGCGGCCCGCCACGGATTGCGCAACCCGAGCGCCCAGATCTCCTCGCGTGCGCCGGGCACGCCCACGAAGGGGTTTCCGGGGGGGATCGCGTACGGGGTGCCACCATCCACGTCGAGGCGCAGGATCGAGCCGAGCAGCGTGCTCGGATCCTGGGCGTTGTTGAAGGGATCCCCGCCGTCCCCGCCATCGCCCACGGTGAGGTAGAGGTAGTCGTCGCGCACGCCGAAGTTCAGGGCGCCGCCATTGTGCTGCGTGAACGGTTGCTCGATGGTCAGCACGATCTGCGCGCTGGACGGATCGACCACGTTGGGGTTGCCCGGGTCCACGGTGTAGCGTTCCAGCCGCGAGGCTCCGGTGGCGTCGTTGTAGTAGACGTAGACGCGTCCGTTGGTGCCGAACCGAGGATGGAAGGTGAGCCCCAACAGACCGCGCTCGCTCCCGGATACGAAGTCATCGCTGACGTCGAGGAAGGGCGTCGGCAACACCTCACCGTCCACGACGATGCGCACCACGCCGGTGTTCTGCTCGAGCACGAACAGCCGGCCGTCCCCGGCGATGGACTCGACACCCACGGGCATGAACAGCCCCGAGGCGACCAACTCGGTCGCCAGGGGTGGGACATCGCCACCGGCCGCGGCCGCGGTCAGCAGCGCGAGCACCAGGGCGACACGGGACGGGAACTGCGGCGAGACCTTGCTCATGTGCTTCCCCGTTGACGAACAGCGTGCTTCGAGGCAGGCGAGCCCTCGGAGCCCGATCGTCCCTCCGCTCCCGGGTCTCGTCAATGCGTCACGTCGAGCGTCACGTCGGGCGCCACGCGGTCACGGCTCGAGCGCGCAGCGGCATGTCCCAGCGGTGCCATCCGGAGGCCGCGAGGCCCGCCTCCAGATCCGCGAGCAAGGCGCCCATGGCCTCCTCGCCGGCCGCCGCAGCGAGCAGGTTGAAGGTCGAGACCATCGCCACGAACCGTTCGCGGGTCATGGGGACGGCGTGGTGCTCTTCGTCGAGGACGGGATCCACGAGCCCAGACCGAAGCAGCAACGCGCGCGGATCACGCAGATGCGCGGAGGGCGAGAACCGGGGCACGTGGCGGGCCGACAGCCCGGTCAGGAGGCGCACGGCAGGATGCTCCGGATCGCGCAGGTTGCCGATGATCGACAGCGCGGCACCCGGTCGCAACGCCTCGATCAAGCGCGGCAGGTCGCGTTCCGCGTCGGCGAACTGAAAGGACTGGGCGGCGACGATCCAGCACATCGACGACGTCGCGAGACCGGGTTCCGCGAAACTTCCCGCCCGCACCCGCACCCCCTCCAGGGGCGGGACCTCGGCGCGCATGGCGGCGTTGGGCTCCAGCGCGACCACGTCCAGGCCGCGACCGGCCAGCACCCGCGTGAAGAGCCCGGTGCCGGCGCCGAGTTCGGCCACCGGGTCCCCGGGCTGCAAACCGAGGCGGGCCACGAGCCGGTCCGCCAGCGCCGCCGGGTAGCCGGGTCGGGTCGCGGCGTAGTCCTGGGCGACCGAGGTGAAGTCACCGCGCTCCATCGCATCGATCCTACGGGCCGAGAGGTTCCTTGGTCCGCTCCGGCAGATCTCGGTCTAGACTGATATGTCCGGAGAGGGCGCTCGAGGGCGCCCTGCGGGGCACGGGAGGCAGTCACAGGGGGGATCCATGACATTTCGCCGCGACGGAGGCGCGCCCTGCGCCGCCGCGGTCCTTGCTCTCTGCACCCTCGGACCGGCGGTCCAGGGCCAGGACCTGCTCCCAGGGGACGTGCTCTCGACGTCCAAGATCAGCGCGCTCGAGGGCGGTCTGGGCGGACCGCTCGACGACGCGGACGGCTTCGGCAGCAGCCTGGCCGTGCTCGGCGATGTGAACGGGGACGGGATCGACGACATCGCGGTGGGCGCACCCTTCGACGATGACGGCGGCAGCCTCGGCGCCGCCAGCGACGTGGGCGCGGTCTGGATCCTGTTCCTCGACACCGACGGCACGGTGCAGGGGGAGCAGAAGGTCTCGGCCAGCTCCGGCGGCTTCGGCGGCTCCCTCGCCAACGGCGACCGGTTCGGCAACGGCGTGACCGGCCTCGGCGACCTCGACGGCAACGGCGTGCCGGACCTCGCCGTGGGCGCGCCCTTCGACGGAGGCATGGACTTCGGCGCCACCTGGGTCCTGTTCCTCGCGGCCGACGGCACCGTCATCGACGAGCAGAAGATCGACCGCTTCAACGGCGGCTTCGGCGGCACGCTCTCGCCCTTCGACGGCTTCGGCTGGGCGGTCGCCGCACTCGGTGACCTCGACGGGGACGACCTGCCCGAGCTCGCCGTGTCGGCGCCCTTCGACGACGACGGCGGGAGCGGACAAGGCGCGGTCTGGATCCTGTTCCTCGACGCCGCCGGGACGGTCCAGGGCGAGCAGAAGATCAGCGACAACGCGGGCGGTCTGGTCCAGAACCTGCAACCCGGCGCGCGCTTCGGATCGGGCCTCGCGGGTCTCGGCGACATCGACAAGGACGGCGTGCCGGATCTCGCCGTCGGCGCCGACGAACTCGCCCTCGGTGGCGTCGCACGCGGAGCGGTCTTCGCGTTGCGACTCGCGGCCGACGGGACCGTCGCGGGGGAGGTCCTGGTCAACGGCGGGGGCGGCGCCTTCATCGGTCCCCTCGACGACGGCGACCGCTTCGGCGCGAGCGTGACCTCGATCGCGGACATGAACAAGGACGGTCGCCGCGACCTCGTGGTGGGCGCGCCCGGGGATGACGACGAGTCTCCGGACACGGGCGCGGTGTGGATCGTGTACCTGTCCTCGGGCGGAGCGGCTTTCGGTGCCCAGAAGATCTCCGCGACGCAGAGCGGCTTCGGCCTGCCGCTGGAATCCGGCGATGGCCTCGGCTCCGGACTCACGGCGCTCGACGACCTCGACGGCGACGGCAGCCCCGACCTCGTGGTCGGCGCACCCGGCGACGACGACGGCGGGGCCGACCGCGGCGCGTCGTACGTCCTCACTCTCGCGGGCGCGCAAGGCAAGGCACCCTTCCTGGCCCTGACCGGCGCGCTCGAGGGGCGACCCGGACAGGTCACCGTGGTCAAGCCCCAGGGCACCGACGGCGACGATGCCATCGACGAACCGGTGGTCGTCGTGCCGCGCGAGAACGGCGACCAGGTCGAGACCGGCGGCGTGGGCGCCGGCGTCCAGGATCTCGAGCTCGGTGGCGGCTCGGTGGGCTTCACCTTCGACGTGGGCGAGAACCCGCAGCAGGCCATCCACGCCGACTTCGACGACGACGGCTTCGACGACGTCGTGACCGCCAACAAGGGCACCGACGACCTCTCGTTGCTGCTCGGCCAGGACCTCCCCGGTGAGCCGCCCTTCGCAGCACAGATCGTCATTCCGCTGACCATGGACTCGGCGCCCATCGGCGTCGAGACCGGGGACTTCAACAACGACACCGTGCCCGACGCGGCGGTGGCCGGCGCGGCGGGCGTGACCGTGTTGCTCAGCAACGGCTCGGGCTCGCTGGCCTTCGCCAGCTTCACGCCGGTGGCCTTCCTCACCGACCTGACCCTGTCCGACGTCGACGACGACGGCAACTTGGACGTGATCACCACCAGCGGCGCCCTCGCCGCGGGCCCCGGGCTCGAGGACGGCATCGCCACGGTGCTGCTCGGCGACGGCCTCGGCGGGCTGACCGTGGCCAGCACCTTCGCCAGCGGGCAGGCCCTCGCGTCGGTGCTCGTGGGGGACCTCGACGGCGACACCCTCGACGACGCCTTCGTCGTCGTGCACGGCTTCGACGACGGTCCGGGCGGCACGCCCCAGGGCCGCATCGAGCTCTTCGTGGGGGACGGCGCGGGCAACTTCGCACCCTCCGGTGTGTTCACGGGCTTCGACACTCCGTCGGCTGACGGCATCCACCCGACCTTCGGCGCCCTCGGCGACGCCAACGAGGACGGCGTGCTCGACGCGATCTACACGCCCTCGGAGAACATCTCCCACGCGCCGGACACCTTCGCCGCCGAGCAACCGCCGTTCGAGCTGACCATCCTGCTCAGCGACGGCAACGGCGGCTTCGACGCGAACCTGCTCGGCACGGCATACTCCGGCAAGGGCGTCGCACCGGTGCTCGACGACTTCGCGCCCAGCGTGCTCGACGGGCACATCGACTGCGTGCTGGTCTGGTACCAGGACCTGCTCGCCGGGCAGGGCGCGGGCGAGGAACAGTTCCAGACCTTCATCGCGCTGCTCGTGGGTGACGGGACCGGCAACTTCTTCGATCCCGCGCCGAACCAGTTCCTGACCGGCGATGAGCCCGGCGACGGGGACGTCGGCGACGTGGACGGGGGCGGCGGCGGGGACGGGGCGCCCGCGGTCGGGCTCGATCTCGTGCTCCCGGCCATCAAGGACAACGCGCTCATGATCCTGCTCGGCGACGGGACCGGCGCCATCGCCACCACCCAGGTGGTGCCCGACATCGATGATCTGGATCCCCTCACGCTGCCTCCGGGCGCGCTCTGGGAAGGCGGCCCGCGCCGCGTGCTGCTCGGGGACATGGACAACGACGGCAACCTGGACGCGGTGGTCTACAACGCCTGGGAGGACTCGGCGGGGTTGAACCCGACGGTCTTCGCGAGCCTGTCCCTGTTGCTCGGCGACGGTCTCGGCGGCTTCGCCAAGACGCAGTACCTTCCGTTGCCGCGGGGTGGCGAGCACGCGCTCTCGGACGTGACCGGCGACGGCAACCTCGACGTGGTCGTCGTGCTCAACACCGGTGCGGGGAGCGGCGATGCCCTGCGGGTCTTCATCGGGTTCGGCAACGGCACCATCGGCACCGGGGGCTTCTCGATCCCGCTGCCTCCGGGCGGACGTCTCTCGGGCGGACTGGCGGCCACGCAGTTGCTGGGCACACCGCCCGCGGACCTGATCACCACGGTGACCCTGGGCGCGGGCGGTCAGGGCGGTCTGATGATCCTGGAGAACGGAGCGGTGCCGCTCGTCGGCACGATCTTCCCGCTGCCCACGAGCTGGCCCGACGGCGTGGCCAGTCTCGATGTCGGCGACGCCGACGGTGACGGTCTGCTGGATCTCGCCATCGGGGCGGTCGATGGTCGCCTCTTGCTGGCGTTGGGCCAGGCTGGAGGTGGCTTCGAGCTCGCGGATCTCTCCGCCGAGGCAGGCAGCGTGGGCGGAGGGGCGCTCCGTCTGGGCGATCTGAACGGCGACCCGGCCCTGGACCTGGTCTCTTCCAACGCGTCGCAGGGCGGCAGTCTCGATCAGGCCTTCGTGCGCACGCTGATCGGCGACGGCAGCGGCGACTTCGACGTCCAGTCCGTGCCCGGCTTGTCCTCGGTGGGCCTCTTCGGTGCGCTGCGCCCGATACTCGCCGACATGAACAGCGACGGGGCGACGGACGTGGTCCTCGTGCACGGCACGTCGGACACGCTCTCGATCCTGCTCAACCAGAAGCACGCGTTCACGCCGTTCGGCAACGGCAAGGTCGGCAGTGGCGGCTTCTTCCCACGGCTCGCGGGCCTCGGGTACTCGACTCCGGGCGGCGCCATCGAGTTCGTGCTCGACGACGCTCTCGGGGGCTCGGCCGCGGGCTTGCTCTACGGCACCGGCGTCAGCGCGGCGGGCGTGCTGGCGATGCAGGAGATCCTCTCGGTCGTGGGTCTGGTCACCGACGGCGTGCCCGGCGTCCCGGGCGACGGCGGCGCGACCCTCGCCTTCGAGATTCCGCCCGACCCGGGGCTCGCCGGCCTCGCCTTCACCTTCCAGGCCATGATCCTCGATCGAGGCGCCGGGCCCCAGGCACCCGTGGCGGCGTCGGCCAGCAACGGGGTGGTCATGGAGATCGTGCCGTAGCGGCACGTCGCTCGGCTAGCCTTGGTGCGGTTCCACCGGTTCCACCGGTTCCACCGGATCGGGCGGCTCTCCCGGGTCCGATGTGCCCGGCGGCTCCGCCTGCTCCCGTCGGTCGGCGCGGAGCAGCTCGAGGCGCTCGACCGTCGCGACGCGCAGGTCGTGGCGAGGATCCCCGGGCCGGAGGGCGTCCAGGGAGCGCTGTGCGGCGGCGGCGGCGGCCTGGAGATCTCCGCCGCTCTCGTACAGTTCGCGTGCCGTGTCGTGGCACGCGGACAGGTAGATCCGGTTCTTCGTGGGGGCGGCGCACACCGAGCCCTGCGGTGGAGCCAGGACACGCGCCGCGCGCTGCACGAGCCCGAGCGCCTCGGCACGCAGACCGGGCCGGTCCTCCTTGGCGAGGATCAGGGCGTAGGCATGCGCGGTGTCGTTCAGCGCGTTCACGTTGCGGTCGTTGAGCCGCGCCGCCGTCAGCATCGACGACGCATAGGCCGCCA
>JAJDER010000083.1 GCA_029259725.1 Planctomycetota bacterium | reverse complement strand
GGGCCTTCGTGGCAAGGAGCAGCGGCGTGGTCGACGCGGAGGCGGGGTGCACACCCCGTCGAGCATCGACCGCGCCGCTCGACGCAGCCATGGAGGTCCTGGTGATTCCGCAGCAGAAGCTGGTGAGAAGTCCAGGCTAGCGGTCGCGTTCGTGCGGCACGAGACGCTCGATGAGCTCGGTGAGGTGAGCCAGCCGGTCCTCGATGCCCGCGAGCCGATCGTCGATCACGTTCAGCCGCTGCTCGGTGCCGGCCTTGCCGCCGACGGAGCCGGCCGAGGGGAGCATCAGCGTGCGACCGGCGCCCAGGGCGCCCAGGTACGCCGTCTGGCTCCGCTCGTGATCCAGGCGCGAGGTGAGTTCGGCGAGCTCGGCGTGCAGCTCCTCGGCGTGGCCCCGCAGCGCGCCCAGCTCGTGCCCGAGATCCGCGGCCACGTCGGGGTGCCCGGATTCCAGCACCGCCGACATGCGGTCCCGGAGGTCCGCCGAGCGCACCTCGTTGTCGTTCAGCTGCCGGAGCAGTTGGTCGTGGGCCAGGGACAGCTGCCCGAGCAGCGCCCGCCTCTCCGCGCTCTGGGCCATGCGCATGTCGCGCTCGACGGCCTCCTGCCTCTGGCTCAGGGCCAGCTCGGCCTGGGCCCTGGCCAGCGCCTCGAGCACCGACGCGCGCTCGTCCTCCTGGACCATGCGCTGCTCGCTCATCTGGCGCTGGGCCTGCGCGAGCACCTCTTCCAGGTCGACGCGGCGCCGGGCGTCCACCTGGGCCGCCTCGGCCTCCTGCAGCATGCGGCGGGCCAGCTCCTCGTTCGTGCCGGGCTGGCCGACCTCGCTCGCGCGCACGCCGATGATCAGCTGGGCGCGGTTGCCGTCGCGCAGCAGTTCGATGGCGATCTCACCGCCATCGCCGGCCTCGGTGATGGCCTCCCGCAACACGGCCAGGTTCACCGGCGCGATGCCGTTGACCGAGAGCACGATGTCGTGGGGCCTCAGGCCGGCGGCTTCGGCGGGCATGCCCTCCATCACCTCGGCGATCATGAGCACCTCGTCCGGATGGACACCGAGGTGCTGCGACAGACCCTCGTCGACGGCCCGCGTGGTGATGCCGATCATGGGTCGTGTCTCATCGACCATCCCGAGCGCCAGGAGCATGTCGAGACGCGCGCGTTCGCCGGCCCCGGTGGCTGCGAGCAGATCGTAGGCGTGGCGCGCCTCGTCGTACCGGTCGGCGCGCTGCAGGGCCTCGGCGACCTCGCGGTACCGCGCCGCCCCCTCGGCGGCCTGGGCCCGTTCCACCTCGACCTCCGCTCGCTCCCGCTGCAAGGCGGCATGGGCGCGCTCGGCGCGCTCCTGCTGCTGGAGCTCGTGCTGCAGGAGTTGGTGGCGCAGGAGTTCGGCTTCGTGGTCGCCGTCGGCATCCTGGCCGGGCAGGAGGGGAGCGAGGAGCATCACGGCCAGGGTGGCCAGGGGCAGGTGTCTCAGCAGCATCGGATCACTCCGGAGGACGGTGCGGTCAGGGGCGCGGTCGGTGCGTGCGCGGCAGCCGTCGCGCGCAGCGATTCAGAAGGTCTCGGAAACGACGAGCACGGCGGGCTCCACGGCCACGGGGCGCGCACGGCCGAGGTCGTCATTGCCCATGGCGTAGACGCTGTCGACGCGGGCGCGCTGGACCAGGCGGCGGACGTAGACCACGTCCAAGCCCTTGCCGTCCGGGGCCGGCACCGTGTCGAGGAGCAGCGACGGGAGTTCGCCGACGATCGTGTCGCCGGTGACCGGGTCGGTCCAGCCCATGCTCAGGTCGAACGCACCGGCCGAGCCGGGTTCCGCGCCCGAATAGGCGACCGGGACGGCCGGCGCGTCGACGACAGGAGCAAGGGGACCCGAGGCCCCGGGCCAGGCGCGCTCGACCGGCGCGCGGCCCGGATCGGACCGCAGCGTGCCGGCGGGACCGGGGTCGGAGAAGGGTCCGGGCGCCGCCTGCGGCGAGGCCCACCAGACGAGGCCGAGCAGCAGGGCCGCGGCCCAGCCGCTCCAGGCCCGCCAGGACGGGTGCGGGGGCGTGATCGGCGCGGGCGCGCCCGTGGTCCCTGCGCGGGCCGTGGTCCCTGCGCGACCCGTGGTCCCTGCCCGCGCGGGCAACTCCACGCGGGAGGCCACGGACAGGCGGGCGGCGACTTCACCGCGCAGCAGACCGTCGTCTCGCAGGCTGCGACCGAGCTCCTCCCACACCTGCGGCTCGCCGTCCGCGCGCGTCTCGAGGCGGCGCCAGTCGTCGGCGTCGGCCGTGCGATCGATGGCGCGAGCCAGCAGCAGCTCGAACTCGTCGGTGTGCGTCATGGTGTCTCCTCACGTGCGTCGAGGGTGCTCCAGCGGAAGGCGTCGTCGCTGGCGGACAGGTCGCGGCGCAGCATGCGACGGGCGCGGGCCAGGCGCGTCTCGACCGTCGTCTCGGGCAGGTCGAGGGTCTCGGCGATGCGCTTCTGGCTCATGCCCTCGACACAGCGCAGCAGCAGGGGTTCGCGGTAGTCGGCGTGCAGTCGGCCGACGCGCCCGAGCAGACCGTCTGCATCCTCGCGCTCGGCCAGCTGGTGGTCGGCCGTGGCGGCGCCGGGATCGAAGGGCTCGGCGGGCAGCGTGTCGAGCGGGCGCACATGATCGCGTCGGCGGTTCTCGCGGCGTCCCGACATGCGGCCGACGTTCACCGCCACGGTACGGAGCCACGGACGCACGGCGCCGGGATCACGCAGTTCGTGGATGCGGGTCACGATGGCCATCGCCACCTCCTGGAGCAGGTCCTCCAAATCGGCGTCCCGGTCCCCGTGGGCGAGCAGCACGGCCGCGAGCCACGAGCGGTGCTCACGCCAGAGCTGCCCCAGGTCGGTGCCGGCAGGCAGACCCGTCGATGGAGGACTCCTGTCCCCCGCCTCGGGCCCAGGCGCCGGCCGGGCTGGATCGGGACGCGTCATCGTCTCCAGGGATGCCCTCGGGGCAGCGTTCCGTCAGAAAGTCCGGTTTGTCTTCGCGCCGGACCGCGCGACTGCCCCGCCGCCATCATCCCCCAGGTCGGCTCCGCCCGCTCGCGCCCAGGCGAGGCGAAGAGGCGGATCTAGAGCCCGTGGCGCTGGAGACGCCGGTACAGGGCCGAACGACTCAGCCCCAGGGCCCCCGCCGCCCGGGTCACGTTGCCTTCGCAACGCAGCAGCGCCTTCTGGATCAGGATCTTCTCGGCGGCGTTGAGGGTCATCGTCTCGAGCACCGGCATGCCCTCGCTGGGCGCGCGCAGGCCGAGGTCATCGACCTGGATCACTCCGTCTCGCGACAGCAGCACCGAGCGCTCGATGGCGTGCTCGAGTTCGCGCACGTTGCCGGGCCAGGGATGGTCGAAGAGGGCGTCTCGGGCCGCGGGAGCAAGGGCCACGGTCGGACGGCCGTAGCGCGCCGTGGTGCGTTCCAGGAACGCGTGCGTCAACGGCTCCAGGTCCTCGCGCCGCTCGCGCAAGGGCGGCACCGTGATCTCGACCGTGTTGAGGCGGTAGAGCAGGTCCTCGCGGAAGGCACCGGCATGGACCGCGCGGGACACGTCCGCGTTGGTCGAGCTGATCACGCGCACGTCGACACGGCGGCTCTTGCCGCTCCCGAGCCGCTGGACCTCGCCCGACTGCAGCACGCGGAGCAGGCGCACCTGGTGCGACAGGGCCATGGTGGCGATCTCGTCGAGGAACAGCGTGCCGCCGTCGGCGAGTTCGAAACAACCCACGCGCTCGCCATCACTGTCCGGCAGCGCGCCGCGGATGTGACCGAAGATCTCGCGCTCGAAGAGGCCGTCGGGCAGGCGGCCGGGATCCAGCACGACCATCGGCGCCTCGGCCCGGCCCGACGCCCCGTGGATCCAGCGCGCCACGACCTCCTTCCCGCTGCCGTGTTCACCGGTCACGAGCACGTTGGCGTCCGACGGCGCCACGCGTTCCATCAGGCGCAGCGTCTTGCGCATGGCGCGCGATTCGGCGATGAGCCCCGCCTGCCCCACGGGCCGCAGCAACCGGTTCTCTCCCTCGAGGCGCTGCGTGCGGCGCAGAGCGCGGGACAGCTCGACCTGGGTCCGCAGCGTGGACAGCAGCCGGGCGTTGTCCCACGGTGTCTCGACGAAGTCGGTCGCGCCGCGGCGCACGGCGTCGATCGCGCCTTCGACGCCGTTGCTCCGGGCCAGGACCACGATGGGCATGGTCGGCTCGCGGTCCGCGAGACGATCGAGCAGAGGCTGACCCGAGCCGTTCACGCCGGTCTCGGCGTAGTCCACGTCCATGATCAGCACGTCGTAGTCGTGCTGTTCGAGGGCGGAGACCACGCCTCGCGCCGAGCCCACACTGTCCGTCGCGAACCCCTCGCCCTGAAGGAGCAACCGGAGCGACTGGATCACTTCGGGCCTTTCGTCGGCCACGAGCACACGCGGGGCGACGGCGATGGAAGGGGACACGGCACTCTCCTCGTTCAAGTGCGTCCTTCGGCCCAGCAGAGGCCGTACCACAGGGACGCTTCGGGGCGGCGGCTCCAGCGGTCGAGTTCGTCCAGGCCCGCGTCGACATGGGTGTCGGACGCGACGCCGGCAGCCAGCATCAGCGCGCGGGCGCCGCCGAGCACCCCCGCGAGGTCGTTCACCATGTCCGGCCAATCCGCGCAGCCGGCGCAGGACGCCCACGGCACGACGGTCACGCGGGTCGGAAGCGCGCCGCCTTCGTGGAGCAGTTGGGCCAGCCGACGGCCCACGAAGGGGTCGTGACCGAGTCGATCATGGGTGCGGATGTAGGCGCGCCACAGCGCGCTCACGGCGGGCACCTCGGGCCAGAGCGCGAGGCGTTCGTGATCGTCATCGACGAGCACGACGCGACCACCCGGATGCGCGGCGGCGATCAACGAGGCCGTCACGCCCGACGGATCGCGCACGTGTTCGAGCAGGAAGCGCGCATGGACCAGGTCGAACTCCCCGCGCTCGTCGTCCTCCAGGGGCAGGTCGGGGGCACTTCCCTGGCGAAACTCGACCAGGCCCTGCTCGGCGTCCTCGCGGGCATGACCTCGGGCTGCCGCGAGGCGGTCCAGGCTGCCCTCGACGGCCACCAGCCGGCCGTCGGGCTGGAGCTGCCGCGCCATGGCGCGGGCGAAGCGGCCGTCGCCGGCGCCCACGTCGAGGACCTGCTCGGTGCCCTGGAGCCGCAACTGCTCCAGGCACGCGAGATCGAGCTGGGAGCCGCCCGATGAGGAGCGCATCTGCGCGCCGGGCGCACGCAGTGCTCCGAGTGCACCCTGAGGACCTGCCTGCCCCGCCATGGTCGCTGCCCGCCGCAAGGGATGCCCGCTCCGAACTCGGCCTCGCCATCCCGGCGACGCCCACGCCTGCCCTTGTTGGCGAGTGCGTCGCGAGCGTTTCGAAACGGGCCGCGTCACCGAACCGTTGGAGTGCCGCACATGGGATCCTTCGGGAGACACCGCAGTGGACTCGGGAGCGACTGCGGAGGGAGTGGGGCCCCTCGCCCCTGCCCGCCAATGCGGACGATAGGGTCCGCACCACATGGTGTAACGCCGGGGACCCGCGCGAACGGCAACGTCCACCCGGTTCGCTTCCTGTCTTACGCGCCCGGCCGGGGCCGGCGTTCATGGCGGCTCGGTGACGCCGTGGCGGTCGCCTGCGCGAGAAGAACACGAGGATGCTCCGTGCGAGCATCGAACCCGCGCCGGACGGCACGCCCCGAGTGCACGTGATGACCTCGTCCTCGTCATGGGGCTTCTGACCATCCGTACGTCCGGCGGGAAGCACCACGGTCCGCCGGACCGGCTTCCACACGTCGCTGTTCCGCGACCGGGAGGCGAGCCCGCGCCGTCCCGAGGGCGGACCGAGCATCCCGCCAGTGGACGGCGACGGGGCTGCATGTGTCGGCAGGCCGCTCCCCGGTACACTGTGGGGATGACGCGCCCCGCCCGTTTCCGCCCGTCGGTGCTCGCCAGGTTGCCGCACACGCCGAAGTGGCACCTCCCGGCCCTGGTCTCGGCCGTGCTGACCACGGTTGCGCTGTCCCCTGCACAGACCGTCGCGGCACAGGACTCAGCCGGAGACGCGGCCGAGAATCCAACTCCGCACGTCACCACCCGACTCGTCATGGATCGGCACGCCGTCCACCCGGGCGACACCGTGCCCTTCGGCATCAGCTTCGACATCGACCCCGGCTGGCACCTCTACTGGCGCGGCTACAGCGACTCCGGCCTGCCCATCGACGTGAGTTTCGAGTTGCCCGACGGCGTGAGCCTCTCGCCCCTGCGCTGGCCCGCGCCGTCCTACCTGCCGGGCGTGGCCGGGATGCTCGACCTGGTCTACCTCGAGCAGGTCACGCTCGTCGCGGACCTGACCGTGTCGCCCGACGTCGAACCGGGCACGGCGTTACCGGTCCTCGCCCGCCATGAGTGGCTCGTGTGCGAGGAGCTGTGCCTGTTCGGGAGCGGCGAGACCGCGATGCAGCTGTCGGTGGTCTCGCGCGATGAGGAGATCGACGCCGACGAGGCCGGCCGGAGCCGCCTGGACCGCGCCGCCCGGCGACTGCCGCGGCTCCCCCGCTCGGCCAGCGGCGAGGCACCCGGCGAAGTCAGCGTCCGCTGGCAGGAGAACCGTGCCCAGATCACCGTTCCGGGCGCAAACCGACTCGTGTTCCATCCGTATGAGGACTGCGGCTACCCCGCCGACCTGCTGCACCAGGGCGATGTCGAGGGGGCCCACCTGATGCTGGACCTCGCCCCGCCCGCGGAGAGGCCCCTGCGCCTTTCCGGTATCCTCGAAGTCCATCGCCCTGAGACCCCCCGAGCGGACTTCCTGTCCCTTCTCGAGATCCGACCATGAAGACCACCCCCATCCTCGGCCTCGCGCTCGCGTTGGCCGCCCTGCTGCCCGCCTGCACCGTCGAGATCCACACCGACGGCGAGACCGTCGTCGTCGGCGATGTCGGCGACGAGGCGCTTTCGCCCAAGGTCGCCACCGTGGGCATGGCTGCCCCGGACTTCACGCTCACGGGCGTGGATGGCGAGACCTACCAGCTCTCCGAGATCACCAAGGCCGGCAAGACCGTCGTGCTCGAGTGGTTCAACCCGGACTGCCCGGTGAGCAAGCGCTTCCACGTCCCCGAGAACAAGATGGCCGCGATCTTCAAGGACTTCCGCGCCAAGGACGTGGTCTGGCTCGCGATCAACTCGGGCGCGCCGGGCAACCAGGGTCACGGGCTGGAGCGGAACAAGGAGGCGGTGAAGGACTACAAGATCCCCTACCCGGTGCTGATCGACGAGGACGGCAAGGTCGGCCGCCTGTACGCCGCCAAGACCACGCCGCACATGTACGTCATCGACGCCAAGGGCGTGCTGCGCTTCGCCGGGGGCATCGACGACAAGAAGGAGACCAACTACGTGCGCGCCGCGCTGACCAGCCTCGCCGCGGGTGAAACGGTCGCGGTGACGGGTGCCGCCCCCTACGGGTGCTCCGTGAAGTACGCGCGGTAGTTCCCCGGCGCGCACGTCCACGACCTCGCTCAGCGCTTCATCAAGCCGAAGCGGTAACCGAGGAAGCGGCCCATGACGCAGCGGAAGTTGTTGCCCGTCATGTAGTTGTGGGTCACGCCCACGGTCTGGTCGAGTGACTTGGCCTGGTGCAGCCACATCGTCGGGAACCACATGATCTCGCCGGCCTCGACGGTCGAGGTCCAGTAGTGGATCTTGGCCATCTCCGGGTAGCGCTCGAGGTCCGGGGCCTCCATGTCGAAGCCCGGCAGGTACCCCCCGGTCTGCGCCGCTTCCTTCTCGTAGCAGTAGGGCCAGTACATCGGATCGGCCACGGCCCAGCGCTTGCGCCCGCGGATGTGTGCGTTCCAGCTGTGCGTGCCGAGCTGGTCGTAGTGCGGCTTGGTGTAGACGCCCTTGGCTCCGATCAGCAACCCGTGCGCGCGGGGATCGAAGTAGCGCGGGAACCAGCTCTTCTCGAACCAGTCGACGTCGAACATCGGCAGGATCGGGTAGTCGTCCTGGATGTCGTTGCAGTCCTGCGGATCGTTCTTGTAGTACCAGCCCTCCATGTAGAGGGGCGGCATCTCGGACACGTCGACCTCGCCGCGCTCGACGGCCTGCCGGTAGTCGAGATACTCGGCCAGCTTGACCGTGCCCTCGGACTTGAAGCAGTGACCGGTGGGCACGTCGAGGTGGCCCCAGCGGGTGCGCAGGTACTCGTCGGTCCACTTCGTCATCGCCGGCCAGTCGTCCATCAGCCCTTGGAGTACGACGGGCTTCTTGGGCTTGAAGTACTCGGCGATGAACTCCTTCTGGGTCAGGCCGCGGCGCTTGTCGACCTCGCCCAGGCAGCGGCCGTCGTCCTGGGGACCGGCGCGGAGAGGCGGGGAGATGGACTCGGTGACGGTCATCGTGCTCATGGGTTGCGGGTGCGGCGTGGTGGAAGAGGGAAGGATACGGCGGAGAGCCCCGCGAGGCTCGTCGCCGCCTCCGGTCGGGCCCGAAGGAAACCGACACGAAACTCATGATATCTCCGACAAGGTCGAATGGCGAGGCACGGGCCCGCGTTCGGCCCGGAGCAAGGACGCGGCGCACCGGTACAGGGCTCGACCCTCAGCGTGGTCTGCCCGCCGCGCACCGCGTGAGCCGGAGTCGTTCGGCGGAGACGCCCGAGAGGCTCATCGGTAGACCCACACGGACCCCCTGAAGGCGACCGGGTCGATCGGGGAGCCCAGGCTTCAGTCCGGAGCGTGGCCGCGTCGATGCGGGCCGTGTCGCCGAGGCACCGCCCCTCCCAGGATCGGGCCTCCGCTCCCGATCCTCCCTCCGCTCCCGGAGACCCGTCGTGACCCGTCCCCGCATCCTGCTGCTTGCCCTGCTCGCCGCCGCCGTCACGCTGGGCGGCGGACTGCTCCCCACGCCCGGCACGCACGAGCGCGCCTCCGACACGCACGACGGCAACCAGGCCGACGCCGGCTGCTGGGTCGCCTCGTGCAGCTCCAGCGGACGCTGGATCACGTTCTTCTCCGAGGCGACCAACCTCGTGCCCGGCGACACAAACGCCGCTGACGACGTGTTCCTCGTCGACCGGAAGAAGGACACGATCACGCGCATCTCGGTGACCGACGACGGCACCGAGGGCAACGCCGCCTCGGACTGGCCCTCGCTCTCCGGCAACGGGCGCTGGGTCGTCTTCGAGTCGGACGCCACCAACCTCGTCCCCGGCGACACCAACGGCTTCACCGACATCTTCGTCCACGACCGGAAGCTGGGCACCGTGCGGCGCGTGTCGGTCTCCACGGACGGCACCCAGGCCGACGACGACTGCGAGCGCCCGCACATCTCCGCCAACGGCAAGTGGATCGCCTTCGAGTCCACCGCGACCAACCTCGTCGCGGGAGACACCAACGGCGAGTCCGACCTGTTCCTGCACCGCCTCGGCAAGGGCACGACCGAGCGGGTCGAGATCGCCGGCGCCGGCGTCGAGGCCGACGACGGCTCGTTCACCCCGCGGCTCTCGGCCAACGGCCGCCACATCGCCTTCCTGTCCCAGGCCACCAACCTCGTCGCGGGCGACACCAATGGCAACCAGGATGCCTTCGTCCACGACAGCAAGCAGGGCACGACCGTGCGCGTCTCCGTCACCAGTGATGGCACCGAGGCCAGCGGCTCCACCAGTCAGCTGGAGATGTCGGCCAACGGTCGCTGGGTGGTCATGCAGTCCAGCGCGACCAACCTCGTGCCCGGCGACGTGAACTTCGCGAGCGACGGTTTCCTGCACGACCTCAAGAAGGGCGCGACCACCATGGTCACCGTGGCCGACGACGGCACCTACGAGAGCCAGGGCTGCTTCTCCACGCACATCTCGCCCAACGGCCGCTTCGTCTCGTGGTCCACCAATGCCGACAACCTCGTGGCGGGCGACGGCGGCACGCACATCGATGCCTTCCTGCGCGACGTGAAGAAGGGCACGACCGTGCGCCTCTCGCAGCTCGGCGACGGCTCGGAGGCCGACGCCAACTCGTTCGGCGAGGGGTTCTCGAGATCCGGCAGGCTCGTGATCATCTCCAGTGACGCCACGAACCTCGCGGGACCGGACACGAACGGCACGCGCGACCTGTTCGCGATGCGCCGCCCGTAGACGGGGCCAGCCCCCACGCGTCGGGCTCCCGGCGATCTCGCACGCTCCCGGCGGCCGCCACGCCCTGTGTCGCGCGGAGCGCTCCGCCGGCTCGGACTGGATCTGCAGAGGACGCCCGGCGTTCCGTGGGCCGCGATACACTGCCGCTCCCCGTAGGGAGCCCGCAACGCGATGATGACCGGCCGCCCCGTCCTGTGGATCCTGGGCCTGCTCCTGATCGAGACGGTCGGCGCCTGCGGACCCGTCGACGCCTCCGAGGGGAGCAGCCCCCACGCACCGCGCCCACAGGCCCCCGGTGCGCCCGGGACAGCCGACGGCTACACGCTCGTCGACGATGCCATGGCGGCCATCGGCTACGTGGACTTCGGCACGCCGGACGACGAGCCGGACGGCGTGGTCGTGCACGACGAAGCACGCTCGTCACCCGGCTACAGCCTGTTCGTCTCGATCCCCTTCGGTGCGGCGTACCTGATCGACGCTTCCGGCGGCGTCGTGCGCTCGTGGCGCACCGAGCGCGACGTGCAGTGGACGCGCGCGGTCCTGTGCCCGGACGGCCGCCTGATCGTGATCGGCGCGGGTGGCGAGGACCGCCACCTGGAGTGCCGCGCGTGGACCGGCGAGCTGCTCTGGCGGCGGCAGATCCCGGTGCACCACGACGTGCGCCTGCTCCCGGACGGCGGCTTCCTCACCTTGACCCGTTCCATCGACGCGCGCCCGGAGCTGCACGCCACCGCGCAGCTGCAGGACGATCGGGTCGCGCACCTCGATGCGGACGGCCACCTCGTCGCCGAGGCCTCGGTCTACGAGGCCTTCCGGGACAGCGGGCTGCTCGACACGCTGCGCCCGATAGGACACATGCCGCCCAACCGCAACGGCCACCTCGACGGCTTCCACTGCAACTCGATCGACCGCATGGACGCCTACGACCTCGCCGACCGCCACCCGCTCTTCGCGGCGGGACACGTGCTCCTGTCGGCGCGACACCAGAACCGCATCATCGTCGTGGACGTGCCCGAGCAGCGCGTGGTCTGGACCTGGGGCGAGGACGAACTGCTCGCGCAGCACGAGGCCACGCTGCAGCCGAGCGGGCGCATCCTGATCTTCGACAACGGCAACAACCAGCGCGGCTACACGCGGATCGTCGAAGTGGACCCGACCAGCGCGGCCATCACCTGGGAGTACACGGCGCCTTCGCCCGAGGACTTCTACTGCGGCGGCCGCGGCACCGCCCAGGCGCTGCCCAACGGCAACGTGCTGGTGGGCAACTCCGGCCAAGGCGAGGCCTTCGAGGTCACGCGGGACGGAGACATCGTCTGGCGCTTCCTCAACCCGCAGCGCAACGACGGGGGCGCGCGCGGCTCGCTGCGCATCCACCGCTACGAGCCGGCGTACGTCGAGGCGATCCTGGCGAGATGAGATCACCGGCGCCGCGTGGGGCCGTCGCCGAGACGCGACGTCGGCCTGTCACGCGCCGCGGAATACCCTAGAATCCCGGCCTCGCGAGCGACGCCGGGAGCACCATCGGGGAGCGACATGGACCAGAACGCAGACCTGCCCTCCACCGACGGGGAGACACGCTCGGGGACGCGGCCGACCGCACCGCGCAAGCGCAGCCTCGCCTCGCGCCTGTCGTTCCTGATCGGTGGCGTGCTGGCCGGGCTGCTCCTGGCCGAGGGCGCCGTACGCATCGTGGACCTGGTCACCGGCTCGTCGCATGCGTTGCAGCTCGAGGCCCACTTCGACAAGGAGGTCCTGTTCCAGCCCCATCCGTACGTCGGCTGGATCCTCACGCCGGGCTTCGAGTCGGGCCCTGACTCCTTCGAGCAGTACAGCGTGAACAGCCTGGGCTTCCGCGGCCGCGACTTCCGTCCCGCCAAGCCGGCCCGCACCTTCCGGGTCGCGTGCCTCGGGGGTTCGACGACCTACGGCGGCGGCGCCAGCGACGACGCGCACACCTGGCCGGCCTTGCTGGAGAAGCTGCTGAACGCCCTGCTGCCCGAGGGCAGCCCCTACAACCGGGTCGAGGTCATCAACGCCGGCGTCCCCGGCTACACGTCCATGGAGTCCTTCGTCAACTTCAAGATGCGCGTGATGCCGCTCGAGCCGGACCTCATCATCCTCTACCACGGCATCAACGACTCCCGCGTCATGGGCATGCCCGGCTTCCGCTCGGACTACTCGCACGTGCGCATGCCCTGGACCGTGCCGATGCCCTCGGCCTGGGACATGGCCCTCGGCTGGAGCCACCTCTACGGCCTGCTCCGCGGCGAGGGCGCGGTGGCCAGCCTGGACGACATCGTCGCGAAGCCCTACGTCAACGAACGCCTCACCGGGGACGAGCTGGTGCCGGGACTGGTGACGTGGCGCCGCACCCTGACCGAGCTCACCTCCATGGCGCGCGGCAACGGCTGCACCGTGATGTTGACCACCTTCGCCTACACCCGGCAGCACAACATCCGCAAGGAGTGGATGCTGACCTCGGGTTTCGAGATCGTCGACGCCATGAACGAGGTCACCAAGGCCGTGGCCGCCGAGCTCGACACCTTGTTCGCCGACCTGTCCAAGGTCGTGGGAACCCGCAAGGACCTCTTCACCGATCCGGTCCACCTCTCGGACCTGGGCAACCAGCGGATCGCCATGGCCGTCTCGCGGGAGATCGCGGAATCCGGCGTGCTCGCCGGGGAGCAGCCCTAGCGCTGCCAGGTGTCGCTCACGCGCGCTCGCTCAGGCGCGCTCGTAGGCCGCCTTCAGCCAGCTCGTCAGCTCGGCGTCCACGTCCCGCTTGCCCGACAGCCGCACGCGATGCGAGACCATCGAGTTGAAGCTGCCCGATGCCTCGAGCCGCTCGGTGCGTCGAGCGTCTCTGCGGCGCGCATCCCGGTCTCGCCGTGGTGCGCGCGCGCCGGCAGGCGATGCTCGGGCCGCTGCTCTGAACACCGACGGCTCGGCTCACTCGCTCCGCGCGTCGCGCTGGCGCATGATCAGGGTCGTGGAGGTGCGACCGATGCGCTTGTAGCCGAGCAGGTGGAAGACCTGCAGCGCGAGCACCCGCGCGCGAGTGAGATCGACGATGAAGGTCTGGCGCCGGCCAGGGGCCCGCTCGACACCGGGCAGCCAGTGCAGCAGCTTCCCGAGTCGGAGACGTCGCAACACCGCCGACACGCCGAGCCACGCGGCGTTCACCTCACGCACGATGAAGTAGCCGTCGTCGCCCTGGCCCTGGTACAGCGGCATCAGGATCAGGCCCCGCAGCGGCGCGTGCAGCGGACCGGAGCGATCGTGAGCCAGCAGCCGGCCCTTCGAGATCGGTTGGAAGTTCACGAACCCGGGCGCCATGACGAATCCGGCGTCGGCGACGACGGGGTGGCGATAGCGCACGTCCACGACGTTCGGCGAGCTCCGATGTTGATCGGCCAGCAGGACCTTCCCGGCCGCCACCTCGGGCCGCTCTCCGGGGGCGAGCACGCCCGCGGCCTGCATCGCGATCCACACCGCGGCCTCGGCGCGGTCCACCGAAGCCGGGTCGAGATGCTGGCCGGCCTCGAAGCTGATCGCGGCGCGCCCGTACGCGTCGAGATAGCTGGTCGCCGTGCCGGCGAGTTCCTCCTCGAGGCCCAACACGTGGGGGACGGGGATCGCGAAGGCGAGCTCGCGGTTGGCGAGGGTGTCGTCCAGGATGGCGAACGCCGCGCCGCCTCCGGAGGTCGAATGCAGGTCGAGAAAGGCCACGCGGCTGCGGGCGGGCGGCAGCAGCGCATCGAGCACGCGCAGGATGTCCTGCACCTCGTCCAGTTCGCGCGCACGCTCGGGCCCCACCTCGGCACTCGCGCGGTCGCGCACGTCGGGCAACCAGATGCGGTTCAGGTCCTCGTCGAGGTAGCGACGCCCCTGCTCCAGCGCACGGCGGTTGCCGGCCAGTCCGACCAGCCGTCCGACGAGCGCCGTGCGATCCTGCTCGAGTCGGGCGAAGATCCGCTGCAACGCGAGCACGCCGCAGGGCTCGTTGCCGTGGAGCCCGCCGAGGCAGACCAGGATCGGGCTGTCGTCGAGGTCTCCGCGGTGTCCGGTCTCCCCGGTCTCCCCGGTCTCCCCGGCGTCACCGGTGTCACCGGTGTCACCGAGCACGCGCGGCACGTCGCGCATGGGCTCGCCGACCGTCTGTGCCGTGTCTTGGTTCACTTGGGTGATCGTCCGCGATCCGGCGGGCCGGCCGCCGGGTCCTAGTGCCGGAAATGCCGCGCCCCGGTGAACACCATCGCCAGGCCGTGCTCGTCGGCCGCTTCGATGGACTGGCCGTCCTTGATCGACCCGCCCGGCTGAATCACCGCGGTCACCCCCATGGCGTGGGCCGTGTCGATCGAATCGCGGAACGGGAAGAAGGCATCCGAGGCCATGACCGTCCCGGCGCCGCGCTCGCCCGCCTTGTGGGCCGACATGAAGACCGAGTCCACGCGGCTCATCTGCCCCGCGCCGACACCGACCAGCGTGCCGTCCTTGACCAGCACGATGGCATTGCTCTTCACGTGCTTGCAGACGCGCCACGCGAACTCGAGGTCGCTGTGTTCCGCGGTGCTCGGCGCGCGGGCCGTGACCACCTGGCGCTCCTCGTCGTCATAGCCGAGGTCGCGCTGCTGTACGAGGTAGCCGCCGGTGACCTTGCGCACGGCGAGATCGCTGGTGTCCGCCGAGCCGGACAGGTCCCCGCAGGCCAGCAGGCGCACGTTCTTTCCCCACTTGAAGCGCGTCGTGAGGATGTCGAGGGCGTCGTCGTCGAAGGACGGCGCCACGACCAGCTCCAGGAAGCGGTCGGGCTGGGCGATGGCATCGGCCAGCGCCGCGTGCACGGGCACGTTGAGCGCGACGATGCCGCCGAAGGCCGACTGCGGATCGCCGGCCATGGCGCGCTGCACGGCCACGATCGGATCGTCGGCCGTGCCGCAGCCGCAGGGATTGGTGTGCTTGATCACGGCCGCGGTCGGGTGTTCGAACTCCTTGACCAGTTCCAGCGCCGCGTCGGCATCCATGATGTTGTTGTAGGACAGCGCCTTGCCCGAGAGCTGCTTCGCCGTCGCGATCGAGGCTTCCGTGAAGCCCGGGCGCACGTAGAAGCTCGCCGCCTGCTTGGGGTTCTCGCCGTAGCGCAGCGCCGTGCCGCTCCCGGCCTCGAGCGTGAGCGTGTCGGGCAACGGCTCGCCGAGCCGACCGTTGAACCAGGTCGAGATGGCCGCGTCGTACGCCGCCGTGGTGCGGTAGGCCTTGGACGCCAGGCGACGGCGGAGCAGGAGCGCCTCGGCGCCGCCCTCGTCCTCGCTGATCGCCGCGAGCACATCGCCGTAGTCACGCGGGTCCGTGACCACCCACACGCTGCGGTGGTTCTTGGCCGCCGAGCGGATCATCGACGGCCCGCCGATGTCGATGTTCTCGATGGCGTCCTCGTCGGTCACGCCCGGCTTGGCCACGGTCTCGCGGAAGGCGTACAGGTTCACGGCCACGAGATCGATGGTCTCGATGCCGTGCGCATCCATGGCGGCGCGGTGTTCGGCATCGTCGCGCAAGCCGAGCAGCGCCCCGTGCACCTTGGGGTGCAGCGTCTTCACGCGGCCGTCCAGCATCTCCGGGAAGCCGGTGAACTCGGCCACGTCGGTGACGGGCAGCCCCGCCTCGCGCAGCACGCGGGCGGTCCCGCCGGTGGAGAGCAGACGGAAGTCGCGCTCCACGAGCCCGACACCCAGTGCCACGATGCCCGTCTTGTCGGTGACCGACAGCAGTGCCGACCTCACGTGTGTCTCTCCCATGCTGTGACTCGCCTCCACCAGGCCGCCGCCGCTACGTGGTCTTCGAGCTGGCCTTGCTGCGCAGGAACGTCTCGATGAACTGCTGGATGTCGCCGTCGAGGACGGCGTCCACGTTGCCCACCTCCCTGTTCGTGCGGTGATCCTTGACCATCCGGTACGGGTGCAACACGTAGCTGCGGATCTGGTGGCCCCAGCCGATGTCGCCCTTCTCCCCGCCCAGGTCGGACAGCTCCTTCTGCCGCTCGATCTCCGCGACCGCGGCCAGCTTGGCCTGCAGCATCTTCATGGCCGTGTTGCGGTTCTTGTGCTGGCTGCGCTCGCTCTGGCAGCTGACCACGATGCCGGTCGGCAGGTGCGTCATGCGCACGGCCGAGTCGGTCTTGTTGATGTGCTGACCGCCGGCGCCGCCCGCGCGGAAGGTGTCGACGCGCAGGTCCTCGGACTTGATCTCCATGGCCTCGGCGTCGTCGAGGTCGGGCGTGACCTCGATGGCCGCGAAACTGGTCTGCCGGCGGTTCTGGGAATCGAAGGGCGACAGGCGCACCAGCCGGTGCACGCCGGACTCCGCGCGCAGGTAGCCATAGGCCCAGTCGCCCTTGACCAGGATCGTGGCGTGCTTGATGCCGGCCTCCTCCGAGTCGAGCCGGTCCACGACGGACACGTCGTAGCCGGCACGCTCGGCCCAGCGCACGAACATGCGCAGCAGCATCTCGGCCCAGTCGGCCGAGTCGGTGCCGCCCGCGCCGGCCTGCACCGTGAGGTACGCCGGCTGCACGTCGTACTGCCCGTCGAGCATGACCCGGAACTCGAGCTTCTCCATGTCGGCCTCGATGACGGCCAGCATGGACTCGGCCTCGCCCAGGCCCTCGTCGCCGTCCTCCTCGGCGGCGAGTTCGAGCATGACCTCGAGTTCCTCGAGTTGACCGGCCAGATCCTGGACCGGCGCCAGCGACGCCTTCACGCGCTTCAGCTCGCTGACCGTCGCCTGGGCCGTCTCCTGGTCGTTCCAGAAGCCGTCACCACCCATGGTGGCTTCCAGCACCTCGCGGCGCTTGCTCAGGGCCGGGGCGTCAAAGCCCGTCCTCGATCTGGCTCAGGCGGCGACGGATGTCGGAGGAGCGGGACTTGACGTCGTCGACGGACATCGTGGGCCTCGTACCGGGCGTGGGGTGACAGCCGCGCAGGACACGCGTGCGCAGGACTCGGGAAAGCGCCCATCGTAGTGCTCTCGATGACGCCGGTCCACGCGGGAGGAGCCCGCTCGAGGTGCGACCGGGCCGCTGGTCAGCAGTGCATCTTAGGTGTCGAGTCAACGAGGGACGGCCCGGCCGCACGCTAGGAGAGAGAGGACCGCCGGCCCCTCGAACCGACGGCAGGGCATCCTTCGACACCCACCGCGCTCAGCTTGAGGGCTCAGCGCGTCGTGCGGCTCTCGACGATGGCGGCCAGGATCGAGGCCTCGTCGGCCAGCCCGCCGACCCCCATCTCGCCGCAGGCGAGCTCCTTGGCGACCGGCTCCACGATCCGGTATCGCCGACCCTCATCCACGTCCCGCAGGCGGTCCAGGTTGGCCGCGACGAGCGGGTTCTCCCACATCATCGTGTTCATGGCCGGGGCCACGACCACCGGCACCTCCGGGCTGCTGGCCATGACCACGGTGCTGAGCAGATCATCGGCCAGGCCGTTCGCGATGCGCCCGATGGTATGGGCCGTGGCCGGGGCGATGGCGATGCAGTCGGGCCAGCGCGCCAGGCGGATGTGCTCGATCTGTGGGTCGTCGACGTCGAAGAGCGAGCGGCCCACCGGCCGGCCCGACAGGACCTCGAAGGTCAGCGGCGTCACGAAGCGGCTCGCCGACTCGGTCATGACCACCGTCACCTCGTGCTCGCCGTCCTTCAGGCGCCGGACGAGCTCGCAGGCCTTGTACACGGCGATGCCGCCCGTGACGCCGAGCAGGACCTTCATGGCACGACCTTCATGGCTGGGCCCTCATGGCGACGTCTCGCTCCGCATGGCGGGCCCCCTGGCGTGCGCCAGCACTCGCGCGACCAAGGCGTCCGCGATGCCTGCCTTGCCCCGGCCGCAGAGTTCCATGCCCCCGTTGCGATCGAGCAGCACGGCCTCATGATCCTCGGGCGACGTGCGATCGATGTCGTTGGCCACGACCAGATCCAGATCGGCCCGGCGCAACAGCGAGTCGGCGGCGGCCAGGCGGGTGGCGTCGTCCGCGCCCGCCGTGAGCTTGAAGCCGATCAGCAGAGCCCCTGGCGCCAGCGCGCGCAGCCGGTCCACGAGCTTCGGCGCGCGTCGCATGCGCAGCACCAGCTCCTCGGCGTCGCTGGAGATCTTGCCGGCCTCGGGCGCCGGCAGGTAATCGGCCACGGCCGCCGCGTGCACGATCACGTCCGCGGCCGGAGCCTCGGCCTCCAGCAGCGCGGCCAGGTCCGCCGACGACGAGAACGCCCGGGCCTTGACGCCGTCCGGCGCCGGCGCTCCGTGGCCTGCGCGCAGCAGCACCACGTCGAGTCCCGCCGCGGCAGCCCGTTCCGCCAGCACAGCGCCGAGACGCCCGGTGCTGGAGTTGGCGATCACACGGACGGCGTCGATCGGTTCACGTGTCCCACCCGCCGTGATCAGGACCCGCATCGAGGCTCCCCGCGCGAGCGGGTCTTCAGCCACCGAGACCGGGCAGGGCGGTGCTGTCGACGATCAGGTTGTCGATCACGAAGACACCGGGCACCGAGTCCGCCGGCCGCACGAGCAGCAGGCGGTCGAGTTGGAAGTCACCATCGATGCCATGGAGCACTCCACTCGTCTCCTGGTGGCCGTTCTCGGAGTCGAGTTCGAGTTCGAACATCGCCGTCCCCACGAAGGGGAAGCGCAACGTCACGGTCATCTCGTAGGCGACACCCGCCTGGTAGGGCAGCACGGTCCCGCCAGGCGCGTCGTCAGCACCGCCGCCACCCGACCCGGAGACGAACCCGTTGACGCCGAGGCCGACGCCGTCCCAGTCGACGTCGATCATCGTGCCGTCGTCGACGTCCTCGGCGCGGAGCAGGAACGTGGCGTCCTGGGTCTCCGGCGTGATCGTCGCGCGCAGACGGACCTCGGTGCCCTTGAAGGGCGGATCCAGCGTGGCGACCAGCACACCCTCGCCAACCTGTCCGCTGTCGGAGACCACCAGCACGCCGTTGCCCGCGGCATCCACG
Organism: Planctomycetota bacterium; assembly: GCA_029259725.1. Taxonomy (GTDB): domain Bacteria; phylum Planctomycetota; class B15-G4; order B15-G4; family B15-G4; genus JAJDER01. The sequence continues at coordinate 7,323 of JAJDER010000083.1, read as the reverse complement.
ACGACTTCGAACATGGACTCGCCGCTGCTGAAGCCGATCGAACCGACCTGCGGGTCCAGCGCCGAGCCGTCGTCCTCACGGCCGAGCACGATGTCGAAGTCGGCCGCGAAGTGGAACACGAACCGTGCCCCCAGTGCAGCCAGGGGCGACACCAGGCAGACGATCGCGATCAGCAGGGCGAATCGAGGCGCCGGACGGCGGGGAGACGGAGTCATCGGGGTTCTTCCGAGGAGTCTGGTCGGCTGGACCGGACGGGATCAGTATATACCGGACAGACGGGTCGCGGGGCGACGCTTGGCCTTTTCGGACCCCCAGGCCTGATTTCTCCAACCATTCCACCTGGACGAATGCCGTGCGCCTCGCGCAGCGCAGCCACGGCGAGCCGCGCGGCCGTCCCGGACACCGCAGCATCAACCGCGGCCCATGCGTGCGAACCGGGGCGGCGCCCTCCGCGCGGCGACCTACAGCCCGAGCCGTTCGAGCATCTTGTAGAAGGTGCGCACCTTGACGCCCAGGATCGCCGCGGCCTTGGTCTTGTTGCCGCCGGCGCGCTCGAGCGCCGCCGCCACGTTCTCGCGTTCCCACGCCTCGAGCCTTTCCTTCCACAGCATGGGCTCGGCCTCGTCGCTCGGGAGGCCGAACCCACTCGACGACGCCGGGGCGGCCTCCCCACCGGCGATGCCCAAGAGCACCCGATCGACGTCCGCCAGGGTCACGACCTCGGCCTCGGGCGCGAACATGATCAGGTTGCGCACCACGTTCTCGAGCTGACGCACGTTGCCCGGCCAGCCGAACCGCTGCAGGCGCGAGAGCGCCTCGGGGCTGAGCTTGCGGCCGTGCCCGCCATGGCTCTGGAAGAAGTGCTCGACCAGCGGCCCGGTGTCTTCGGGGCGCTCCCGCAGCGGCGGCAGCTGCACGGTCGCGACGGCCAACCGGAAGAACAGGTCCTGACGGAACCCGCCCCGTTGCACCAGCGCCTCGAGGTCGCGGTGCGTCGCGCACAGGATGCGCACGTCGACCTTGACCTCCTCGACACCGCCGACGGGGATGAACTCTCCCTCCTGGAGCACGCGCAGCAGGCGCTTCTGGACCGCCTCGGTCATGTCGCCGATCTCGTCCAGGAACAACGTGCCACCGTGAGCCTGCTCGAAGAGCCCCTTGCGATCACGCTCGGCGCCGGTGAACGCGCCGCGCTTGGCGCCGAAGAGCTCGCTCTCCACCAGACCCTCGCTGATCGCGGCACAGTTGAGCGACAGGAAGTTGTGTTCGGCGCGCGGGCCGTTGAAGTGGATCGCCTTGGCGATGAGTTCCTTGCCCGTGCCGCTCTCACCCTGGATGATGACCGGGTTGTCGGTGTCGGTCACGAGATCGAGCAGCGCCAACACGTCGTCCATGCGTGGGCTGACGGTGATGATGTTGCTGTAGTCGTAGCGACGCGCCAGCACGCGGCGAGAGGCGTCGAGCGACTCCTTGACCTCTTCCAGCTGCGCCTCGGTCTCGCGCAAGTCGGTCCGCAGCGCCGCGTTGAGCCGGTCGATCTGCGCCTTGCTCTCCTGCAAGCCGTCCTGCAGCCGTTTGTTCTCCCGGGCGATGGCGGCCTGCTCGGCGAGCAGCGTCACCGTCTCCTGGTGCCGAGCGGTGAAGCGCCCCACGACCTGCGGGTGGTCGAGGTAGACCGCGCCCAGCGCGCGTCCGCGGAACACCAGGGGCACGCACAGGATCGAGAGCAGCTTGAGCTCGCTGATGCTGGCCGTTCCCGCGAGGCGCTCGTCATCGAGGGCATTCGCCGTGCACAGCGGGCGGCCCTCCTCCACGACGCGGCGCGCCACCGAGTGGCTGATCTGGAACTCGGGCTCGCGGATCGTCGATTCCGAGATGTTGCGCGCGGCGCAGAAGTCCCAACGCGTGCCGTCGAACAGGATCAGGAACCCGCGCGCCGCGCCGGTCAGCTCGATCGCGCTGTCGACGATGAGCTCGAGCAGCTTCTGCGTGTCGCGCTCGCTGTTGAGAGCCTTGGTGATCTCGCTGAGTCGCTCCATGGAGCGCACGCGGTCGGCCATCTGGGCCAGCCCCGTCATGTCGCGCCCCGCCTGCAGGCCCTCGGCCTCGTCCTCCAGCGCCGCGAGTCGTTCGGCCAGCGGGCGGAGCGCGTGCGTGGTGACGAGTCCGCGCGCGCGCTGGGCATCCTGCGACAGCCGCGCGAGCAGCTCGCCCATCGCGGCCAGGTCGGGCGACTCCACGCCCATGACCCGCCTGAGTCGTGCCAGGTCGACCTCCAGTCGCAGCACCAGACCGCGGGCCTCGATCACGCCGTCGGCCGAGTCCCCGAGGATCGAGAGGGCTCGATCGAAGTCATCGTCGGCGGCCGGCTCCCGCCCCGCCGCATCCAGCAAGCGGCCCCTGGTGAAGAGCAGCGCCGCGAGCGCCGGACCCGTCTCGGTCTCCTCGGCATGGTCCTGGCGGAGCAGCGCGGCACCGCCTTCGCCGTCGGGCTCGGCGCGCGCGCACAGGTCGGCGGCGATCAGGACTTCGCGCCGCAGCCCGGCGGCCTCCGCCTCGCGGCCGGCCTGACGTGCGACCGCTCCCGCGCCGGCGTCGTCGTGGCCCGCCAGAGCCAGGCGCGCCTCGAGCAGACGCGCCTCCACGGCCCAGTCCTTGGCCTCGACCTCCCCCAGCAGGACCCGTGCGGCGTCGAGGTCCGCCTGCGCCTGCTCGTGATCCCCACGCCCGACGCGCAACGGCCCGCGCGTGAGGTGCACCGCGAGCTGGCCCACCTTGTCCGACCGCGCCGCGCGCAACTCGAGACTGCGAGCGAAACCCTCCTCGGCCTCGACGTGTCGCCCCTCGGCGGCCAGGGCCCGGCCGATGTTGTTGAGCACCTGGGCTTCGAGCACGACGTTGTCGAGTCGACGGGCCAGACTCAGCGCACGCGTCAGGTGGCGACGCGCGGTGTCGACACGTCCCATGGAGAGCGACGCTGCGCCCAGGCCATTCAGGCACGTCGACAAGTTGGTCAGGTCTCCGGCCTGTTCGAGCCGGCCGATGGCCTCTTCCTGCAACTGCAGCGCGCGTCGGCGCTGCCCTCGATCCGCGAGGGCCCAGCCCATGTTGTAGAGCACCGTGCCCACGAGCAGTTCCTGGCCGAGCGCCTCGGCCTGGGCCAGGCACTGCTCGTAGCGCCGAGTCGCCTCCTCGGGGCGGCCCAACCGACGCTCGAGGGCGCCGGCCCGCTCCAGCAGCGCCATGGCGCGACGATCCGGCCTGTCGCCCAACGTGCGCAGCGCCTCGCGCACATCGGTCAGGGCCTCCTCGAGTCGTCCTTGCTTCTGGCGCAGCTGCGAGCGGATCTGCAGGCCCAACGCGCGGTCCTCGGTGGAGAGCGCGCGCGGCTCGTCGAGCGGCACGTCGCCGAGGCGCTGGTCGGCTTCGTCGGCGCGCCCCCGCAGCAGCAGCACGCGTGCCTCGCGCAGGGCCACGGCGGGCGGGCCGTCCAGGTCCACGGCCGCTTCGCGGGCGGCCGCAAGGGCGTCGTCGTGACGGTGAGCGCGCACCAGGACATCGATGCGATCCAGGGCCAGGCGCAAGCGCAGCTCGCCGTCGGGAGCGACACCCTGCTGACCGCGCTGCAGCACGGCGGCGGCGAGCCCCAGACGACCCACCCTCCGGAGCGAGGCCGCGGTGGCGACCAGCCCGGCGGTGAGCACGGGGTCGTCGATGCCGGCGCCGCGGCCGGCACCGCTCTCGGCTCCCCCGCCACTCGTCAGCACCCGGGCCACCGAGGCGGCGACGGAGGCGTCCAGCGCGTCGTCGGCCCCCGCACCGGCGAGGAGGTGCAGCGCCAGCGCCGCGCGGCGCTGGGCCTCGGCCGGCAGCAACGCGGCGAGCAGGCTGCGGTGCCGACCGTCCATCAGGTCGTGCAGGTCCTCGGGCTCGGAGCGACGCCGCGCCACCAGCTCCGCAGCGCGCAGGGTGTCCAGGGCCGGAGAGGGATCCACTCCCAGGACCGCGGCCAGGACCGACGTGGACACCGGGCCCTCGGTCGCCGCGAGGAGCGACAACACCTCGAGCGCCCCAGGAGGCAGTCCTTCGACGAGAGCACCGGCATCGACATCGCCGGCAGGCCAGCCCTCGGGGAGCGCGGTCTCGTCGATCGACACCCCGGCCGGCCCGAAGGTCACGGCGCCGCTGAGTTCGGCCTCGGCCAGGGCGCGGTCCAGCTGCGAGCGCGTCGCGGGCGGAGCCGAGGCGAGTCGCGTCGCCAGGGTCGGAGCCTCGCCGATCCAGTCGGTCAGGACGCGCACCGACTCGGCGCCGTCCAGCGGCTCCTCGCGATGGATCTCGACCCCGGGGATCTCACCGAGCCGATCCGCGAGTCGCGCCCGGCCATTCACCGCGGCCTCGGCGTCGACCCGCCCCACCGCGCAGCAGAGGCGTCCATGCTCCGCCAGCGCCGCGACGGTGGACACCACATCGCCGGGACCCACGCGCGTGGCGACGTCGGCCGCCGCGAGTCGCGCCCGCAGGCCCGCCTCGGGCTCGGCCACGGCTCGCGCGACTTCGACCACCCGGCCCAGCGCCTCGGAGACGCCGCCCTCCTGGTCATCGAACAGATCGACCCAGACGAGGCCGCGTCGTGCCGCGTCACGCCGGGCGGCGAGAGTCGGGTCGTGGCGGCTGACGGCCGCGCGACGCAGCGCACCGAGGTGTTCGCGCTCGACCGTCCGGCGCGCCGACTCCTCCACCGAGGAGAGCGCGGCCATGCAGGCGTGGGCATCGGTCGGCCGGTCGGAGGGGTCGGGGGCCAGCATCCGGTCGAGCAGCGCGGCGAGGTCGCCGGACCCGATCAGCGCGCGGTCGGCGGGCCCGAGCCCCGCGTAGACGCTGCGCTCGGCGGCCATGGCCTCGGGCGTGGTGGCGTCGAACAACGACCGGCCGAGCAAGGCCTCGGCGAGCAGCAGGCCCGCCGCCCAGAGATCGCTGGCCTGTGACGCGGCCGCCCCGACGAAGAGTTCGGGCGCCAGCGCGCGCGGGGTGCCGGCGAGCTCGTCCCCGGCCTGGTCCGTCGGCGTGCACAGCCCGAAGTCCAGGACGACCGGACGGTGCGAGGCTCGCTCCAGGACGACGTTCTCGGCCTTGAGGTCACGGTGCACGAGGCCCTGCTCGTGGACGAAGGCCAGGGCGGCCAGCAGTCGGAGGGCCAGCAGTGAGCCATCCACCTGCCGCCCCGCCCCCGCGAGCGCCGCGGAATCGAGCGGCACGCCGCGCACCAGTTCGGTGACGGTGTAGAGGCGTCCGTCGCCCGGGACCCGACCCCCATCGAGGCAGGCCGCGAGTCCCGGATGCTGGAAGCCCAGCAACCTCAGCTCCGACAGGGCCTGCCGCTCGCCGTCGCCGGGCTCGTGGACCTTCAGGGCCAGCACCCGGCCGCCCGGGCCGATGGCGCGGTACACCACGGCGCGGTCGCCCTGCGCGATCGTTCCCGCGACGCGGTAGGGACCCACATGATCGACGTCTTTCACGTTCCTCGACACGGGCACGAGGATACGCCCCTCGCAGTGAGCTTGCAGCGGGCACGACCGAATGGGCCGGGAGCTGCCACGCTCTCGCCGGTTGGAGGCGCGCGGAGCATCGGGCAGGCTAGGCGTCGATCTCGGAGGACACGCACTTGCACACCACCCCACCAGGGGCGCCCGGGAGCGCCCCGGATCGCCGACGCGGGCGCCGGGGCGCCCTGACGCTGGCCCTGATCCTGGGCTCGCTGGTCGCTCCGGCGGCCGCGGACATCGTCCATCTCAAGGACGGCCGCGCGCTCGAGGGCGAGATCGTCGAGCGCTCCTCGACCCGGCTCACCATCAAGACCGACTTCGGCAAGATCAAGATCGACATGTCGGATGTGGCTCGCATCGAGGAGAAGCGCACGCCCGAGCAGGAGCTGGCGGCCAAGCGCGCCGCGATCTCCGACGACGACGCGGCCGGGCTCTTCGACCTCGCCATCTGGGCGCGGGACGCCGACCTGAACCGGCCGATGCGCGCACTGCTGCTCGAGGTCGTCGCCGCCGACAGTCAGCACGCCCTGGCCAACGAGATGCTCGGAAACATCAAGGTCGATGGCCGGTGGCTGCCGCCCGATCAGGTCGATGCCTACCTGGCCGAGGTCGAGGCCGAGAAGCGCGCGCAGGGGCTGGTGCTCTACGGCGGGAAGTGGATCCCCGAGACCGAGGCCATGGCGAAGCAGGGCTTCGTGCAGGTCGATGGGGTCTGGGTGCCGCGGCGTGAGGCCGAGACGGCGCGGAACGTCGAGGAGTTCTACGACCGTGTCGGCATCCCGCTCGAGGCGCTGCAGGGGGAGTTCGTCACGGTCTACTCCGGCCTGGACGAGAGCCGCGCGGAGACGCTGGTCTTCGACCTCGACGCCGTCGTGCGTGACTTCTTCCAACGCATGCAGCTCACCGACGCGCTGAAGGAGCAGGTGATCGAGGTCGACATCCCGGTCTGGCTCGTTCCCGACGGGCCCTCGGTCCAGGCGTTCATCGAGACGGGTTTCATCGACCGCTACCGTCCCGTGTCGCGGATCAAGCAGCAGTACCTGCTCGCGACCAACTTCGGGCTGCACTGGCCGGAGCCGTGCATCCTCGCCGTCGCACGCGGCACACAGCTCAAGCACGCCGACGATGCGATGGTGGCCACGACCGGCCTGGTCAGCCACCAGCTCGGACACCTGCTGGTCCAGCGCCTCAAGCAGCGGCGCTCGCCAGGATGGCTGCGCGCGGGCCTCGCGGCCTACTACGAAGGCGTGTGCAACTACCACACGTCGCTCTCGATCACGTCGTTCGCGCGGGACGAGGAGGGCTTCGCGATCGAAGCCTGGGTCGACGAGTGGGAGAGCTTCCCGCAGTGGCGCGACAACCTGCTCGAGGACGCCACCTTCGACCGGCTCCAACCCCTGCGCCAGGTGGTGCGCAAGGACCTGGAGGAGTTCGACAGCCGGGAGGTCGGTCAGCTGTGGAGCTTCACGCGCTTCCTGATCGAACGGCACGGCACCGAGCTCGCCGACTACCTCAAGCTCTTCGACGACGAGCCGGCCATGCACACGCTGGAACCGGTGGCCGTCCACGAGGCCACCTGGAACCGCGCGTTCGCCGGCAGTGTCGATGAGGTCGAACGCGAGTGGCGCACGTGGGCGCTGGGGCAGTCGAAGCGGTTCGAGTCCGAGGAACTGAATCGCTAGAGGGCTCGGCGGTGGCGAGTCGCCGGGCGCTGAAACACGTGCTCGCGACCCGACTCGGGACGGGCGAAGCCCGTCCCTGCGAACGGTCGCTCCGC
>JAJDER010000082.1 GCA_029259725.1 Planctomycetota bacterium | reverse complement strand
GGCCGCGCGCGCGGCCTGCCGGCGAGCCGGCGCTCGCCACGTCAACGCCGCGCCCTGCAACCTCACCGACCGGCATCAGCTCGAACGCCTGTGCCGCGGAGCCGCGGCGGACGTGGAGATCCTGGTCAACAACGCGGGCGTCGCTCCCTCGGGGCCCTTCGAGCGCACCGACGACGTGGTCTGGGACCAGACCTTCGCGCTCAACACCTTCGCGCCGTTCATGCTCGCGCGGGCGGTGCTGCCGGGCATGGTCGAGCGGGGCTTCGGTCGCGTGATCAACGTCGCCTCGACGGCGGGTCTGCAGGGCTACGCGTACACCAGCGCCTACTGCGCCAGCAAGCACGCGCTGGTGGGCGTGACGCGCGCCTTGTCCGCCGAGCTGGCCAGCCGCTCCCCGGACGCCGACGTGAGCATCAACGCCGTCTGCCCGGGCTTCGTGGACACCGACATCGTGGCCCGTTCGGCTCACCGCATCGCGACGGCCACCGGCTGCACCGAAGAGGAGGCCCGAAAGCGCCTGGGAGCCATGAACGTCGGCGGGCGGTTGCTGACTCCCGGGGACGTGGCCGCGCGCGTCGTGGCCCTGGCCCTCGAGGCTCCGGTGGCCACCCGGGGCGCGTGCCTGGAGTGGGACGGCGCGCATCCGTAGGATCGCCGCGATGGCGACCAGTTTCCGCGAGACGATCGACGACCACGGCGTCAGCCTCATCACCCTTGACCGGCCCGAGCGCCTCAACGCCCTCACCTTCGAGGTCTACCGCGAGCTGACCGACCGCTTCGCGGCGATGCAGGACGACGCGGCCGTGCACAGCGTCGTCATCACGGGAGCGGGCAAGGCGTTCTGCTCGGGCGGTGACGTCCACGACATCATCGGCGCGCTCCTGGACGTGTCCGAGGCCGAGACCCTGGCCTTCACGCGCATGACCGGCGAGCTCATCGCGAACATGCGCAAGCTGGAGAAGCCCATCGTCGCCGCCATCAACGGCATGGCGGCCGGCGCCGGCGCGGTCATCGCCCTGGCCAGCGACCTGCGCGTCATGTCGCGCCAGGCGCGCTTCGCCTTCCTGTTCACCAAGGTCGGCCTGACCGGCGCGGACATGGGCGCGGGTTTCCTGTTGCCGCGCGTGATCGGGCACGGGCGCGCCACGGAGCTGCTGATGCTGGGCGATGGGATCGACGCCGAGACCGCCGACCGCTACGGCCTGGTCACCCGGCTCGTGGACCCGGACGAGTGCGTGCCCGTCGCGCAGCAACTGGCCATCCGCCTCGCGCAGGGGCCGCTGGCCGCCCTGGCCACGACCAAGCGCTGCCTGAACGCCGAGTGGACGCTCGAGCTGGACGAGGCCATCGAACTCGAGGCGCAGGTCCAGAAGGACCATCTGCGCGGCGCGGACCACCGCGAGTTCCACGCGTCCTTCGTCGACAAGCGCGCCCCCCGCTTCAGCGGACAGACCGGCGCCGAGGAGCGTCCCTCGTGACCCGTTTCGCCCGGCACATCTTCATCTGCATCAACGAACGCGCCGAGGACCACCCGCGCGGCTGTTGCACCAGCAAGGGCGGCAAGGAGGTCGCGCAGGCCTTGAAACTGGCGGCCTACGGACGCGGTCTCAAGGGCGTCGTGCGCGTGAACAAGTCCGGCTGCCTGGACTCCTGCGAGTTCGGCGTGTCGGCGGTCGTGTACCCCGAGGCCGTCTGGTACCGGGGCATCACCCTGGCCGACGTGGACGAGATCGTCGACGTGCACCTCGTCGGCGGCGAGGTCGTGGAGCGCCTGCGGCTCCCGCCGAGCGAGACGCGCGGCGCATGAGCGCCGAGCGCGACAGCGCGGAGAGCGTGCGCGATCTGGCCCGACGCTTCGCGACGGACGAGGTCGCGCCGCACGCCGCGCAGTGGGATCGTGACGAGTCCATGCCGCGCGCGATCGTGACGCGACTCGGGGAGCTGGGCTTCCTGACCGGCCCCCTGCCGGTCGAGCACGGCGGCAGCGGCTACGACAACGAGACCTTCTCCGCCGTGTACGAGGAGCTCGGCCGGGCCTGCTCCTCGGTCCGTGGCTTCCTGGCCGTGCACACCGGGCTGGTCTCGCAGTGCCTCGGCGACCACGGCACCGACGCGCAGCGGGGACGCTGGCTGCCCCGGCTGGGAACCGGCGAGTGGATCGGTTGCTACGGGCTGACCGAGGAGGACGCCGGCAGCGACGTCGCCTCGCTGACCACCACGGCGACGCGCGAGGGCGACCTCTGGCGCCTGAACGGCGCCAAGACCTGGATCACGAACGGCGGCATCGCGGACCTGGCCCTCGTCTTCGCGCGCACGGGTCCCGGCGAGCGGCAGCAGGGCCTGACCGCCTTCGTGGTGGAGCTGCCCACCGACGGCTGGCGGCACGAGCCCCTGGGAGTCACACCGCTCGGGCACCGGGCCGCGAACCACGCGCGGCTGCGCTTCGACGGGGTGGTGATTCCCGACGGCCAGCGCGTGGGCGAGATCGGCGCGGGCTTCGGGATCGCGATGTCGGCGCTGGATCACGGACGGCTGGGCGTCGCCGCCGGTGCCGTCGGGATCGCGCGTGCGTGCCTGGACGCGGCGGTGACCCACGCCCGGCAGCGGCGCCAGTTCGGCCGGCGCATCGGCGACTTCCAGATGGTCCAGGCCGACCTGGCCGACATCAGCGCCGAGACCGAGGCTGCCGCCGCGCTGGTGACCCGCGCCGCCCGGGCGGCGGACACCGGCTCGCCGGACACCACCCGACTGACCTCCTCGGCGAAGCTCTTCGCCACCGAGGTCGCCCAGCGCGCCGCCGACAAGGCCGTGCTGCTGCTCGGCAACCGGGGGTACGGCGACGGTTTCCCTGTCGAGCGCTACTACCGCGACATCCAGGGCCTGCGCATCTACGAGGGCACCAACCACATCCAGCGCCTGATCATCGCCCGGGCGCTGTTGGGGCGGGACGAAGGGGCCTGAGGTGCTTGAAGCCGCGGGCCGCGAGTCGCTACGCTTCCCGGCCTGACCGGTGAGAGCCGCAGCGGATCGCCTCTCGCCTCGGATGGTGGGTGTAGCTCAGTTGGTTAGAGCGCCAGATTGTGGTTCTGGAAGTCGCGGGTTCGATTCCCGTCACTCACCCCATCCCCACGGTCCGGGTGACAACCGGCCCGACTCCGATACGCTGGGCGGCTCGCCCCCGCTTCCGGAGCCGGTCATGGGTCGCAGCCTGTCGTTCGTCCACGCGTCACGTCGCGCGTCGTTCGTCGTCCTCGCCACGGCGTGCTGCACCGCGCTGATCGTCGCAGCCCACGCTCACGCGCAGGAAGGCTATCGGCTGCCCCCGCGCGAGATCGTCGACATCATCGACGCGCCCCCGCCGCCGACGGTGAGCCTGGACCCGACCGGCACCACCCTGGCCCTGGCGACGTACCTGCCCATGCCGTCGATCGAGCAGCTCGCGCGGCCGATGACGGCCCTGGCCGGCGTGCGCATGGACGCCGCGCGGAACGGACGACACAACCCGACGCGCTACGTGGGCCTCGCCCTGGTCGACGTGGCCACCGGCGAGCGCCGCGAGGTGGAGCTGCCGACGCCGGGCTTCGTGTCGTCGCCGAGCTGGTCGCCCGACGGCACGCGCTTCGGCTTCACGCACACGCTGCCGACGAGCATCGAGGCCTGGGTCGGCGACACCGCCGGCGGCAGCGTCCGCAAGCTCGACACCGCGCCGCTCAACGACTCCCTCGGCGGCGCGATGAGCTGGATGCCAGACAGCCGGCACCTGCTGCTGCGCCTGGTCCCCGCAGACCGCGGCGCGGCACCCGACGCCGAGGCGCCCCCGGCGGGCCCGGTGATCCAGGACACCGCCGGCCGCGTGTCGATGAACCGCACCTACCAGGACCTGCTCGAGGATCCCGAGGACGAGGCGCTGTTCGAGCATCTCGCCACGTCGCAGCTCGCGCTCGTGGACGTGGAGACCGGCGCGCTGCGCCCGCTCGGCACCCCGAGCGTCTATCGCGGCACCGACGCGTCGCCCAGCGGGCGCTGGCTGCTCGTGTCCCGCGTCGAGCACCCCTACAGCTACCAAGTGCCCTACTACCGCTTCCCCACCGTGACCGAGGTCTGGGATCTGTCGCCCGACGCGGACACGCTGGTCGCCCACGAGGTCGCGCGCCTGCCGGTGCAGGACGAGGTGCCCATCGGCGGCGTGGCCACGGGCCCGCGCAGCATCGACTGGCGCGATGACCTGATCGACACGCCCATGCTGACCTGGGTCGAGGCCCTCGATGACGGCGACCCCAAGACCGAGGTCCCGCACCGCGACCGCCTCATGGCCCAGCGCGCGCCCTTCGACGGCCTGCCCATCGAGGTGTTCCGGACCGAGCAGCGCTTCAGCGGGCTGTCGTGGCTCGACGGCACCGGCCAGGCGCTGATCACCGACTACGACCGCGACCGACGCTGGACGCGCACCTGGATCTTCAGCCCGGACGTCCCCGGCCGCCCGGGAGAGCGCCGCTGGGCCGACGCCGGGAAGGAAGCGCGTCTGGTCTTCGACCGCTCGGTCAACGATCGCTACGCCGACCCGGGCTCGCCGATGTCGCACCGCACGCCGCAGGGCCGTTCCGTCGTGACCGTCCACGACGGGTCGATCTACCTGCGCGGGAGCGGCGCCACGCCCGAGGGCGACCACCCGTTCCTCTCCAGCCTGGAGCTCGGGACGCTGCGGGTCACGCCGCTGTGGAAGAGCGCGGACGGCGCCTACGAGACCGTCACCGAGCTGCTCACCGACGACGCTTCGATGCTGCTGCTGAGCCACGAGACCCCGACCGCGCCGCCCAACTGGTTCGTGGCCGAGCGGGGCGGCGGCGCGCGCCGGCAGCTGACGGCGTTCGTGAATCCCGCGCCGTCGATGGTCGCCGTGACCAAGGAGCTGGTCACCTACGAGCGCCCGGACGGCGTCGCGCTCTCGGCCACGCTCTACGTCCCACCGCACGAGCCGGGCGAGCGCCTGCCGCTGCTGGTCTGGGCCTACCCCCGCGAGTTCAACGACGCCGCCACCGCCGGACAGGTGCGCGGATCACCGTACCGCTACACGCGCTACTCGGGCTCCAGCCACCTGCTGCTGCTGACCCAGGGCTACGCGATCATGGACAGCGCCACGATGCCGATCATCGGCGACCCCGAGTCCATGAACGACGGGTTCCTGGAACAGATCGTGGCCGCCGCCCAGGCCGCCGTCGACGAGGCCGATCGCCGCGGCGTGGCGGACCCCCTGCGCACCGCCGTGGGCGGACACAGCTACGGCGCCTTCATGACCGCCAACCTGCTCGCGCACAGCGACATCTTCCGCGCCGGCATCGCGCGCAGCGGCGCCTACAACCGCACGCTCACGCCCTTCGGCTTCCAGAGCGAGCGGCGCACCCTGTGGGAGGCCACCGACACCTACGTCGAGGTCTCGCCCTTCCTGCACGCCGACACGATCAACGAGCCGATCCTGCTGGTGCACGGGCAGGACGACAACAACTCGGGCACCTATCCCATCCAGTCCGAGCGGCTCTACCACGCCCTGCGCGGGCACGGGGCCACGGCGCGGCTGGTCATGCTCCCCCACGAGAGCCACGGCTACCGGGCCCGGGAGTCGATCCTCCACGTGCACGCCGAGCAGGTGGAGTGGCTGGACAAGCACGTCAAGAATCCCGAACAGGGCCCGCCCCAGCCCTAGCCTGGCGCCTCGGCGTGGCCCGGGTCGCTCCCCGATCAAGTCGGCCGCCCCTTCTGGACGAAGGGATCGACGTGACCATGCCCAGCGCGATCGACCACGCCGAGACCCCCGCCGACCCCTCGGCGGACGCCTCCGGCTGGCGTCGCCCGTCCCACCCGATGCAGTTCGTGATCGTGACGGTGGCCGTGGCGCTGGGCCTGATGATCGGTACGGCCGGCGTGCCTTGGACCGAAGTCCCGGTGGCCGGCGACGGCAGTGATCGCCTGCGGCTCGGCTGGTCGGAACAGCACGCCGCGAGCAGCCACGTCGATCCGCCCGACACCTCGGTCGGTTCCCGGGCGGTCGGCGGCGAGCCGCCCCCCCTCGGTCTCGACGGCGCCGATCGCACCGATCGCCCCGACGGCTCCGCGGACCCCGCCGCGCCGCTGCCCGTCGACGGCCGCTGAGCCCGCTCCGCCGCACTCCGCCGCCCCACTCCGCCGCGCGATTCCCCGCGCGATCCGCCCTTGCCCCTTGATCGGGCAGCCCCCGATGGCGTATCAATCGGGCGTCATCGCGTGCCTCCTTAGCTCAGTTGGTTAGAGCAACGGATTCTTAATCCGTGGGTCCCAGGTTCGAGTCCTGGAGGGGGTACCAGCACAACGCGCGGCGCGGCGAGCATTTGCGCCAGCAGCGTTGGAGCGGGGTGGGGCGAAGAGCGAGTTCGCGCCCCCGGCGGGGCGGGATCGAGGACGCGTCCGTATCCTCCACGGCATGGACGCTGCAGGGCACACACCCGCCGCTCGGGATCGGCTCGTGCTGCGGTTGGTGCTCGTCGCCGCCCAGGCCGTCACGCTGGGGATCACCTGGCCGCTCTGGTCCGCCCGCGAGAGCTTGCCACACCTGCCCGCCATCCCCGGCCTGCCCGGCATGGACGTGGGCTACGTGCTGCTCGCCACGCTGACGCTGACCCTCTTCCGGCCGCGGCTCGGCATCCTGCTGCACACGGTCGCGCTGGTGCTCGCGATGCTGATGGACCAGCTGCGCATCCAACCCCAGTTCGTCTCCATGACGCTGCTGCTGTGGGGGACGCTGCCGTCGGTGCGCTGCGTCCTGGTGGCACGCGCTCACCTCGTCGCGCTCTACCTGTACGGCGGCCTGCACAAGCTGCTCGGCGAAGGCTACGTCGAGCTCTCCGGCCCGGGCTTCTGGATGCAGCTGATGCCCGCGCTGGATCACGGGAGCGCGCGCACCATCGCCGTGCTCCTGGCGGGCTTCGAAGTGGCGGCGGGGTTGCTGCTTCTCGTGCCGGTCGTGCGCCGGCCGCTCGCGTGGGCGCTCGCCGCGATGCACATCGGCATCGTCGCCGGGTTGGTGAGCTTCATGGCGGGACGCAACGAGGCCGTGTGGGCGTGGAACCTGGCGCTGGCCGTCGCAGCCGTGTCGCTCGTGGCCGGTTGGCGCGAGCCGCTGCGCCGCTCCCTGGTGCAGGCGCGCGGCCCGGTCCTCGCCCTCTGCGCGTTCATCGTCCTGAGCCCGGCGCTCTACCGCATCGGGCGGCTGGACGCCTACCTCGCCTTCTGCCTCTACGCCGACACGCCGAGCGCGGTCTACCTGCGCGAAGATCAGCTGCAACGACTCGCCGCGAGCGGTCGCCCGACCCTTCGCATGCCCACCCTGGACAGCACCACCACCCAGGCCATGAACGTGCCCGTCCCGCCGGCGCACCGGTTGTATGAGGCCTGGTACCACGCCGTGCACGCGCCCGGCGACGTGATGCTCGTGCACGACCCGCGTCCCTGGGCCGCCGAACGCGGCCGCGCCGACCGCATCTTCACGACGGGCGGCGATCACGCGCACCTGGTGCCCGACGGAGAGTGGCTCGACTTCCACCCGAGCGCGGGACTCGCGTCGCGCGGGCCCGTGAAGCAAGGCGTGAAGCACGGCGCGTGGGAGAGTTTCTACACGGACGGTTCGCGGAAGTCGCGCGGCGAGTACGCGGACGGACATCGCGTCGGGAGCTGGACGACCTGGGAGCGCTCGGGAGCGGCGTCCAGCGTGAGGTACGACGCGGACGGCCGACGAATCCGCTGACGAGCGGACGCCGGGCTGGGAAGCGGAGCCGTCAGCGGGCGGCCCCGCCGGTGCCGGACCGCGGGCCTAGTCGAAGCAGGCCGGAAAGCCCTCGATGCTCTCGGCCAGCTCGTGCAGCAGGAGGCGCGCGACGAGCGCGTTGCCCTCTTCCGAGAGGTGCCTGTTGGGCAGGAACATGCGCGCGAGTTCCTCGGGCGGCAGCTCGCGGAAGGCCGCCCCGACATCGATCAACGGAATGCCGCTGGCCGCGGAGCACCGGGCCGCCCAGGCCGCCACCGCCGAGGCGCGCCGCGAGGCCCTCTGGCCCTTCGGCAGGTACACCATCAGGAAGTGCTGCCCGCGCTCGGCGCTCTGCCTGGCGAGCGCGGACATGATGGCCCCGGCGACGTCGAGCGTGTGCCGCCACTCCTCCGGCGAGGGCGGCACGCGGGCCACCGGCGCCGCGCGCTCGCGCGCCAGGCGCACCAGCGCCAGCCGGTCGAACCAGCCCTCGCGCGCCTCCGCGCTGCCCTCCGCCTCGAAGCGCCGCGGTACGGGGACGTTGCGCACGACCAGTTCGCCGTCCTCGAGATCCAGGCGGGGCTTGGGGAAGCCGCCGAACTCGTCCATCGCCAGCCGGTTCATGTCGGCGTCGATGAACACGAACACCAGCACGTCCGTGGCCAGCGCCGCGCCGTCGGACTGGTACCACAGGTAGTCCTGGCCCAGGCCGTAACCGCCGAGCCCCATGTTCACGGCCTGCACCTGCGGGCACAGCCGCTGCATCTGGGCCGGATACGTGTCCTGATCGTCCACGCCGAAACCCAGCGTGAAGGAGTCGCCGAGGCACACGACGCGGGTGCGCCCGGGCGGCACCTCGGCGCTGTGCTCCTCCAGGGAGCGGAAACCCCGCGCGTTGTTGGTCAGGGAGCGCCCGGGCCCGTACATGTCAGGGCGGTGGACGCCCGGCAGGTTCCGCCAGCCGAGTCGCTCGTCGTACGCGCAGTGCTTCTGCTCCTTCAGGACCGGTGGCGGGACCAGCGGGTGCCAGATCATCACGATGCGCGTGACGCACTCGGCCAGGGCCAACACCACGACCAGCAGCGCGGTCGACATCAGGAGCCGTGGCCAGACGCGCGTCGGAGAGGCACCCATGCGCTGCTGGGATCCATGCTGGGGACGTGTGACCTGCCCGCCGCAGGGTACTCAACGACCACGGGTGCCTCCACCCGGGCGCCAGGGCGTGACGTGCGCGTGGGGCCGGTCGGTGACGGCCGGCCCCCCGGTCCCCGCCGCAGTTCTCTCTTCTCGGGCCACGCGGTACCGTGGGCGTCGTTCATGTCGCACCGCCCGGGAGATGCGCAGTCCGTGGAACCCAGGTTCGAGTCCCCCGCGCGGGTGGAGGTCGTCGGCCTCGACGCTCCGTGACCCCGACCGCGCCGCGCCGCCCCTCGCGTCTGTGGAAGGCCGCGAGACAGCTCACGTGGACGCTGCTCGCGCTGGTCCTGCTCGAGGGTCTGCTCGCCCTGCTCGGCGTGCGCCCGGCACTGGTCGACGAGGATCCGTTCGTGGGCTTCAGCGGCCACGTGCCGCTGTTCGTGCCGTCCGCGGACGGCAGCCGCTGGGAGACGGCGGAGAACAAGCTGCGCTGGTTCAATCCGCAGTCCTTCGCGGCGACCAAGCCCGAGGGCACCACGCGCGTCTTCTGCCTGGGCGGCTCGACGGTCTACGGGCGCCCCTACGACGACAGGACGTCCTTCTGCGCGTGGCTGCGCGAGCTTCTGGCCGAGGCCGGACCGGGACGCTTCGAGGTCGTCAACGCCGGCGGCATCAGCTACGCCAGCTACCGCGTCGCGGTGGTGCTCGAGGAGGTCCTGCGCCACGAGCCCGACGTGATCGTGATCTACACCGGGCACAACGAGTTCCTGGAGCGGCGCAGCTACCCCGAGCTCTCGGAGGGTTCGCTGCTGCTGCCGGTGTTCGTCGCCCTGGGGCGCACGCGGTTGTTCACCGTGGCGCGCGACCTGCTGACCGGAGGCGTCAGGGACTCAGGCGTCAGGGACTCAGGCAGCAAGGGATCCGGCACGGGATCCGGAAGCATGGCCTCCGGGGCCACGGAGCCCGGGGGCACCCCCGGCAGCGGCCCGGACAACGGTGACAGCGCCATGCTGCAAGCGGAGGTGGCCACGCTGCTCGACGACACCGTCGGCCCCGACGCGTACACCCGCGACGACGCCCTGCGCGACGCGGTGGTCGAGCACTTCGCCTTCAACCTCGACCGCATGGCGCGCATGGCCGAAGAGGCCGACGTGCGCCTGGTGCTGATCACGCCGGCCGGGCAGCTGCGCGACTGTCGGCCGTTCAAGAGCGAACACACCGAACGCACCGAGGACATCGGGACGCGCGACGTGGAGCAGGACGCCGCGCTCGACGCCGACGCGGACGCGAGCTTCGAAGCCACCCTCGCCGCCGCGCGCGCGGCGCTCGCGGCCGGCCGCGCGACCGAAGCGGTGGCGCTGCTCGAGCCGATCGCCGCGGCCGATCCGCGCCACGCGCTGGCGCGCTACCTGCTCGGCGAGGCTCGCTTCGCGGGTGGCGACGCCCTCGGGGCGCGCGCCGAGTTGATCGCCGCCCGCGATGAGGACATCTGCGCGCTGCGTGCCCTCTCCGGCATGCCCGATCGGGTGCGCGAGGCGGCCGCCGAACACGACCTGCTGCTGGTGGACTTCCTCGAGCTGGTCGAAGCGGACTGCAGGGCGACACTCGGCCACGATCTCCCGGGGCGTGAACACTTCCTGGACCACGTCCATCCGACCCGCGCCATGCACCGGCTGCTGGGCGAAGCGCTGTTCGAGGCGCTCGTCGACGCCGGCACGGTCGCGCTTCCGGCGGGCTGGGACGGTGGCGCCATCGAGCGCGCGGCGGCTCGGATCGACGCGCGCGTGGACCGCGCCGCCCACGCGCGGGCCCTGCGCAACCGGGCCAAGGTGCTCGGCTGGGCCGGCAAGGACGACGAGGCCGCGCGCCTCGCGGCGGAGGCCTCGGCCCTCGCGGGCGGCGGCGACGCCGAGAGCCACTTCCTCTCGGGCGTCTTCGCGGCCCAGGCCGGTCGACTCGACGAAGCCGTCGTGCACTACCGCGCGGCCCTGGTCGTCGACCCTGGCTACGCCGAGGCGCACTACAACCTCGGCGAGGCGCTGGTGTCCCTGGGGAACACCGAGGAGGCCCTCGGTGCCTTCCGCGAGGCCGCGCGGCTCCAACCCGACAAGCTCGCCGCGCACAACAACCTCGCGCTGATGCTGATCCGGGCCGGACGACCCGCCGAGGCCCTCGCCCCCCTCGAGGAAGCGCTGCTGCGGGATCCGACCTACGCCCCGGCGCACGTCAACCGCGGGCTCGCCCTGGCGCGCCTCGGGCGCACCGCCGAGGCCGAGCAGGCGCTGCGGATCGCCCTGCGTCACGATGCGGACCACGCCGGAGCGCACTCCAACCTCGGGCAGCTGCTCGCCGCCCGGGACGAGGTCGTGGCCGCGCTCGACGCGTTGCGCCGAGCCACGGAGCTGGCCCCCGCCGAGGCGCGCTATCACCGGCTGCGTGGTGAACTCGCCGCGCGGCTCGCCTTGCGCGACGAGGCCGCGGAATCCCTGGGCGAGGCCCTGCGCCTGGATCCCGACGACGCCCGTGCCCGAGCCGCGCTCGACGCGCTCGCCGCGGTGGATGCGGTGGACGCGGTGGACGGCTGACCGCTACGGCTCGATCCAGAGCACCGGGCCGTTGGTCATGTTGCCGAAGCCCGTCGAGGCGTCCAGGACCAGCGTCTGCAACACCACGAAGTCGGGCATGGCCACGATGTCGGGCACCTCGATCTGGATCGAGATCGGCACGAGGCCGAGATCGAAACGCGCGATCAGGCCCACGAAGTCGAAGGTCACTCCGCCCCACGGAACCAGGATGCCCGCCGCCGTGGAGTTCGCCACCATCAGGTGCGTGAACAAGCCCGGCGTGCCCTCGACGCTCAGCTCGAAGGTCTCCCCCGCGCGCACCACGCGCGGCACGTGCAGCCGGGCGTGACAGTACTCGTGAGCACCCATGTCCGAGGCCATCAGGCCGTCGAGGTCGCTGTCCAACCTGCGCGGAAAGTGGGTCAGGTCGAGGAAGGTCCCCGAGCCGAGGGGAGGCCCGTGGTCGAGGCAGGGCGAGTCCAGCTGGATGCGGTGGTCGTCGTCCGGCGTGCCGGACACTCCGTCGGGCCCGAACGCATCCACGAACAGCGGGTCGGCCTCGATGTTGCCGAAGCCGGGGAACGTCACGCCGGTGTAGCCGTCGATGTCGGTGTACTCGATCAGCACCTCGGCGCTCGGCGCGGCGACGACCTGGTCGCTCTCGTCGGTGTTGCCCGACGCGTCCTGGTTGCCCCAGAGGATCGACGCCTGGATCAGGCTCAAGCCCTTGTTCGCGGCCACTCCGCCGCCGTCGGCGAGCCCCGACACGTTGTAGGCGACGGTGCAGGCCTGGAGCACCATGTCGTCGCTGTCCACACTCAGGGCACCGCCGGCGGTGCCCGCGACGTTGCCGGCGAAGACGGTGTTGTTGAAGGCCAGGGTCGAGCCATCGATGATCATGACCGCCCCCCCTTCCTCAGCGGCCGTGTTCCCCAGGAAGCGACAGCTGGCGAACGCGCCTCCGCCGAAGTCGGTCAACAGGACGGCGCCGCCCGAACCGACCAAGGCGCGGTTGCCGATGAACTGGCAGTCGATCATCGCCGGCTGGGCGTCGCCGTCGATCCACACCGCGCCACCGCCATCGGCACCGTTGTCGCGGAAGATCACCTCGCGGAAGTTCGGGCCGCCGCCGAGCAGGAGCAGACCGCCGCCGTTTGGCTGGCCGGCCCCACTCGCCTCGCCGCCCTCGATGATCAACCCGTTGATGCGGCCGCTGATGGCGAAGGTGTCATCGATGGTCATGACGTGGTGGGCGTTGTCGTCGCGGCCACCGCCGGTGGCGTCGTCCCCGGCGAGGTCGCCCGACAGGATCGTCGGGTGGAGCGACGGGTCGCGTGCACCGACCTGGAACTCGGTGCCGTCGTACCCGCCATAGAGTTCGACACCCCCGGCCACCCGGAAGGTGGCGTCACGATCGCCGGTGCCCCGATCGGCACGGTACGTGCCTTCGGCGATGCAGATCCGCTCCTTGGAGAGCGCCACGTCGAGGGCATCCTGGAGATCGGTGAAGGCATCGGCCCAACTCGTCCCGAGCTCGGCTCCCCGCGCGTCGATGTCCACGTAGTGGATGGTCTGGGCGGCCGTGGCCACCGAGAGGGTCGACACCAGCAGCGCGGTCGCAAGCCGATGGGCCATGCTGTCCTCCGTACGGGGATCGATGCCCACTCCTTCTGCACGGCCACCCTACAGCATGCCCGAGGCTCCCCAAGGGAGTTCCGACCATGCGCCCTCTCGCGGGGCCGCCACCACGCCGCCACGACGCACCTCGGCGCTCTCCGCTACGATCGCGCCCCCGACGCCCGCGCCTCGCCGCGTATCCCGCCCCGAGTTGGAAGACCTTCGATGAAGCTCCTGCCCCCCGCTTCCCTCGTCACCCTGTTGCTGCTCTGCTCCGCGACCTGCGCCTACGGCAACGACGACGTCCGCAAGGGCATCGGCCGCTTCCCGTTCGAGGAGACGGTGCTCGAGAACGGCCTGCGCGTGATCTCGCTGCAGGACACGAGCACGCCGATCTGCGCCGCGCAACTCTGGTACCACGTCGGGAGCAAGGACGAGAAGGTCGACCGTCAGGGCTTCGCGCACATGTTCGAGCACATGATGTTCCGCGGGAGCGAACGCCTCGGGAACAAGGAGCACTTCGACTTCATCCGACGCACTGGCGGCAACTGCAACGCGTACACGGCCTTCGACCAGACCGTGTACGTCCAGGAGTTCCCCGCCAATCAGCTCGAGATGGTGCTGTGGATGGAGGCCGAGCGCATGGCCGCGCTCAAGATCGACAGCGGTGGGTTCGCCACCGAGCGCGCGGTCGTCGAGGAGGAGCGCCGCCTCGGCCTCAACCAGCCGTACGGTGACGTACTGGAGCAGGCGCTCGAGTACCTGTTCACCGAGCATCCCTACCGTTGGTCGCCGATCGGCAAGATCGAACACCTGCGCGCCGCCACCGAGGACGACCTGCAGGAGTTCTGGGACACCTACTACGTCCCCAACAACGCCACGCTCGTGGTGGTCGGCGACGTGACCCACGCGGAGGTCCGCCGCCTCGCCCAGAAGAGCTTCGGGTGGATCCCGGCCTGCCCCGAGCCGCCGCGCGTGACGGTCATGGAGCCCGAGCAGACCAAGCTGCGCAAGGCCACCTTCGAGCCCAAGAACGGACCGGTGCCGATCGCGGCCATCGCCTTCCGCGCGGTGCCGGAAGGGCACCCCGACGCCCTGCCGCTCGACATGCTGATGCAGATCCTCGGCGGCGGCGAGAGCAGCCGGCTGTACCTCGACCTGGTGCGTCGCAAGGACGTGGCCGCCATGGCCATGGGCATGTCCGCGAGCATGGAGCAGGCGGGCTTCGCCGTGGTGGCCGGCATCTCGATGCCCTTCGGCGACACCGACGACATCCTCGACGCGCTCTGGGAGCAGGTCGAGCTGATCAAGCAGGAGGGCGTCACCGACGAGGAGCTGGCGAAGGTCCGCAACCAGATCGCCCGAGGGCAGGTGACCGGAGCGCTGACCGTGGCCAGCAAGGCCAACCTGCTGGGCAACGCGGCCGTGATCCTGGGCGACACGCAGCTGGCCAACACCTACTTCGATCGCGTGCAGCAGATCACGCCCGCGGACCTGAAGCGCGTGGCCAACGCGTACCTGGTGCAGAAGCGCGCCAATGAGCTGGTCGTCGAGCCGGGCCTGGGCTCGATGCTGAACACCGTGCTGTCGCTCGGCGGTGGGGCCGCCGAGGAGACCGGAACCGACGAGCCCGCGGAGGAGCTCGAGGGCGGTCGGCGCGCGATGGCCAGCGGGCCCAAGGCCGGTGCCGAAGCGCCCGAGGGCTACCCGACGGCACCGCCCGTCGCGCCACCGCTCGAGACGCGCATCGACCTGTCGGGCGAGACGCGTATCCTCGAGAACGGCCTGAAGCTCGTCGTGGTCGAGAACCACGAGGTGCCCTTCATCAGCGCGAGCCTGAACTTCAAAGTGGGCTCCTTCGCCGAGGACCCGGCGTTCCCGGGGACCGCGGCGATGGCGTTCTCGATGGTCACGCGCGGCACCTTCGTCCGGGACGCCGAGGCCCTCGCCGCCGAACTCGAGAAGCACGCCATCAACCTCTCCGCGGGCGCGGGCCACGACAGCGGCAACGTGAACGTGTCCAGTCTGCCCGAGCAGTTCGAGCGGTCGCTCCGGCTGCTGTCGGAGGTGGTGCAGGTTCCAGCGTTCGACGCAGGGGAGTTCAAGACGCTCCGGGACCAGCTGCTCACCGGCATGGCCATCTCGGAGAAGACGCCGTCGGTGCAGGCCGACCGCGACTTCGACAAGGCCCTCTGGGGCGACCACCCGTACGGGCGACCGGCCGAGGGCACGAGCGCCAACGTGCAGCAGCTGCAGCTGGACCTCGTCGCGGACTGGTGGGCCGAGCACGCCCGACCGGAGAACGCCGTGCTCTACATCGCGGGCGATGTGTCCGTGGACGACGCCGCAGCGGCGGCCGATCGGTTCCTGGGCACCTGGGAGGGAGAGGGCGACGCGATCACCACGGCGCTCCCGGCCTTCAAGCCGCCCGAGCAGACCACCATCCGCCTGGTCGACAAGCCGGGCGCCATCCAGAGCGAGATCCGCGCAGGCCACCAGGGCATCACGCGGCGCAGCCACTACTACGCGCCGGGAGTGGTGCTGACCCAGGTGTTCGGTGGCGCCTTCAGCAGCCGACTGATGGAGAAGATCCGCGTCGAGCTGGGCCTGACCTACGGTGCCTCCGGCGGCCTCGCCAGCCAGCGCTTCGGCGGGACCTTCAAGGTGCGCACGTTCACCAAGACGCCGACCTCGGCCGAGACGGTGAACGCCGTGATCGATGAGGTCCGACGCATGGTCGACGAGCCCCCGACGGAGTCCGAGCTCGACGACGCGGTGAGCTACCTCGCGGGCTCCTTCGCCGGATCGCTGGAGACACCGCAGGCCGTGAGCGGCCGACTCTGGACGCTCGAGCTCAACGACCTGCCCGGTGACTACTGGGCCACCTACCTGCAGCGCATCGCCGCGACGTCACGGGACGACGTGGCCGCCGCGGCGCGCGACCTGCTCCATCCCGATCAGATGGTCATCGTCGTCGTGGGTGATGCCGCCCAGATCCAGGAGAGCCTGGAGGAGATCGCGCCGGTGACCGTGATCAAGGAAGGCGAGTAGACCGAGATCAGAGGATGTCGAACACCTCGTCGAGCGCCGGGACACGCGCCCGGTAGTTGCTGCCGGCCTTGATGGCGGCGTTCCACGGCAGCGCGGTGCGTTCGGCGAGCAGTCCCAGGGACACGGCGGCGAAGGCGCGCGCGGCCGATGGCTGCCCCGCGTCCTCGGCGAGCCGTGCCAGCCCCCCGATGGCGCGCTCGTCCCCGATCAGGCCGAGCGCCTGGGCCAGGGCTGAACTCACGCCCAGCGTCTGCGCGTTGGCGAGCGACTCCATCAGCACGTCCACCGACTCCTCGTCACGCAGCAGCCCGAGCCCCGTCGCGAGTTGCAGCCGGTAGTTCGGCGCCGTCGACTTGCGCTGACACTCGGCGCGCATGGCAGGCGCACTGCCCCTCGCACCCAGCAGGCCCAGGGCCACGGCGGCGTACCCCTTGAACAGGCGGTCGCTGGACTCGACGAAGTCCACCTCGATGAGCGGCACGGCACGTTGCGCGTCGAGCAGACCCAGAGACACGGCGAACGCGGCCCGGTTGGACGGGTCCTTCTCCTCCGCGTAGACCTTCAACAGGCGGTCGATGGCCCGCGCCTGCACGGCCCGGTCCTGTTGCCGCGCGTAGAGCGCCAGGGCCAGCCCGCCCCAGCTCTCGTGACCCGCGTGGCTCGGCTTGGTCGTCTCCGACAGCAAACGGCGCTCGATGAGATCGTGCACCTCCAGCGCCTGCCGGTCGGGATCCGACGCGCCGATGCGCGCCAGCGCGATCAACGCGAAGCGCCGCGTCTGGGCGTCCTTGCCGTCCGCCACCTCGGCCAGCAACCGGTCCACCGTCTCGACGGACTCCACGCCCGCGAGGCGGCCAAGCGCGATCGTCGCCGACTGACGCACCCAGACCGAGGCGTCCGCATCGTCGAGGACGGCGCTCAGCAGGGGCACGTCCTCGGTGTTTCCGAGCTTGGCGAGAGCGGTCGGGACCTGGGCCTTGATCAGGTCGTCGAGCCGACGATCGACGAGCAGGGCACGCAGCGCGACGTGGGCCTCGTCGTGGGACCTGAGCTCGGGATCGAGCAGGCCCAGCGCGACGATGGCGCAGACCTTGATGTCCCGCTCGGAGTCGGGCAGGGTCGCCAGCGCCGCCAGCAGCGGCGCCTCGCTCCCGGCGTCGTCGAGCAACCCGAGGCCGAGCGCCGCGAAGGACCGCACCAACCAGGGCACGGGTCCGCCACCGACCAGCTGGCGGCCGTGAGCCGTGTCCGCGAGCAGATCGCGCAACGGAGCCAGGGCTCCCGCGTCGCCGAGCACGCCCAGCGACAGGGCCGCCGAGGTCTGGACCGAGAGTTCGGGGTGCGACAGCAGGCCCAGGGCGTCACTCAGGACCAGATCGGCCTGGTCCGTCGAGACCGAGCGGCCCAGCGCCAGGATCGAGGAGTCCAGGATGTCGCGATCCGATGCGGTCGAGAGCAGCCCGTGCAAGACGGGCATGACCGTGCGGTCCACCTGGTCACGCGAGGCTCGGCGTGAGCCGGATCCGCGCTTGTCGGGGCGGCCGCGCCCGGAGAGCCCGTTCAAGGACATCGTCAGGCTGGTCGAACGGGTCAGGCGGTCCTTGAGGCCCAGCAGTTCGTCGCGGTTGGCCTCCCACCAGAACTCCCAACCTTCGAAGCCGCCGGTGATGACCATCGTCGTGCCGGTGACGGGACCGCGCCCACCGGAATCTCCACGGCGCGTTCCACGAGTCGTGCCCGCGGTGGTGCGGGTGATCCTGCCCGAGTTGGCCGCGCCGGGTCCGGCCGCCGCGGCGCCATCGGGGTTGGTGGGCGGCCCGACGGCGCCGCCGCTACTCGAGTTGGGACCCGATGCATCGGAGGGGGCGGTGTACTTGCCCCCGTGGGCCCAGGATGGGGTGGCCGTCAAGAGCAGCGACGCAGCCACGGTCAGCGAGGCGACGACGAGGCGCCGCTTGGGTAGGTGAAGCATGTCCGTCCTCCACCCGGGCTCGGAGCGAGCGCGGGCAACGCCCGCTACCCAGGGACCGGACGCGTCGCGCCGCAGACGGGCCGCGCGTCTCGCGTTGAGCCGCCGCGGGTCGCTGTGCGATCATGGGACGCTGCCCACCACCACTCCGCCGGACCCCGCCCGCCATGATGCCCACCGTCGATTGCGCAGCCCTCTACGCACGCCTCGCCGCCGCCACCACGTCCGCACGTGAGAGTCTCGGCCGCCCCCTGACCCTGGCCGAGAAGATCCTCTTCGGTCATCTGGTCGACGGCGACGGCCACCTGCCCGAGCGCGGCAAGACCTACGCCGACTTCCTCCCCGATCGCGTGGCGCTCCAGGACGCGACCGCGCAGATGGCCCTGCTCCAGTTCGCCCTCACCGGGCGCGAGCGGGCCGCCGTGCCCTCGACGGTCCACTGCGACCACCTGATCCGTGCGCGCCTCGGGAAGAACCAGGACCTCGCCGTGGCCCACAGCGAGAACGCCGAGGTCTACGCGTTCCTGAAGAGCGCCTCGGCGCGCTACGGCCTGGGGTTCTGGGAGCCGGGCGCCGGGATCATCCACCAGGTCGTGCTCGAGAACTACGCCGTCCCCGGCGGGATGATGATCGGCACCGACAGCCACACGCCCAACGCCGGCGGCCTGGGCATGGTGGCCATCGGGGTCGGGGGCGCCGACGCCATGGAGGTCATGGCCGGCCTGCCCTTCACGGTGCGTTTCCCCAAGCTCATCGGCGTGCACCTGACCGGAAGCCTCGACGGGTGGACCGCCCCCAAGGACGTCATCCTGAAGGTCTGCGAACTGCTCACGGTCAAGGGCGGCACGGGCGCGATCGTCGAGTACTTCGGCCCCGGCGCGCGCACCATCTCGGCCACCGGCAAGGGCACGATCTGCAACATGGGCGCCGAGTTGGGTGCGACCTGCTCGGTCTTCCCCTTCGACGCGCAGATGGCCGCGTACCTGCGTGCCACCGATCGCGATGACCTCGCGGCGCTGGCCGAGAGCCACGCCGCCGACCTGGCCGCCGACGCCGAGGTCGAAGCCGATCCGGGTCGCTTCTACGACCGGGTCGTCGAGATCAACCTGGACGAGTTGCCGCCCCTGGTCGTCGGGCCGCACAGTCCCGACCGCGCTCGCGCGCTGGAAGCCCTCGCCGCCGAGGCGCAGGACGAGGGTTGGCCCCTGACGCTCTCGGCCGCGCTCATCGGCAGCTGCACGAACAGCTCCTACGAGGACATGGACCGTGCCGCGTCCATCGCGCGCCAGGCCAGCGCCGCGGGCATCAAGACCAAGACGCCGCTGATGGTCACACCCGGGAGCAACACGGTGGACGAGACCATCCGGCGCGACGGGCAGATGCAGGCGCTGTCGGACATCGGTGCCACCGTGCTCGCCAACGCCTGCGGCCCGTGCATCGGCCAGTGGCAACGTGACGACATCGGCAAGGGCGAAGTCAACACGATCATCAACAGCTACAACCGCAACTTCAGCGGACGCAACGACGGCAACCACTCGACGCTGTCGTTCATCTCGAGTCCCGACGTCGTCGTGGCCATGGCGCTGTCCGGCAAGCTGGGCTTCGACCCGCGTCGGGACACGCTCACCGCCGCCGACGGCAGCGAACTCATGCTCGTCCCGCCCACCGGCCTCGAGCTGCCTGCCGAGCGCTTCATGATCAGCGCGCGCGGCTTCGTGCCGCCCCCCGCCGACGGCGGCCAGCTCGACCTCGACGTGGCCGACGGCAGCGAGCGGCTGCAACTGCTCGAGCCCTTCGTGGCCATCGCCGACGCCGAGCTGCAGGACCTCCCGCTGCTGCTGAAGGTCCGCGGCAAGTGCACCACCGACCACATCTCGCCGGCGGGTGTGTGGCTGAAGTACCGCGGCCACCTCGAGAACATCTCCGACAACAGCTACACCGGCGCGACCAACGCATTCACGGGCGAGCAGGGCCACGGTACCAACGTCTTCACCGGCGATACCGGCGTGGGCTTCCCTGCGCTGGCCAAGGACTACCGGGCTCGTGGCACGGGCTGGGTGGCCATCGGCGACGTCAACTACGGCGAGGGCAGCTCGCGCGAGCACGCCGCCATGAGCCCGCGCTGGCTCGGCGCCCGCGTGGTCATCGCCAAGAGCTTCGCGCGCATCGCCGAGAGCAACCTCAAGAAGCAGGGCGTGCTGGCCCTGACCTTCGAGAACCCGGCGGACTGGGAGAAGGTGGCCGCCGACGACCGGCTGAGCTTCGACGGCGTCGCGGCGTTGGCCCCCGGAAGCACGGTCAGCATGACCGCCAGGCATGCCGACGGCAGCACCGACACGATTCCCCTCGGCCACAGCTACAGCGAGTTGCAGGTGGAGTGGTTCCGCGCCGGTTCAGCGCTGAACTACCTGCGTCTGCAGGGCGCGCCCGTCTGACTCCGCTCGACGGTTCCGCTGGGGACGCCCTTCCGCGCCGGAGGGCCCAACCCCTCTGCTCGGACCGGATTCGGGACAGCGGCTCCGCCGCTGTCCCTGCATAGGGTCTTGCCGCAGAGGGGTTGGGCCCTCCGGCGCTGACATCGAGTGGGTCAGGTCTCCGGTCGGACTCCGCTGAACCCCGCGGGCGGCAGCGCTTCGGCGGGGTCATTCGGGGGCACGCAGGCGACGGCCTCTGCCCGACGAACTGCGTCCGGCCGGCAAGCAGCGCACTTGTCCCGCTCCACCCCCAGGTCGATTCCGTGCCCACCGCGATGGCCGCGCCCTCGCGACGCACAGTGTCCTCGGGCCCCCGGAGCGGGGTGCGTGACCTGCTTCCGACCGGCCCTATGCAGGGACGCG
>JAJDER010000081.1 GCA_029259725.1 Planctomycetota bacterium | reverse complement strand
GGACCAGTCGTCGCACCGAGAGCACCAGCGGTCCCTCGCTCGGGAGGCCCAAGCTGCGGCGCGCCGCGTCCTGCTCGGCGGCGTCGGCCGGCGGGCGGAAGCGGTCGAGGTCCACGCCGGCGGGTGCGATGGTCGCGCGCGCGGCGGCGTGGCGATCGAGTTCGGACAGCTGGTCGAGGGCGAAGCGGGACAGGACCACGATCCGATCACAGCGGCGGATCACGTAGCGGTCGCCGCGGCGCAGCAGCGAGGCCACGGTGCGCGCGGCGACGGGGGCCGGGCCCTCGTCGCGGCCCTGCCGGTGACGCGCGAGATACTCGCGGTGGTAGGGCGCGTGAAACGTTCCGACCACGGGGAGTCGAGCCAGGCCGCCACCGGCCGCCAGGGCCGGCACGGCCGACGCCAGCTGATGCACGTGGACCACGTCGAAGGGCGGGTCGCCCCGGGACGTCCCCGTTGCGGTGGTCATCAACGTGCGCAGCGTGGTCCGCACGCCGCTGAACACGCTGCGGTAGAAGCGAGGGGTCGACGAACGGTCGGCTGCGTAGCGATGCACCGTCACGCCGGCGGCGACCTCGGACGCCGCGCCGCCGGCGGGCCGCGAGGTCACCAGCGTCACGGAGTCTCCGCGGGCGGCGAGGCGCGAGCAGACCTCGCCGATGACGCGTTCGGCGCCCCCGAAGAAGTCCGGGTGGCTGAAGGTCGCCACGACGAGGTGCCTCACCGCGAACGGGCTCCGTTCGCGCGGCTCTCGGACGCGGCCGCGCGACTCGCCGTGAGCGAGCGGCCGTCGACCCCGGCCGCCTTCATGGCGGCGCGGTTCTCGTCCCCGTCGCGCAGGTGCTGTTGGACGCGCTCGGCGAACCGGTGCTGCTTGCCCGTGCGCTGCATGTTCCGGCGCCACGCGTAGGCCCGCGGGATCATCAGCCAGCCCATGACCAGGCCGCTGAGGGCCGAGAGCGGGCGCCCCCGCAGGGCGTAGAGCACCGCCGCGCGGATCGGGGCGATCAGGGCGAGATGCACGCGTGAGCGCAACACGGGGCCGGGCAGCGACGCGATCAAGCAGGGCAGGTGGTTGCGCACCATGTAGTGGACGTTGCGTGCCGACCAGTGGCCGACGCTGCCGCCGCCCTCGTGCAGCACCCGGGCCTTCGGGGCCGTGCGGCAGACGTAGCCCGCGCGCGAGAGGCGCAGGGCCATGTCCATGTCCTCCCAGTAGAGGAAGTACCCGATCGGGAAACCGCCGGCGCGCTCGATGGCCACGCGGCGCCAGAGCGAGGCACCGCCGAGGGGGCCGAGCACGGTGCGGGGGGCGAGACCCACCTCGTCGTCGCGCAGGCCGTGGTCGAGGTTGACCTGGCCCAGGGCGCTGGTGAGGCCGATGCCGGTGGCGTCGATGCGCTCGGGATCCGCGGTCTTGAGCACGCGCAGGGCGACGGCGCCGGTCTCGTAGTCCCGCTGGAGCTCGCTGACGGCGTGGGCCAGGGCGCCGGGTTCCAGCGTGGCGTCGGGGTTGAGCAGCAGCACGTGATCGTGGTCGGTGGCGGCCAGGCCGGCGGCCACGGCGGCTCCGAAGCCGTCGTTCACGCCTCGTCGCAGCAGACGCACGCCGTCGGGGAGACGGTCCACCGAGCCATCGCGGCTGTCGTTGTCCACGACCAGCACGGCGTCCGGCGCCGGCTCCTGGCCCAGGACGGACGACAGGCAGCGGGACAGGGCCTCGCCGCCTTCGTAGTTGACCACGATCACGTCCGTGCCCTTCACCGCCTGAGTCTACCGTCGGGACGCTTCGAGCCGCGCGGCCGCTTGGTAGAGTCGATCGGAACGGGGCCTGTCGGGGATCGGTGGGGGCCGGGCGAGCGCAGCGAGAGGAACATGGACGGTCGAGCCGGAGTGCCAGGACTTCTGGGCGGGCGAGGCGAGGGAGGCCGGCGTGTCCGGCTGGCACTACTGCTGCTCTTGGCGGGACTGGCCGGCGGATGCGCGTCGACCGGTCGTCGTGATGCAGGCTCGTGGTTCGAGGCCCGCGGCGCCGACCTGATGGACACCGTGGGGCTGCGAGTGGCCGCCGGGGCGGGCCTCGGGATCTACGTCCGGGCGACCGAGTACGTCCAGCTGGGCTTCATGGTCCGCGGCCCGGTGCCGGAGGGGGTCGGCACGCCCGAGCACGATACGCGCGGCGTGCCGGTGTTCATGTTCGGCACCATCGGTCGCTACGGGGGCGCCTGGTTCGACGAACACGACGAGATCATGCTCCCGGGGTTCTCGACGCGCGAGGAGCGGCCGACCGGCATCCGCCGGGAGGTCATCGCCGGCGCGGTGCCGGAGGATGGGGCTGCGGATGGTTGGCGCGGATCCTTCGGCGCGGGCTTCCACGCGTTGCTGATCGGCGTCGAGGCCGAGGTGCGGCCGCTCGAGCTGCTCGACTTCCTCGCCGGCCTGTTCGGCTACGACCCCTCGTCCGACGACGTCCCGGTGGGCGGCACGGGCGGCGAGGCGGACTGAGCGGCCGCGATCTGGGCCACGAGCTGGTCCACGACGAGGCGCCGTTCCGCATCGAGCGAGGGCGAGGCGTAGAGCTGCTGCAGCCTCGAGAAGGCCTCCTCGCGGGGCACGATGTCGGGCACGGCGAGTGAGATCATCGCCAGGTTGATGACCGGGTCGGGCAGGTTGATGCGCCGCGCGGCCTCGCGGAAGTGATAGGCCGCCGAGGGCAGGTCGGGGATCCAGCGGTCCCGGGCCTCCATGGCCTGCACGCCGAGCATGTTGTGGGCGAAGCCGGCGTAGAGGTGCCCGGGGTCGAGGTGCAGCGAGGCCCAGAGCTCCTCGCCGCTGGCGGGTCGATCGGGCGCCTCGCGTTCGTGGCGTCCGTTCTCGTGGAGGAAGTAGCCGTGGTTGTAGCGGACGTGCGGGTTGCGCGGAGCGATCCCGGCGGCATGGGCCCAGAGCGTGAGGTCGTCATGGAGCACGCGGACGGCCTGCCGTGACACGGGGATGGCCAGGGCGAGCACCACGATGAGCACGGCCAGGCTGGTGCCGAGCGCGGCCCGCCGGGCTTCGCGGCGCGACCAGGCCGCGAGCAGGGCGCCGATCCCGAGGCAGAAGGGGATCGAGGGCAGGTACAGGAAGCGCTCGGCGAACGTGGCGCCGATGGGGACGAGGTTGAGCGTCGTCGCCATGGCCACGGGAACGAGGAGCAGCGTCACGAGGGCGCGGCGGTCCGCGAACAGCGCGACGGCGAGGGCGAGCGCGCCGGCGCCGAGCCAGAGCAGGGGCGCGATGTCGGCCCCGAGGAACTCGTCGCGGTGGTAGTGGACGCGCAGCGGAGCAGGCCAGGTCAGCAGGCGGAGGCTCGTGCCCAGGATGCGAGCCGCCACGGGGAGGCGCTCGGTCAGGCTCAGGTCGCCGAAGGGTGACAGCCCGGGGAGCGCTTGGGGCAGCAGCTCGAGACGCACGGTGAACAGGGCGACGACGACGACCGTCAGCCCGCCCCAACGCGCCCAGGGCCGCGGTCGGCGGCCCAGCCCGAGGTCCGCGGCGATGAACAGGGCCGGCGCGACGAAGGCATTCTCCTTCGAGAGGCAGGCGACGGCCAGACAGAGGGCGGCCAGCCACCCGCTCCCGGTTCGCTCCGAGCGGTGGGCGATCCAGGCGCAGCAGACGAACAGCGCCGCGAGCAGTTCGGCCCGGCCGGAGACCCAGGCCACGGCCTCGGCATGCACCGGATGCACGGCGAAGAGCGCAGCGGCGATGAAGCGGCCCGGCGCCGAGAGCCCCAGGGACCGCCCGAGGGCCAGGACCGCGAGGGCCGTGAGCACGTGCAGCAGGATGTTGACGGCGCGGAAGGGCCCGGCTCCCGTGCCGGTCTCCCATTGGGCCCGGAAGCTGGCGATCGTCACCGGCCGCCAGAGGGCCTGGCTCTCCTCCCCGAGCGGGCTGGTCCAGGGCGACGCGTCGCCTCTGACGGCGGGGTTCTCGACGACGTAGTACTGGTCGTCGTAGATGAAGGCGCCGTCCCAGGCCGGTGCGGTGGCCAGCAGCGCGAGCACGGCGATGAGCAAGGGGACGACGAAGGCGCGCATGGGGCCGAATATAGGATCCTCCGGCCGCGGGAACGCCCTTCCGGACGCTGAATCGGGTCCAGTTCGCGGAGAGACGGGCCGATAGGAGCCCCATGGACACGCCAGAGAACCCACCCGGCGAGGAGACCGAGCGCGCCCACCGCGGGCCGGACCGTCGCCAGCGCGCGACGCCGATGCTCTCCCGGTACACGTTCTTCGGAGGTCGGCGACGCGCCGGTCGCCGTGACGGTGAGAAGGAAGACGTGTACGTGGACGTGTACGGCGGCCCACTCGTGGCGTTGCTGGTCGTCTTCTTCGCACTGACCGTGATCGACTCGGTGAGCACGCTGATCTACCTGGGCAAGGGCGGGCGCGAGCTCAACCCGGTGGCCCAGTGGATGATCGATCAGGGTGGCGAGTTCTTCGTCGTCGCCAAGGGCCTGCTCTCGGCCGTGTGCCTCGTGTTCGTGATGCTGCACAAGAACTTCCGGCCGGCTCGGGTCGCCCTGGGCGTCGGGTTCTCGTTCTACTTCCTGCTCGGGCTCTACCACCTGGTGCTGCAGGTCCAGGCGCTTTAGGCGCGCCGGGCCTCGCCCCCGGTCCGGCGTCGACGCTGTCCCCGCCGGCGGTGGGGTTGCGCTGGCCGGCAGATGCCACCGACGCGCCACGGCGGATCGACTCGCCCGCGTTCGCGCAGTCATGGGCAGCGGAACACCGTTTCGCGACGGGTCCAAGACGTGCCTGACGGGCATGCGCCGCTCACATACCGGCACTGTGAGGCATCACTCGGGGTTCGTTGGCCGTCTACCCGGTCGAGGACGACGGAGGTCGGGATCGTCGGATCCGGGTCGAGGCGCGCTGCGCTTGCGTTCGCGCTCGTATCCGCGGGAACGACCCGGCATCCGACGGCGCCTTCGCTGCGAAGAGCTGCCGGGAAAACACAACAAGGAGCCCACGACGCCTACGGACGGGCCAACCTCCCGGCCCGCTGTGAGCAGACGGGAGCCGCTGCTGTGGCTCCGGAGAATCGACATGATCGCCAAGACCAAGACCCCCAAGACCGACACCCGGCCCTACGGCGCGGCCGAGCGCAAGCGCGTGCTCAGGGACGCCCAGGACAGCGGAGTGATCGCCTACGACCGCCTGGACCCGCTGCTGGTCGAGGCCTGCGAGACGCCGGCCAAGCTGCGGCGACTCGTGCGGACCCTCGAGGGCATCGAGATCGTCGATGCGACCGATCCCGGCGACCCGCTCCGCGTGGGCATCACCGACTACGACGGCGTCGATCTGATCGAGGCCCCGGATCCCTTCGCCCTGTACGCCGACCGCGTGCGCGAGGCCCCGCGTCTGGATCGATTCGGCGAGTACGTCATGGCCCGGCGCATGGAGTTCGCCCGCGAGCGCATGTCCCTGGCCCTGGCCGGCAAGGGGCTGTCCGAGGACGAGCGCGAGCAGATCCTGGAGCGCGGCACGGACCTCGAGACCCTGCGCGAGCGGCTCGCGGTTCCACGGAGTCGCCGGCGGGGCCACGGCGCCATGGACCTGCCTGAGGACCTGGTGCGAGGCGTGCGGGACTACAACCGCCTGCGCGGCCACCTCGTCGAGCGCAACCTGTACCTGGTGGTCGGCATGTGCCACGCCTACCGGACCTACGCCGTCCCGATGATGGACCTGATCCAGGAGGGCAACACGGCGCTGATCCGGGCCGTCGAGAAGTACGACTACCGCAAGGGCGTGCGCTTCGGGACCTACGCCGCGTGGTGGGTGCGCCAGGCCGTCGAGCGCCTGATCACCGCCAGCCGCGGCATGGTGCGTGTCCCCAACTACCTGCAGCAGAAGATGCGCCGCCTGCGTCGCGAGGGCAAGCTGCCCCGCAACAAGAAGGACATGGACATCAAGGACGTCTCGGCGCACTTCGACATCACGCCGCAGGCGGCCGCCCGGCTGATGGCCACCGATCGCTTCACGTACTCGTTGGACGGCCCGATGGGAGACGGCGAGGACACCTTCGCGTCGGCCCTGCCGGACGAGATCGAGGACCTCGATCTGGGACCCTGGGAGAAGCGACTGCTCGGAGAGCGGCTCGACGAGCTCATGGATCGGGCGCTGACCGACGCCGAGCGCGATATCCTGACCCTGCGATTCGGCCTGGGCGGGAAGCAGCCCGAGACCCTGGATCAGATCGGCACGCGTATGAGCGTGTCCCGTGAGCGCGTGCGGCAGATGCAGGTCAAGGCCCTGGCCAAGCTGGGCAAGCCGCGCGTGAGCGACGAGCTGCGCGACTTCCTCTGATCGATTCGACCGGCTTCCGCGCCCCCTTCCGGTTCCTCGGGACCGGGAGGGGGCGTTACCATGGGTGGCTGCCATGCCTGTCATCATCGATCCCCTGCCGACACGCGAGTCGTCCGAGGGCCCCGGACTGGGGGCGCCGCGGACGATCACCTATCTGCGCATCTCGGTCACCGATCGCTGCAACCTCCGCTGCCGCTACTGCATGCCGGAGGACCAGGAGTTCTTCCCGCGCGACCACCTGCTCCATTTCGAGGAGCTGCTCGCCGTGGCGCGCATCCTGGTGGACGCCGGCGTGCGCAAGATCCGCATCACCGGGGGCGAGCCGCTCATGCGGCGCGAGGTGCCCAAGCTGGTCGGCATGCTGCGCGCCCTCTCCGACGACGTGCAGCTGTGCATGACGACCAACGCGATGCTGCTTGCCCCCCAGGCGCGAGCGCTGCGGGACGCCGGACTGGACCGATTGAACGTCAGCCTCGACACCCTGCGCCCCGACCGCTTCGAACGCATCTCGCGCCGCGCGGGTCTCGACGCCGCGCTGGCCGGCCTGGCCGCCGCGGCCGACGCGGGCTTCGAGCGCACCAAGCTCAATACGGTCGTCATGGGCGGCTTCAACGACGACGAGATCCCGGACCTGCTGGCGTTCGCCGAGAGCCAGGGTCACGAGCAGCGCTTCATCGAGTTCATGCCGCTGACGTCGAACGAGTACGGACTCGACCTGCACCGCGTGCCCGTCGGCGAGATCCGCCGCCGCATCGAGGCCTACGGGCCGCTGGCGCCGCGCGACAAGGACCCCGGCCCGCCGGGCCCGGCCGAGACCTTCACCATCGCCTCCACCGGTCAGCGCGTGGGTGTCATCGCGGCCATCTCGCTGCCCTTCTGCGAGACCTGCAATCGCGTCCGACTCACCGCGGACGGCCGCCTGCGCTCATGCCTGTTCGAGGGCGGCGAGGTCGACGTGCGTGCCCTGGTGCGCGGTGCCGACGACCTGGACGCGGCGGTCGCCGGAGCGCTCGACTTCCTGCGCCGCGTGAAGCCGCCCGTGCACGACGGCGTGGGCCACGTCCAGATGAACCAGGTGGGCGGCTGACCCACCACGCGCGCCGGGCCGACCGGTGCGCGACCGCGTTGCTGCGACACCCGCGCGTGGATCAGCGCGGACCCTCGTAGCCCAGCAGGTCGAGGCCCTGGTCGAGCCAGTCCTTCCAGTCGAGCGGCGAGCCGGCCTGCACCGACAGGTTGTAGAGCGACACCAGCCGCCATACCGCGCGCAGCTTGAACTCCTCGTCGGCCTCGCCCCACCAGGCCACGTAGGCATCGCCGGCCTGCTTGAGACGCTGGCGCGTGCCCGGCGGCAGCGGTTCGCCGGTCAGCAGCCGCATGCGCACCAGGTGCACGGTGCGATCGGCGGCGTAGAGCGCACCCATGTCCGGCGGCGGGGACCCCGTGGTGAGGGCGTCGCGCATGGGCTTCGGCAGCGCCTTGAACGCGTCCTGGCTCGGATCGGCCAGGTAGCCCATCTGCTTCAACTGCTGGTTCGTGTGGGGGTTGAAGCCGACCTCGGCCTCGGCGTCGAACAGCGAGTCGTACACATCCGCCGAGCTCATCTCGACCTGTCGCAGGAAGATCACCATGTTCTTTCGACGGTCGTCCTCGCGCTCGGTGAGGTTGCGCGTCTCACCCGGGTCCTTCTGCAGGTGGTACAGCGACTCGGTCGTGCTGAGTGAGTCCTTGATGGCGAGGGGGTCGCGCTGCTCGTCGTAGCGCAGCTCGCGTTCCGCGTCCGTGCCCTTGTCGACGCGATAGGGCTTGCAGCGGCCCCAGTTGCCCAGCGGCGGGCACTCGGGACGCAGGTGCCGGCGCGCGACCTCGATCGGGGCAATGGCCACCGGGGTGATGTACTTCCAACCATCGCGCACCAGGAAGTAGGTCTCGGTGTTGGTCGAGAGGCCGAAGATGTAGTCGCGCTGCTGGCGCGCGCCCTCGAGGAGGGCGAGCATCGAGTCGCCCTGCATGGCCTCCGGCCGCTCCAGGCCGACGACGTCGAGCACCGTCGGGGCGACGTCGATCAGGTCGACGAGATCGTCGCGCCGCTCACCGCCCCGCTGGCCGCCGGGGAAGCGCACGATCATCGGGATCGCGAGCTCGTCGTTGGTCGTGCCGAGGCCGTGACCGACGTGCAGGCCGTGATCGAAGAAGGACTCGCCGTGATCGGAGGTCACCACGATCAGCGCGTTCTCGTAGCGACCCAGCTCGCGCAGCTTGGCCAACACCTGCCCGAGGCCGACGTCGGCCTGGTGCACGCCGGCGTCGTAGTCGTTGAGCAGCGCGGACATGCGGCCGTACCCGGTCACGCCCATCTTGACCTGCTGGTCCATGTATTGGGCCTGGTACAGGAAGTGGTCGTCGGGGCCGTCCGGGGTCGGGCGCGCGCGGAAGTGCTCGAGGATCTCGGGGTCGGGGCTGTCGTAGGGCGCGTGGGCGTCGAACGTGTGCAGGAACAGGAAGACGTCGTCGTCGCTGTCGGCGTCGGCGAGCCACTCGATCGCGTTGGGCAGCGACCGCCGGAACCCGTTGATCCCCTCGTTGACCCGCTCGTCCTCGTACACGTCGAAGCCCGCGTCGAAGCCGAACTCCGCCGACACGAAGCCGCCGTCGGTGAACGCACCCGTGTCGAAGCCCGCGCGCTGGAGCACCTCGGCCAGGGTGTCCACGTGTCGCGACAGGGCGTAGCCGGCGTTCCGCACACCGTGAGCGACGGGGTCCAGGCCGGTCAGCATCGACATGTGCGAGGGCAGGGTCCAGGGCGCCGGGGCCAGGGCCTGCTCGAACACCACCGACTCGGCGGCCAGCGCGTCCAGGTTCGGCGAGACCTCGGGGCCGTTGCCGTAGACGCCGAGCCGGTCGGGCCTCAGCGTGTCCAGGCTGACCAGCACGACCGTGTGCGGGCCGCCGGTCGGACGCTGGAAGTCGCCGCCCTCACCGCAACCGGCGACGATCACGGCGAGCAGGGCGCAGGCGAGGGACAGGGGGGATCGGGAGGACATGAGCGGGCCCATGTTGGTCGGAGAGGTCCGCATGCACAAGCCAATCGGCCGGAGTGCGGTCGGGAGTGGAGCCTGAACCGCCCCGGCGGCGCTCAGATGCGCTTGCGCAACCAGCGATCCACGGGGCGGAACCACCAGCGGTGGCTGTAGTGGGCGCCGAGGTACTGCGCCCAGTTCTCGTACAGGGCCAGTTCGTCCGCCCAATCGAGCCACAGCTCGCGGGTGGTGGGGTCCACGTCCTGGGTCGCCTCGATCAGCTGGGCGTAGTGGGCGCGGGCGGCCTCGACGTTGCCCTTGATCACCCGGCGCGAGGGCACCGTGACCAGCCCGACCAGCCGCCGGAGGTTGCTGTGGTCGCAGTAGATCCGGCGGGCCTCGTCCCAGGCCGCCCGGTCATGGCTGTGCTCGACCACGGCGGTGGGCACGAAGGCGATCTTGCCGCCGCTGCGGACCACCCGCCGAGCCCAGGTCACGTCCTCGCCGAAGGACACGTGCTCGAAGCGATGGCGCTCCCAGACCGAGCGCCGCATGCAGGCGATGACGTGGTCGTAGCGGATCAGCGCCAGCCGATCCCAGGGGTCCAGCTCGTCCCAGGTCTGGTCGTCGAGCTCCTGGCACACGGTCTCCTCACCGCCGGCCCAGCTGTCGATGCGCTCCCGCAGCACGGGGTGGCATCCGGGCCGAGGCTTCTGGCGGCCGTACGTCGCGCACAGGTCCGGGTCGGCCTCGAGCGGCGCGATCAGCTCGCGCGCCAGGGTCGTCGAGAGGGGCAGCGCGTCCTGGACGGACAGGATCACGAACTTGCTGTGGGTCGTGGCCACGGCCCGGTTGCGCGTCTCGCCGTGGTTGAACATGCGCGGTGCGATGGGCAGCGTGCGCGCGCCCACCCGGCGCAGGTGGTCCAGGGTCCCGTCCCGGCTCCCCGAATCCGGGCAGCAGATGTCGATCGGCCCGGCACCCTGCTGCGCGGTCCACATGTCGAGCACGCGCCCGAACAGCTCGCCGCCGTTCAGCGTGGGGATGACCAGGGAGACACGCGCCTCCCCGTCGGCACGCTTCACGACGCGCCCCCGCCGTTGGCCAGGATCGGTCGCATCTTCGCGTGCAGGTCGATCGAGCGCGCCAGGCACTGGTCGCTGTTGTGGTACTCGTAGCGGCCAAAGCGGCCGATGCACCACAGGCCCTCCTGGGCATCGGTCCAGTCCAGGACCGCCCGCCGCTTCGCCTCGAAACCGATGTCGTAGAGGATGTAGGCGACGCGGTTGAGCGCGCCGTCGGTGACCGTGACCTTGTCGGCGTCGAGCAGGCCGCCGGCGGCCAGGGCCTCGGCCAGCGCGCGCTGACCCGCCGGCGTGATGTCCGGCGGGTTGTCGGGCTGGTAGGTCACCTCGGCCAGGATCGAGCCCTTCCCCTCGGGCGCGTTGGCGGCCGCGTAGTTGCTGAGGTACGTGATGCGATTGGCCGGTCCCTGCCAGGGATGCGGCAGGTAGACCCAGCTGTAGGGCCGCACCTCTTCCCGCTCGACACCCACCAGGTAGCTGGCCACGCCACGGTACTGCAGGTTGCGGGCCGCCTCGGCCGCGCCGGCGTCCATGCCGGTGATGACGTCGGGGAGCACGTGCAGCGGAAGGGTCGAGACGACGTGGTCGTAGCGCTCTCCGTCCACGAGCCAGCCGGCATCGGCGGTGCGTTCGAGGCGCTCGACCCGGCGGTTGAGCTGGACGCGGTCGATCACCGGCCGCGCGATGCGCTCGTGCACGTCCGCGAAACCGCCGCGCGCGGGGTAACGGAAGACCGACTGGTGCGTGTAGCCCTCCGTCGTCTCGCCCAGCGACGCGCGCAGGATGTCCTCCACCGGCGCGTCCGGAACCCGTCCCTCGATCCAGGAGGTGCCCATCTCGGACAGATCCGCCTTCCAGATCTTCTGGTTGTAGGGCTCCATGAAGTGCTTCGCGACGCCCGCACCCATCTTCCAGCGGATCCAGGCCTCGAAGTCCTTCGGGGCCGTCGATCCGGCGCGTTCGAGGTAGGCACGGATGGTGCCCTCGGTGCACTCGATGTTGTCCTCGACGGGCAACTCGCCCAGGGCGTTCTCGAACGGGTAGCTGACGAAGTGGTCGCGCGCGTGATAGATGCGCGTCCGGCGTTCGTGGGTCTCGCAGCCCTCGTCCTCTTCGTAGAGGCTGTCCCAGAAGCGGGCCACGCGCTCGTCCCGCGTGAACATGATGTGGCCGCCGGCCAGATCGAAGGTGTAGCCCTCGGTCTCCCGGCTGCGGCACAGGCCGCCGATCTCGGGGCCGGCCTCGAACACATCCACGTCGTGCCCGTCCCCGGCGAGGAGTCGGGCCATCATGAGGCCCGTGGGGCCGCCTCCGGCGATCGCGATGCGTGCGGCCATGAGGCTCATTCTTCACGGGGCGAGCGGCGTCTACAATCCTCCCTCTCCGT
This sequence comes from Planctomycetota bacterium, assembly GCA_029259725.1. GTDB lineage: Bacteria > Planctomycetota > B15-G4 > B15-G4 > B15-G4 > JAJDER01. Next base: position 23,159 of record JAJDER010000081.1, on the reverse strand, counting down.
CGGAGGACGCGTCGTGTCTCAATTGCCCCTGTCCACCGTGCTCGGCGCCCTGCTGGCCGCGCTGCTCGCTCAGCCTCTCGTCCAGGATCGTCCGGCCTCGGAGGAGGCCGCTGTGGCGAGTCCTCGCCAGGAGGCCCCGGTACCCGAACGCCCGGCCGGCACGCACGAGAGCCCGCCCACGGCGCGCACGACGGTGACGCTGCCCGGCGGATCACGCGAGGTGTCGGTGAGCTGGCGGCAGATCGGGCGTGACCTGGCGCCCTTCCTGGAGCCCCGCGGTGCTGATGAGGCGAGCATGCGTCAGCTGCGCATCCAGTCGGTGCTGCGCGTCCGAGGGCGTCTGAAGGTGGAGGCGCCCTTCAGCATCGATGGGCGTCCCTTCGCGGCGGGGAGCTACGAGCTGGCCTTCACGGTCTCGGCCGGTGAGGCGCTGCGCTTCTTCCTCGTGGACGGCGCGGAGGCGGTCCCCTTGTCAGGACAGAGCTACGACCCGGCCTGGTCCTCGCCGGTGATGCTGTTCCAGCTTGCCGCGGTGGATCGAGGCGACGTGCGGCTGCTCTACCATCACGGCGATCGGGCCGGTGCCTTCGCCCTGCGCCTGGGCGCGCCCGTGCAGCAGCGCTGAGATCGGCGGCAACCCCGCCTCGCGGACGCTCGTGCCGCGCGACGCCGTACCCCGAGTAGCCCCCACGACGTGAGAGACACCACCCGAGATCCGCTGCTGCCCGCGATCGCCGTCCTGGCGGGACCGGCGATCCTCGCGTTCATCCTCCAGAACGCGTACCACATCAACGACGCGTGGTTCCTGGGGCGGGTCGGCGCCTCGGCGTCGAACGCGATGGGCCTGTTCATGATGGTCTCCATCGCGAACTTCGGGATCATCCTGGTGCTGGCCCGGGGGACCCAGAGTCTCGTCGGCCGGCGGCTCGGAGGTCGCGACCCGGGTGGAGCCTTCGCGGCCCTGGCACAGGGCCTGGGCATGGCGGCGCGGATCGCCGTGCCGCTCGCGGCGATCGAGTGGTTCTTCGCGCCGGAGCTGTTGCGCCTCATGGGCGGCGAGGGCGAGACCGTCATCCAGGGGACCGCGTACCTGCGCACGCTGTTCCTGTTCATGCCGGCGATGTTCTTCTCGCCCATCGTGGAGTTCTCGCTCCAGGGCCTGGGCGACACGCGCACGCCGTTCCGGCTGCAATGCGTGGCCGTGACCGTGAACCTCGCGCTCAACGCGGTGCTCGTGCTGGAGCAGGTCACGCTCCCGGCGGGCTGGCCCGGCGGCGGGACGACGGTGCCGCTCGCCGGCCTGGGCGTGGTGGGCGCGGCGATCGCGACGGGCACCTCGCGCACGGTCTCGGCCCTGCTCGGCTTCCTGATCCTGGTGCGGCGCGACCGCGGGCGGCCGCTCGTGAACTGGCCCAGCTACCGCATCGACCGGCGCGTGGCGGGTGAGATCCTGCGCGTCGGCGTGCCGGCCGGCGCCTCGACGCTGCTCTACGCCGTGGTGAGCATGGGGCTGCTCAAGATCATCGGCGACGTCGGTGGTCAGGACGCGTACGGCGCCTACGGCATCGGCTTCCGAGGAGTGGAGTCGATCTCCTTCATGATCGTGCTCGGCATCGGGGTGGGCACGAGCACGGTGGTCTCGCATGCCGTGGGTGCGGGCGATGACGTGCGCGCGCGCCGCGCCGGTCACGTCGGCGTGGCGCTCGGAGTCGCCGCCATGACGCTCACCACGACGATCTTCCTGTCCATGCCCGCCCGGCTGGCGGGGCTGTACACGCCGGATCCCGAGATCATCGCCATCGCGGTGACCTACATCGTGGCCATGGCCTGGTGCCAGGTGCCGCAGGCCTTCGAGATGATCTACGGTGAGGCCATGGCCGGCGCCGGGAGCGCCCTGCGCACGGCGGCGCTGACCATCCCGGGCAACGTGCTGCGCCTGCCACTGGCGTGGTTCCTGGCGGTCCACCTGGACCTGGGGCTCTGGGGCGTGTGGTGGGCGGTGATCGCCAGCGCGGTGTTCAAGGGCATCGCGGTCTCGTGGCTGTACCTGTCGGGCGCGTGGGAGCGGGCGATGTGGAAGGGGCGCGAAGCGCTGGAGGGCGCATGAGCGGAGAGCTCCCGGCGCCACCGCGGCAGCCCCGGACTCCAAGTCGTGGGCGCAGGGCCCGTCTCGCGGGCATGGTCGCCGTCGCGCTGGTCGCGGTGGTCGTTGCCGGGATGTTCTACACCGGGGTCTTCCACAACTGGTTCGTGAAGGCACAGGTGCAGAAGATGCTGGAGAAGTTCGGCGACGGCGAGGACGTGGTGTTGACCCTCTCCGCCACGCCCAGGATCGTCTCGGGGCCGGCGGGTGAGTTGAGCTACGACATGGTGGGCGGCCATGTCCTGCGACTGCCGCAGAACGCCTGGGCCGGAGACGCGCGCTGGCATGTCGATGGCGGCCGGCGCGAGGAGCGTGAGCTGCTCTTCGAAGGCGCCTTCGCGACGCACCGCTTCCGCGGGGGCGAGCGTTCCCACACCGGCTTCCGGAGCGGTTTCGACACCGACACGGCTGCCGTCGACGAGAGTGACGTCGACGCGAGGATCCGCGAGGCGCGAGGCAGGACCCCCGGCGTGGAGTTCAGCATCCGCAGCCTGGCCGATGTCGTCGATGGGATCCGTGACCCGGGTCGTGGGGAGGACCTGCCGCCCGGCGAGGTGCTCGATCAGCTCGTCCTGTTGCCGCCCGGCGAGGTGGACGAGGCCGACGATGTCCGAGAGACCCTGCGCGCGTTCGGCCGCATCGTCAAGCGGAGGAGTCTCCTCCGCGGCGCCCCGTCCGGCCCCGCTCGCCGCTTCCGGAGTGATCACGTCTCGGGGTGGTTGATCGGCGACGTGCCGGGGGCACGACCCGTGACCTTCCTCGTCATCGATCCCGATCGGCACTCGGTGCTCTCGATCCACTTCCAGGCCCAGCCGCACGTCTCGGCGGAGACGGTCGACCGGATCATGGCGGGACTCGATGTCCAGCCCAGGCCCTGAGCGCCGATCCGAGCGGCCCTCGCTTGCGCTGTCTCCGGGGATCGGGGACGGTGGCCCGCCGCTTCGTCGTCGGAGGCGTGACGTCTGCCGACCCACCTGCGACCGCGGTTCCGCCCCATGAGCAGCGACTCCACCTCCGTAGACTCCACCTCCGTGGACGACGCTCCCGCCGACGCCAGTCCTCGCGAGCTGCTCCTGCACCGCATCGAGCAGCGTTCGGTGTGCGTCGCCGTGCTCGGGTTGGGGCATGTCGGCCTGCCGATCACGGCGGCCATGGTGGACGCGGGTTTCCGTGTCCTCGGCGTGGACGTGGACGCCGCGCGCGTCGCGGCGCTGAACGCGGGAGCCACACCGCTGCGCCACCTGGGCGAGGACCTCGCCCGGCGCCTCCGGGACACCGGGCGTTTCGAGGCCACCACCGACACCGCGCGGCTCGCGGAGGCCGACGCCGCCCTGGTCTGCGTGCCCACCCCGCTGGACGCCGAGCGCCAACCGGACCTCGGGGCCGTCCGCGCCACGGCCGGCGATCTCGCCCGACACCTGCGTCCCGGCGGGCTGGTGGTGCTCTCGTCCACGACCTGGCCCGGGACGACCCGCTCGGTGCTCGTGCCCATGCTCGAGGCCGCGGGCCGGCGCTGTGGGACGGACGTCTTCGTGGCCTTCTCGCCCGAGCGCGCCGATCCCGGCAGGCATGACGACGCCGTCACGATCCCGCGCCTGGTCGGCGGCGTGGACGAGGCGTCCGGCGAGATCGCCTGCGCGCTCTACCGCGCGGCCGTGCGCGAGGTGGTCCCGGTGGCGTCGGCCGATGTGGCCGAGGCCGCCAAGCTGCTCGAGAACTGCTACCGCGCCGTGAACATCGCCATGGTCAACGAGCTCAAGCTGGCCTTCGAGGCCCTGGGCGTCGATGTCTGGGACGTCCTCGACGCGGCCTCGACCAAGCCCTTCGGCTTCCAGCGTTTCGAGCCGGGGCCGGGGCTCGGCGGACACTGCATCCCGGTGGATCCGTTCTACCTGGCGTGGGCCGCCGAACGCGCCGGGGCGTCGGCGCGACTCGTGCGCCTCGCCGGCGAGATCAACCAGGAGATGCCGGAACGGATCGTCGAGCGGGTCGGGGCGGCGCTGGCCGAGGACGACCGCACGCTGGAAGGCGCCTCGGTGCTGGTGCTCGGCGTGGCCTACAAGCCCGACATCGACGATGTCCGCGGCAGCCCCAGCTTCGCGCTGATCCACCTGCTCGAGCAGGCCGGCGCGAAGGTCGACTACCACGACCCGCACGTGCCGAGGCTCACCGGCCGCGAGCACGAGGGCGTGGCGGTGCGGGCCAGCGTGGAGCTCGACGACGCGCGACTGGCGGCCTGTGACGCCGTGCTCGTCGCCACGGCACACGCCGCGGTGGACCACGCTCGCGTGGCGCGGATCGCCCGGCTGATCGTGGACACGCGCGGTGTGCTCCGCGGCGGGTCCGGCCCAGAGCACGGCAGCCCAGAGCGCGGCAGACCCGACGGCCTCGGCCCGGGCCGCATCGTCTCGGCCTGAGCGAGGATGGCGGACGCCCGGCGGCCGTCGTGCGCCTCGACCAGCGGCGCGTCGGTGGATCCGCGGCTTGCCTCTTGCCCCTTGATCGGCCACCTTTGGTCCGGCGGCCCGGCCCTGGGCGCCTCACACCAGCGAAGGAGCGCGCGGTCCCCAGTCGCGGACCGGACCGAACGGCATGCGGTTCACGACCTTCGACTTCGTCGCCTTCTTCGTGGTGGTCTTCACGAGCTACTGGCTGCTGCCCCGACGCGGCCAGAACGTGCTGCTGCTGGTGGCGAGCTACGTGTTCTACGGGTGGATCCACCCGTGGTTCTGCGGGCTGATCGCCTTCTCGTCGGTGCTCGATTATCTGTGCGGCCTGGGGATGGGCAGGCATCCCGATCGCAAGCAGACGTTCCTGTGGATCAGCCTGGCCGGCAACGTCGGCATGCTGTGCGTCTTCAAGTACACCAACTTCTTCATCGAGAACGTGCGCGAGGTGTTCGGGGTGCTGGGGCTCGACGTGGGCCTGCCCGTGTGGGAGATCCTGCTGCCGGTCGGCATCAGCTTCTACACCTTCCAGACGCTCAGCTACACCATCGACATCTACCGCGGGCGCATGCAGCCGCGGAAGAGCCTGCTCGACTTCGCCGTGTTCGTGAGCCTGTTCCCGCAGCTCGTCGCCGGGCCGATCGAGCGCGCCGTGCGCCTGCTGCCGCAGATCGAGAACAGGCGCACGCTGAACTTCGACCGCATCGAGACGGGCGTGTGCCTGATCGTGTGGGGGTACTTCAAGAAGCTGGTCATCGCCGACAACATCGCGGTGTACGCGGACCGCATCTACGAGCTGGAACAGCCCGCGGGCATGGTGCTGCTGGCCGGCGCGTTCGGCTTCCTGATCCAGGTCTTCGCCGACTTCAGCGCCTACGCGGACATCGCGCGCGGCGTGGCGCGCCTGTTCGGCTTCGAGCTGATGCAGAACTTCAACGGGCCGCACCTGGCCAGCAACCCGAGCGACTACTGGCGGCGCTGGCACATCTCGCTGTCGACCTGGCTGCGTGACTACATCTACTTCCCGCTGGGCGGCAGCCGCGCCGGGCCTGGGCGCTTCGCCTTCGCGGCCATCGCCACCTTCGGCATCAGCGGCCTGTGGCACGGCGCGGCCTGGAACTACGTCGTGTTCGGGATCTACCACGGGCTGCTCGTGACCGTGTACCACCTCTGGTTCCAGAAGGTCGGGCGCTGGTCCGGCAAGCACATCGGCGACCTGCCCACGCGCCTCGCCGGCATCGTCGTGGTCTTCGTGCTCACGCTGATCGGCTACCTGTTCTTCCGGCAGCACGACTTCGCGCGCATCGGCACCTACTTCACGACCAACCCGTTCGTGAACTCGCCCGAGGAGATCGTCGTCGGGCTCGGGATCATCACGCTCGGCGTCGCCCTGTGCATCCCGATGATGCTGCGCCCGCTCGCGCTGACCTGGGCGCCGAACAACCGGCCCATGCGCGCGGTCTTCGCCTGGGCCTGCCTCGGTTCCATCTTCGTCCTCGGCCGCGAGACCGGCGTGGACTTCGTGTACTTCGCCTTCTGATGAAACGCCGCGACTGGACACACCTGCTGCGCTGGATCGGCCTGCACCTGGTGCTGGGCGCGCTCACGCTGTGGCTCATGTCGGCGGTGCTCGTCACGGACCGGGGCGATGTGCGTGACCCGGGTCTGTGGGACGAGATCGAGGCGCTCGATCCCGAGGTGGTGTTCCTGGGCAACTCGATGCTGCACGACGGCCTCAACCAGGACCTGCTGCAGGAGCTGCTCGACGACCCGCGCGGCGGCGTGGGCGCGCAGGCGCCGGTGGTGTTCAAGCACGCGCTCGGCGGCACCTACACGGCCTACTGGTACCTGGTGCTCAAGAACTACGTGATCGCGCAGACGCAGCCGAAGCTGGTGCTGATCTTCTTCCGCGACCCGATCCCGACCTACCCGACCTTCCGCATCACCGGCCCCTACTCGGGCAACGTCGAGCGCGTGTCCTCCGACGACGAGCCCGTCTACGACCGCGTCATGCGCCACCACGCCGCGGCCACCGGCGACTTCGGCGACCGCATGGTCATGGGCCTCAAGCAGGTCTCGCCCGTCTACCGCGAGCGCGAGAACCTGAAGGAGGCCTTCTTCGACGGCTTCAAGAGCGCGGCCGATGCGTGGATCCCGCGCGGCTGGCCGGTCTACAGCGACGCCGTGCAGGTCGTGCTGCGCTCCCGCGCCATGGCCACCGACGTGGTCAACCCCGACGCACCCACCGGTGGCACCGGCGGCCTGTCGGTCATCGCCGACATCCCCGCGCCCGAACAGGTCTTCGCCCACGAGGACTTCTTCCACTTCGACCGCGTCGTGGACGACTCGCTGCTCCCGCAGATCGTCGCCCTGTGCGAGGGCGCCGGCACGCAGTTGATCATGGTGCGCATGAAGAAGGGCCCGTGGCAGGACTGGTCCGACTACATCCCCGCCGACGCGCTCGAGCAGTACGAGCGCGATCTCGACGCCTGGCTGGAGCAGCAGGGCGTGGGGCTCATCGACCTCTCGCAGGACCCGTCGATCACGCCGGAGATGTACCGCGGCGTGGACCACCTGGGCGAAGAGGGCCGCGAGTACCTGACCGTGCGCTTCGCCGCGTGGCTGGCCGCGTGGTCACGGCTCGAGCAGGCCGCACTCGCGTCCGGCGGAGGAGCACCCGTGCTCGGGACGGCGGCCGGCGATCAACTCATCGCCGCCGCGGAAGCCGCGTGGACCACCGCACTCGAGCAGCCCGCCCTCGCGTCCGTCGTGCCGCACCCCGTGGAGCGCCCGCTCGATCCCGCGCAGTTCGAGCGCGTGCGGCGCCACCTGTGGAAGGTCGCCATCCCCGACCTCGCCGACGACGGCAACGACGACCACGAGGTCTGGCGCAGCCGCTGGAAGCTCTTCGAGGACGGCACGCCCCTGGGTCCCGAGCACGACCTGCTCCCGGCCATCAGCAAGTTCGGCACGGGTCGCTTCAACCACGTCGGCGGGGAGCTGTACTTCTCCACCAGCGACAACAGCGACCCGACCACCAACGGGCGGAGCTACGTGCTGCGCGAGGTGGAGCTGCGCTTGCGGCGGTAGCGCCGCTGGCGAGCAGCGTGGCGCCCCGCGCGGGACGCCCGGCGCGCGCGCTATTACCCGTCCGGCCTGTCTTCCGACGGCGGCGCCATGGACCGCATCATCTCCATCTGCTGGCGCAGGAGCGGTCCGAGGTCGGGGAGATCGGCGGAGATGGCGAAGGCCTCGTCGGCCGGCCGCTCGGCCAGCGCCGCGTAGCTCACCGTCAGCGCGAAGACGGGATCGTCCGGATCGCCGACCACGACGCGGGTCGGCAGCGCGCGAGCACCGTCGAGTTCCATGCGGATGGCCGTGTCGGTCGTGTCGAAGTCCAGGCCCGACGGCATGGCCAGGAGCGGGCTGCCCGAACCGGTCAGCACGATCACGCCATCGGTCTCCGAGCTGACCTCGAGCGAGGTCTGCTTCAGCAGGGTGAGGATGCCGGCGAGCGGGTCGGCCAACAGCGGGTTCGTGTCGAGCAGCATGCGCCCGGTGGCGGGCATCGGCATGGCGTCGAACAGCTCGGTCGCCTCGCTGCGGCCGAGACGGGTCCTGGAAGGCGCCATGCCCGATCGGGCCTCGATCAGGAAGGCGTCGGGCGTGGCGATGACGAGTTCTTCCAGTTCCACCGCGGCCATGTCGTCCATGCCCGGAACCTGCATCGACTTGACCGTGTCGATCCGCGCGCCGAGCCCGGCAACGCGCGTCACCGTGCCGTTGCGGTGCGCTTCGATCCGCGCGGGCTCCCCGCCCATCAGCATGCCCTGGAACGCGAGCAGCTGTTCGAAGTGCTCGAGGCGGTCGCCCTGCCCGAGGCTCTCCTCGAAGCGCGCGATCCAGGCCTTGGCGCCGTCCGAGTGGCGACTCGTGTAGGGCGGCAGCATCGGCGGCCCGCGGCTGGGCGCGTCGTCGGAGGCGGTGGCGTCGCCGGAGACGATGCGCGCGAGCGCGCTGTCCATCGCCATGGGGTGGCCGATGTAGCGGATCACGCCTTCGCGGTCGACGATGAACGTGCAGGGGATGCCCATCTGCCGCGCGGCGCTCATCCAGTCCCGTTGCATGGACCCGTCCGGGTCGGTGGACATGCGGTAGCGAGCGCGCTCGTTCATGCCCGGCTTGGCCATGAACGCGGTGACCTTGTCGAGTGACTCGTCGCTCACGCCGATCACGACCACGTCCTCGGCGTACTTCTCCTGCACGTCCGAGAGGTGCGGGAAGGCGGCGATGCAGGGCTTGCACCAGGTGGCCCAGAACTCGATCACGTAGACCTTGCCGGGCTGCAGCGAGGTGACCGGCTCGCCCTGCACGAAGTGCTCGACCGACAGGGCCGGAGCCCGGTGGCCGACGGTCAAGGGCCCGTCCTGGAGGTGGACCGGCGTCGTGGTCGGGGCGGGATGCAGGGCGGCGGCGAGGACCGCGCCGGCGAGTGCGGACAGGAGCATGGGAGCCTCACGGGGGTGGGGAGCGCATGGTACCTCGCGGGTCGCTCAGCGTTGGACCGGGGGGGCGCCAGGGGCGGGGCGATTCGGTGGCGGCCGCCAGGTGACGAGCGCCGCGTGGTCGTGTCGCGGGGCGGCGTCGCGTGGATCGACGGCACGCGTCGCCCTATGCTCGGCCCCGCCGGCGACGGGCCGGCGCGGAGCGGCACATGGCGACGGACGCGGTCACCGAGGCACACCGGCGGGAACTGCTGCAGCGGGCCTCGCCCGTGTATGCGGTCACGGCGGCCCTGGAGGCCGCGCGCGGCGTGGACCAGGCGCTGCGGCCGAAGCTGCGCGAGGTCGCCGCGGACCTGGTCGAGATCGTCGTGCTCATGGACCGCAAGGCCGGCGCGGGCGCCGAGTCGGTGCTGGCCGCGATCGTGGGCCTGCCCGCCGCCGGGCAACTCGAGGCGCTCGAGGCCTGGCGCGACGCGGTCGAGGCGTCGTCCGCCGGCGCGGCCGGCCTGCGCCGCGTGCTGGCCACGCCCACCGACCTGCTCACCGGCTCCGACGCGACGCGACACCAGGCCCTGGTGCAGGGCTGGCGCGACCTCGGCCAGGCGTCGGTCCACCTCGACGACACGACCTGGGCGACGACCTTCCGCATCGCGGCCGAGCGCTCGTCCGGGCTCGCGGCGGGCGCGATCCTCGGCGCCGCCGCCTACGCGGCCAGCTACGGTCACGGCGACGTGCCGGGTCTGTTGACGGAGCTGGCCGCCCGCCTCGACGGCGTGTCGCCCACGGAGCTGCCGGCCTACGCCGGCACCCTGCCGCGCATGTGCGCCGGCGCCAAGGCCCTGGGCCAGGCCGGACTGCTGGCGCTGTTCGACGAGATCGACGCGCTCCCCGAGGCCGACGCGCGCGCCGAGCACCTCGCCTTCATCGCGCCCTACGGTGAGATCGACGGCGACGCCCTCGCCGCGGTCCACGCCCTCGGCCGGCGCGCGCGGGAGATCGGCCGCGTCGATCTGACCGAGCGCATGACCGCGGCCTGCGCGGTCGAGACGCTGCTCGAGACCACCGACGGGCGTCGGCTGTTGCCCAGCCTGGGCAAGCTGCTCAAGACCACCGCCTCGGCTGACGATCGCCTGTTCGCGTCGGAGGTGACGCTGGTCACCGACGTGGCCCGTGGTCATCCCTCCAGCGCGTTCGAGCTCACGCAGGGCCTGCTCGGTCGTCTGTCCGAGCTGGAGCGCGCGCGCGTGGCCGACTACGTCGAGGACTTCGGCAAGCTCGTCGAGGTCATGGGGCTGCGGCCGGTGGGCTTCGGCCTGGGGCAGTTGCCGAAGATGTACCGCCGCTCACCGGCCGACGCGCGCGCGCTGGTCGAGGCCGCGGTCTCCATCGGTCGGGTGGACGGGCCGACGGCGGCGCAGTGGTTCATCCTGGGCAAGACGGCCGCTGGCAAGCAGGCCCTGCGCAAGGCGCTCGGGGGCTGACGCCGCCTGCGCCGCCCGCGCCGCCGGTGAGTCAGTAGGGCAAGCCGGCCGCGTCGTGGCGTGCGGCCATGGTGGCCGTGAGCGCGTCGAGTGTCTCGGAGTCGTCGGCGAGGATGGCGCGGGCGAACGGGAACAGCAGTCCGTCTTCCTTGTCGATGTGCTCGCGCGTCTGGTAGGCGAGCTGCATCGCGGCCTGCGCGACGTCCGCCGGGTCGCCCCGCGCGATCCCGTGCTTGAGCGCGAGCATGAGCCGTTCGTGGTAGCCGTGCTCGTGGGCGAGCAGTTCCATCGGTGTCGTGTCGCCCGTGGCGAACGGCTCGTGACTCAACACGGCGGGGAACAGGACCTCCTCCTCGTCGGCCGTGTGGATCGGGACGAGCGTGTCGAAGGTCGCGACGATCCTGCACAGGCGCGCGAGTCGGGCGTCGCTGAGCTGCCCGTCCTGGGCGATGACCCGACCGAGCGTGTCGAGCCGGGTCGATTGCTCTCGGAGCACCTGGTGCGCGGCGTCGAGGATCGTGAAGGCGGTGGTGCTGCGCGAGGCCTCAATCGTCATGGCGGTATCTCCTGACTTGTGTGTCAAGTGTACCATGAGGCCTCGCGCGGCCGGGGCGCTCGTCTCAGGGACCCTCGGGGTCGAAGGGCAGCTTGGCCGGGTCGACCGTCTTGCCGCGCATGCTGAAGCCGCCGGCGAGGCCGTTGATGCCGTCCGCCGTGCCGTCGAGGATGATGCCGCCGAGCGACTTGAAGCTGGCCGACTTCAGCGCATCGTCCTTGAGCTTCAGCTTGAAGGTGCCGGCCATGAGGCCGTCGAAGCCCAGCACCGCGCCGCCGTCCGGCGGGGGGCCGTCGCTGGTCGCGAAGACGGTGATCTCGGTCGCGCTCAGGACGGACTCGGCGGGGCCGAGGAGATCGAACTCGAAGGTGCCGGGCAGGCCATCGACGATGAATCCCGGGGTCCAGGTGCCGGGGAAGATCTCGCTCCAGATGGTCACGCGATAGAGGACGCCGGAAGGCCCGACGCCGTCGAGCTCGTTGAGCTCGAAGGACAGGTACACGGTGCCCTTGACCACGGCCTTCGCCGGCCCGGCCGCGTCGAGGCCGCTCTCCACGGCCACGGCCTGCGACTTGAACTTCATCTTGAACCAGGCGCCGTCGAGCTGTTGGGCGGCGGCGGGGCTGGCGAGCAGCGCGAGGCCGAGCAACGCGGTGAACAGGCGGACCATGTGGATCTCCGTTCGTGGGCGGGTGGCGCCGACCCCCCCTGGGCCGGGCGCGCGGATCCACGATACCGTGCGCGGCGCCTCACCCGTCCAGGAGCAGGTCGCCCATCTCCGGCAGCAGTCGCTCGCGCAGGCGCGGGGGCAGCAGTCCGAGTTCGCGGCCGACGTTGGCGATGGTGCCGAGGCCCAGGATGGCCCAGACGGCCAGGTCGACCGCCGCGCCGCCTCCCCGCGGGGGCGCGCCTCGATGCGCGGCCACCTGCGTGCGGATGAAGGCCAGGAAGTCGGCGTAGGTCTCGGCCAGGGCGGCCTTGATCTCGGGGTCGTCGGTCTCGCCCAGGCCGGCGAACAGGATGCGGTAGAAGCCGTGCTCGCCCAGGTGCTTCGCTTCGTAGCGCAGCAGCTCGGGCGCGCCGGCGTCCCCGCCGTCCGCGAGCAGGGCCTCCCAGGTCTCCAGTGAGCGATCGAAGACGTGGCGGATGGCCGCGATGAACATGGCCTGCTTGTCCGGCCAGAGCCGGTACAGGATGTTCACGCGCACGCCGCAGCGGTCCGCCAGTTCCGCGGTCGAGGCGCGTCGGTAGCCCAGCTCCGCGAAGGCCTCCGCGACGACAGGCAGCAGTTCGGCGCGACGTTCTTCGCTGCGATCGGGGCGTGGCACGGGGGTTCTCCCTCCAGGGACCGGATTCAGGTCACAGCATGGACACCCGCCATGGTGTAAGTCTATGCTTACATAACGTAAGTGAATGCTTACGCAACCGATCGGAGAGCCCGAGACGATGGCGGCTCTCCGACACCGACGGAGAGCCACGATGAGTCCTCCCTCCCCACGCGGCGCGACCGCCGACTTCTGCGAGCGCCTTCAGCGGAGCCAGTTGGTCCTGCCGGTCCTCGGAGTCCTGCTCTCGGGATGCCTGTCTGCTCACTCGGGCTTCGACACGACCGGCGCGGGCGCGGGTGTCGCGGAGTTCGGTTTCGAGCAGCACGAAGTCGTGCTCGGGACCGCCGAGCGTCAGACCGTCGTGACGGGCTTCCTGCTCGGCGGCGACATGGCGGACCTGGCCGTCGTGCACATCGACGAGCAGCGCGCTCGGCGGCTGGTCATCCACGCGTTCTCCGAGGGGACCTGGTCGCCGACGCTCCACGCCACCCTGCGCTCGGAGGTGTCGTTCGTCGACGTGGCGAACATCGGCGGACACGACCGGCTGATCACGTACGCGCCGGGTCGCCTGAGTTGGTTCGATCCCGAGTCGGAGACGGAACGGCTGCTGCTGGCGGTGCTCTCCGACTTCGCTCCGCCTGCAGGCGGGGAGGTGAGCGGGGAGGTGTTCCACGTCGACGTCACGCGCGACGTCAACGGTGACGGCCTCGACGATCTGGTCGTGCCGTGGGCCCACGGGTTCTGGGTGTCCACCCAGACGCGGCAGGGTGCGTTCGGCGAGCCCGTGAAGATCGGTCCCTCCTCCGGCCTGCCCAGGGTCTACGGTGCCGATGGGTATCGCTACGACCCCTGGGCCACGGGCCGGGTCCACGCGCTGGACTTCGACCTGGACGGGCGCCGTGACCTGGTCTTCTGGAACGAGGACCACTTCGAGGTGCACCGTCAGGATGCAGCCGGGCGTTTCGCGACGACGGCGGAGAGCTTCACCACCGACGTGGCCTTCGACTCGGATCAGCTCGCCTCCCTCGCAGGGCCCATCGAGACGCGCGGGCGCCGCAAGGACTCCGGGTTGTCCGGATCCATGTCGGGGAGCGTGCTGCACAGCGTGACGGACATGAACGGCGACGGCGTCGCGGACCTCGTGATCTTCGCGCTGAAGGGTGGCAAACGGGGCCTGTTCGGCGACACGAGCGCGCTGTGGAACATGCACTCCTACTGCGAGGTGCACTTCGGGGTGCCCGGGCCCGAGGGCAGCACGACGTTCTCGCCCGACATCGGCGCGCTGATCGACTCGGACGGCATCCCGTTCGGCTTCGAGCTGCACGACTTCGACCTCGACGGTCAGGTCGACGCCGTGTTCACCCTCATCGATCCCGGCATCCTGAAGTCCGCCGGCATGTTGCTCAGCTCGCTGCTGACGAACACGGTCAAGGTGGACGTCGAGTTCTACCGCATGGCGGACGGCGCCTACCCCGAACAGCCGAACGCCACGCGCAGGCCGAAGTCGACGACGGCCGAGGCGTCGGGGAAGAAGACCTTCTTCCCGGCCGTGCTCTTCGGCGACGTCAACGGCGACGGGCTTGCGGACCTGCTGGTGGGGCAGAGCCGCGAGGAACTGCGCGTGTATGCCGGCGTGGCGACGTCGGACCTGTTCGCCCCGCGAGCGCTGGAGGTGGCGGTCGCCACGCCCAGCGACGAGGAGTTCACCTGGTTGGTCGACCTCGACCGGGACGGCCGGCAGGACGTGGTCATGCACCACGGGTCCACCGACGACGAGCCGACGCAACCGCAGCGGGTGACGCTGCTGATCGGCCGCGAGCCGTGACGTGCTCCCGCTCGCGTTGGATGCGTGATCAGCCATGGTGAGCCGAGCTGGGCGCCGCTTGAGCTCGAGCCGCCTCGGGTGACGGTGCTGAGGGCGAAGGAGGCTGCCGCAGCGAGGACGGTGGCCGAACGTGCACAAGCAAGGTTGCCGAGCATGCGACCGTGGCGCTCCCGAGCGCTCTTGGGTGACAATCGCGGCGGCGAGGGCCCTTAGCTCAGCTGGTCAGAGCAGCGGACTCATAATCCGTTGGTCCTGGGTTCGAGTCCCAGAGGGCCCACCATCTCAACGGCCTGCACCACAGGGATTTAGGCGCGCCAGCCGCGCACGCTGAATCGACGCCAAAGGCGAGTGACAGCCGCGCTGACAGCCACGGGCTCTCAGGCTGTCGCGCTCTTGCTCCACAAAGCTGCGCCGACTGCTGCGATGGCGTTGTCCAAGAGGACCGGCACGACGTGCGAGTAGAGATCGAGCGTGACCGAAATCTGCGAGTGCCCGAGGATTCCTTGAACCACCTTCGGATGGACGCCGTGTAGCAGCATCAGGCTCGCTGCGGTGTGTCGCAGATCGTGAAACCTGATCCGTGGCAGCCCCGCCGATTCGAGGAGCGGATAGAACTGTCGTCGGAGCAGGTTCGACGCATCAAGTGGGCCACCGACTTCGTTCGTGAACACGTAGTCTCCGCTGTGCCATTCGGATCCCAACCTGAGGCGAGCCTCCGCTTGTCGAGCCTCGTGAGCGGCGAGCATCGCGGTCACGTTTGCCGTGAGCGGAACCCGTCGACGCGACTTGGGAGTCTTGGGTGGGCTCTCGATCAGGCCCTCGCTGGTCTTGCGACGAAGCGTGCGGTTGACCTGAAGGGAGGCACGTTTGGGGCAGAGGTCGCCCCACTTCAGGCCGAGCAACTCCCCCTGTCGCATGCCCGTCGTCAGGGCAACGACGAACAGCACTTCGTGCTCATGGCCTGCCAGCGCGCTGATGAACCCCTTGCACTGGGCCTCGGATAAGACCGGGCGCTCCTTCTTGGCTGCCTTCGGTGGTGAAACCCTCTTTGACACGTTCTGCGTGACGAGGCCCCAGTCCACAGCGGTCTCAAGCATCGAGTGGATCACGCGATGGAGTTGCAGGATGGTCGCCGGTGCGAGCCGTCCGGAGAGGCTCGCGTAGACCCCCTGCAGGTCGGGTGCTGATACACGTCCGATGGGTCTCGCGCCGAGTTGGGGAAGGAGGTGGCACCTGAGCAACTGCTCGTATCGATCATGGGTGCTTCCCGCCACGCGTTGTGCGACTACGTCAGAGAGCCACTGCTTCGAAAAGTCTTCGAGCTTTCGCCGCTCGTCCGATACAGGAGATCCGTCCTCCACGGCACGCTGCACTTCTCGCAGCTTCTTGCGAGCCTCCGCCTGGGTCTTCCCGTAGACGTATTTCCTCTTCCGCTTGCCGCCGGCGTGGCCGAGGCTGGCGACGCCGACCCAACGCCCGTCCTTCCGGCGGTGGATCGAGCCTTCCTTGTGGCCTCGACGCTTGTGTGTCACTTGCTGCCCTCCTCGTCTTGACGCTGCCTGCGGCGCTCGCGGTAGCGACGCTGTGCATCACGGTTGGATGTTGCCCGACCACACTCGCCGCAGTAGTTGTTGCGGTCTCTACGGACACGCGACTTCGGGACGTAGAAGCTTGAGCACCCGCTGCATACCGCCAGCCCTCGGGTCTGTGTCGTCAAGCGCATCAACTGCACGGCGAGCACCCCGAAGAGGCATCGCCCTGTCGCCCAGACGCGTGGTCCGTCTTCCCGAATGAGGCAGGTGAGGCGCACGGCTCCGAGTTCGAGCCACTGGTGAACGGCCTGCGAGAGGATTGTGTAGGCGCGCTTCCGAGTGATGCGCTCTGGCAACGCATCTTCGGGGTCACGGTTTTCCTCGGCGCGCTCCGGGCTGCCCGCCTTAATGAGCATCTCTCGATGGGGCACGTCGCCTTGAGCAAGGCTTGCGCAGACGCGCATTATGGCGTCGACCTGCGACGCGTAGGCGAGCCAAGCGGCCAATGGCTCTCGTCGCCAGGCGAGATGCACCCCGCCATCAACACGAGGAGGAGTGAACCGCGTGTTCGCTGGGCGCGGGCCACACTCGTAGTCTTCCGGAAACGCGACCGGGTACGGAGCCGCATCAACCCGGTGAGTGCACGGGAGCCCGTGCTTGCAGATCATCAGGGCTCCCCATTTCTCCATGAAACTGACGACTTGCTCGGGCCCGGCATTCGCAAGCCGAGCAAACCGAACGATGAGATCCTGGGGCGGGCTGCAGAGGCCGAGTTTTCGGCCTTCTGACAGTCCGTCCAAGGCGGTGTCCCGTGGAACGTGGGCCCAGTGGAGCCAGGTCGGCGCCCTCGCATCCCACACCACAGCGACCGGTCGGATGTACTGGTCCCGGTGGGATGGGAAAGACGTGGGGTCCGAGTTGGGACCGAACAGGCCGCCTTTAGCGAGCGCGTTCTCGATGTCCTTGGGCATGGGCGGACGCTCCTTTTGCGTAAGCCTAAAGTAATCTTGCTGGCCGTGACAGTCGTTTGTCCAGGTGCTCCAATGCGTCCACTCGGACGGCCTGTATTCACGGAGGAACGAATGGAACCGCTGCTACTGAGGGTGAACGAAGTGGCCCGACTTCTCGGGGTGTCGAGGAGCACCGCCTACGCGATTGTGGCGACAGGGGAACTCCCGTCGGTGCGCCTAGGCCGCGCTGTGCGGGTTCGGCGCACCGACCTGGAGGCTTGGCTCTCGCAGAAGGCCGTTGCCGCCGAGGATGACTCGGTGAGCGGATCGCCGTGACGAGGGAGGCCACCAAGCTCCTGCGCGCCGGGCCCATCGCCGTGTGGCGCGCGTCGCCCCTGCTTCTGGGGCCGGTCCGCGTTCATCGCCAGCGCATGGCAGCCAATCCGCGCACCGCCAAGATTCCGTACCTGGGATCAGCGCAGATAAGAAAGTAACACCCGTGCAGATGCCAGAATTTCCGCAGCTTCCGAAGCTCCCCAAGAGTCCGATGGGAGTCATCGACACGCTCAGGCTCCGCTTCGATAGGCCGCTCGATGAAGAGGATGCGAACGACCTGATGCGGGATGGATTCCGGAGATCACCTCACGGGAAGTCCGTGATCTACTCCCGCCGATCAGACGGACTTCGGGTGATTGAGGCGTGGCAGACAACCTCCATCGAAGTCAGCCTTCCGCGCTTTCTTGGACTGACAAACGACGAGCAGGGGGCGGTCTCAGAGTTACAGGTGCGAGAAGCTCTCGGACACCTCTCCACCGCCGTTGTGCCTCGTACGTCAGATGGCGTTCACCCATGCCTCACGAGATTGGATCTCGCCGTTTGTGCTCGGCTGGGCATCCCAAGCCTCCAATCGGCCTTTCGCGGGCGCACCCTTCCCGGAACTCGGCAAGTGGCCACGCTCTTCGGCGACACGGGTATCGGGTGGTACGGGTCCGCGAAGGAGTTCGTGATCTATGACCCCGCCCGAAGGTCCCCTCGCGGCAAGCTGGCGCGCAGCCTCCGTGACCACAAGCACCGCGCAGCCGACAAGTCACCCGCTCGATCTCGGTTTGAGTACCGCTTCATGAAGGAGTCCGCGATACGGGGTCTCGCCGAGTGGCTGGACGAGCGTGACGAGGGCTTGCCGATCCGCTCGGAGGACGGCGATATCCGCTACTACGGCATCGATCACCATCGCCTGCACCAAGTGTTGGCTCACAAGATCCGCGAGCTTGAACCCGAGCCGATACTCATCGGCTTGGGAGGGCCGTACAAGAAAGGCCTTCCAAACCTCGGCTTGTATCAGCTCAAGGAGCATCGGGAGATGTACGACTTCATCCGCGCAACGTACTCGGAGCGCGAGTACGCGAAGATCCAAAGGCTGGTCGCAGAACTCGAAACACGAACAGCCTGCCTCAACCTACTGCCACTGATTTGGCCCAAGCCGCGCCTTCGCCCAGAACTGCGACAGGCACTCCTCGTGCAGCGCAAGGAGATGGAGGTGTGCCAGGCCGTTGAGGAGATCCGCACATGAGAATCCCGTACTACTCCGAGTCGGAGAAAGCTGCTCCGCTGCTTCGCTGCCTTCAGAGGTCCGCCCAGAGGATGGGAATGTACGAGCACAGCGCCGCTCTCCTCATGTCCTTCTTCTTCGAAGAGATTGCCAACGAAGTGTCCAAGGGACGAGTGATCCGGATCCCTGGCTTCGGTGCGTTCGGAGCCTGGGTGATCGAGAACAGGGCTGCCCTGGCACGAGACCCGAGTCGTCGCTGCAAGCCGAAGTTCGAGCCGAGCCGCTGCTTCCAGCAGAAGGTCCGGTGGGAGTGCCCTCCAGACGGCGTGGCGAAGTCTCGGTTGCAGCGGTACGCGCGGAACCACTCGCCCTCACGGCGTGACCGTCAGCAGTGCGACGTCGTTTCCTCGGCGGAAGCCTTCCGACAGGACATCGATCGCCAGATGCGGGATTGCGGGCTCGACGAGTGACACCGTGTCAAACTGCTTCGGAGGTCGGTCCTGGGCCGGGGGTGGGAGGGTCCCTTAGGAACCGGAATGACGCTCGCGAATCGCGGAGCGAGAAAGTGACACGGTGTCACTCTTCGGGATCTGCGGCGATGAGCCGACCTGCGCAGGAGCCGGCACATGGAAGACGGTGCCCGCGTCCATGCGGCCATCAAGGCGGCAGAGGGCAAGCGGCTGACGTATCGGCCAGTCCGGGACTCGGCGGCATAGGGCGGACGGATTCCGTGATACGCGATCACGAAAGTGCGGCTAGCATTGGCCACCACCACGAGCAGGAAGGCCATCATGGCTAGGCGCAGTCTGAAGATTCGAGCGGTCGAGCGAGACGGCCCAGTCTCCGTCGCGACGGTGGTGCGTATTTTGCGCCGCACGGTGAAGCTCCTGTCTGAGTTGGACCGGAGCATCGGCGGAACAAGTACGCCCTCTACTCGATGGGGGCTTCTCTCTGCCAGCAAGCAAAGCCCGCTGACGGTCGAGATTGGCGAGATCGAGACGGACGACCAGGCCGTCTCTGGGATGGCCCTTGATCGATTCGTCGACGGTATCATTGCTCTTGATCAGCATGCCGCCGCCCCGGACTACTACACGGAACCCTGCTTGGAGGCGGCCAAGAGCCTTGTCGGAGTGCTGAGCGGCGAACTGTCCAAGATTGAGTTCGCCGTCGGCGATCGTGACTTCGTGTCCCCCACGCAGCACGTCGCGGCGAACGTCGACGACATCATCGGCAGAGAAGCAAGGTACTACGCCGAGTGGACCACTCTTGAGGGGGCCCTTGAGAAGGTTGACGTTCACAACAAGACGACTTTTAGCCTGTTCGAATTCCTTCACGGCTGGGAAGTCAGTTGCGACTTCCCGGAAGATATGCTGGATGAGGTCGGAGACTACCTACGTCAGCGCGTGGCCGTGTACGGCGAGACTCGATACGACCGCAGGATGGATCGACCTGTCGCGATCACGGTGGAGAAGATGGACCGCTTGCGGAGCAGAAGCGAGTTGCCGACCCTTGCCGATCTAAGCGGCATCGACATCACCGACGGCGACTCCTCCGAGGACTTCGTGAGGCGATTGCGGGATGGCTAGTAAGCTTCCGCGGTACTACTGGGACTCTTGCGTCTTCATCGATGCAATTCAGAAGACGTCGGGCCGCATTGAGCACATTCGGTCCATCGAGGCCGAAGCGCGACGCAACAAGCTTCAGATTGTTGCGTCGACGCTCGCCATCGCCGAAGTCGCCAAGACGAAGTCAGGAACGTTGACCGAGGAGCAAGCTAGGCTCATCGCCAGTTACTTCGAAAACGATTTCATCATTGTTGTTCAGGTTGATCGGCCGGTCGCTAAACGGGCTAGCGACCATGTTCGAAACCACCCCATCAAGCCACCAGACGCGATACACGTAGCCACGGCTATTCGGGCGGGTGTTGACGTGCTCTATACGTATGACGGCGACGGACAGAAGCCGGGGCTGCTCCAACTGGATGGGCAGATCGGCAACCTCGCGATCAAGACGCCTGATCACTTCGCCAGCGACACTCTCTTCAAGGCCCCATGACTGCCCAGAAGAAGTGACGACGCGGCCCCGACCCCGAGGACCTGAAGATCGAGGGTGACCCTGGGGAGGCCTTGGACCGCCTGCTCGGCAAGGGCAAGCCGCCCACGGACGAGCGGGACGCGGAGAAGGACGCCAAGGGCCGGAAGAAGAAGGCTCGCCCCAAGAAGGGCTAGAGCCGCCCGGATGTTAGGGCCGCCGCTCGCGGACCCCGGCCCAGGGTTTTAACAGGTACACACTCCCGAAAAAGTCGCCCCGGAAGAGGTCCTGGGGGATGTCTTGGCCTCGTACGGGGAACGCGTCGCCGAAGCGCGGCTCGAACGACCCCGGCTGCTTGGCGAAGACCGCGTCCCAGTAGAGGAGGACCCAAAGGACGACCCAGAGGTCGTTCTCGGCGAAGACGGCTTCGCAGCCGCTGTCTCGGAGCCAGTCGAGCACCGGGGCATCCGCTGCTTCGGACGATCCCGGTGGCCGTCCGGGGAAGTCCTCAAGGCCGAGGATGTGAACACCCTTGACGGTCCCGCACTCCCTCGCTTCGCCGAGCCGGTCTTGCCAATGCATCGCCCCTTCCTCCTTCTCCAGCAGAACCATACTGGTCAGCGGGGGCGGGGTTCAGCCTGAGGCGGGCTCGAAGGCGTCCACGGCGTCCAAGTCGGTGCTGGGCGACCGGTGGCTCTGCGTGCCGCTGACGCGCTCCTAGCGGGGCTCTGAGGCAGCCGGCTCTCTGCGGCTGCGGGACTACTTCAACCCGTCGGAGAACACCCAATCGCCGAGCCAGGCGTTCTCCTTCACGAACGCCCTGATCTCGCCAGCGGACGGCGAGTGGTCGAATACGCGGCTGTCAATGACGCTGGACCCGTCACCCTCCTCCCACATCATGATCAAGACGGCATACGTACGTAGCGTCGCCCCGAACTTGTTCTGCGAGTCCACCACGAGGAAGACGGCTCGGCTTCTCCCGTCCTGAGTCGTTGCCACGATCTCTGTCTCTTCCCAGTCCGCGCTTCCCGGCGAGACCAAGCTCGCTGTGAGTGCCTCACGCGCCATCCTCATGGCATTCCCAGCCGGGATGCCCTCGGAGATCTCGCCCGCGCATGAACGCAGCCAGCCGAAGATCAAGACTGCGATCACGATGAGGACCAAGCAACCGAAGACGGCTCGCGCGGCGTCAGCCTTTGTGAACTTCGTCTCGCCCGCCTCTCCTTCGACTTCGGCGTCCTGGAGGTCTTCTTCGGTCATCCGGCTCCCTCTCTCCTTAGGTCTGGGTGGCCTGAGAATACCCCACAGCGGGGTAGTTCGAGCAAGGAGCCAACCTGCTCGACCTCTCTCCGGGGTCAGGCATGGGTTCGCAAACCGCGCTCCACGATCGGGAGTACCGCGCGTTCGTCGCGCGCCTTCGCGAGGCGCGACTCGAAGCCGGGCTCACCCAGGTCGAGGCGGCCAAGCTGCTGAGGCGAAGCCAGAGCTACGTCAGCAAGTGCGAGTTGGGTGAGCGACGCGTCGACGCGGTGGAGTTCGCGAAGTTCTGCCGCGCCTACAACATGCCCGTCACGTTCTTCTTCCCGAGAGTTCCCACGGACTAGGACATCCGAAGACCGCCCATTGCATTGCCCAAGGGATCCTTGCGGCAAGCCCGCCGTCTAGATCCAGGTCCGCAGGCGCAATGGAGCGGCGACTGCGCGGACGTCGTGCTTTCAAGCGACGACGGCGCGAATGCGGGATTCCGAGCTTTCCTGGCCGCTCGATATCGTGAACGGCGCATTGTGGATGGCGAAGCCTGGCATCCGCGCCGGGCGTGCCCTCCACGCCCAGTGGGGCGTGGTAGTCTTCAGAGGGGAGCGAACGGGAAGAGGCGTGCCATGTTCAAGTCGACCGAGCCGGTTACCGGTACCGGCGCGCTTCAGGCGCTGACGATCGGCGCGCTGCTGGTGCTTGCGCCCGCTTCGTGGAGCGCGCAGGTCCAGGATGTGCAGCTCCGCCCACGCCCGCCTCTCCAGTCCCTGAGCGGTTTCGTCGAGAACCGCGGCCAGTGGCACGACGACGTGCTCTTCGTCGCGCGGCACCGGGGCATCCAGGCGACGCTGTTGCAGGACGCGCTGGTGCTGCAGCCGATGCCGCGCATCGAGGATCGTGACGACGGCATCGCTCCACGAGCCGTGGAGGTCATGCCGCCGATCGTGCTGCGCTTCCCGGCGGCCCAGCGAGTCGCCGGCGACTCGCCGCTCCCGACGCAGCATCACTTCATCCGTGGCTCGGCGACCGTGAGCCACGCCCTCGGCTACGAACAGGTCCGATACGAAAACGTGATCGACGGCCTCGACCTCGTCGTACGCAAGGACGAGTCGGGCTTCGCGTATGACCTACACCTGGATCCGGGCGTCGCTCTCTCCGATCTGGTGATCGAAGTCGAGGGCGCCGATGACCTGGTTGTCATCGACGCGACGGTGCTCGCCTTGTCGACCTCGCGGGGGCTCGTCGAACAGCGCATCGGGGCGTCGTGGGAAGTGGATGGCGCCACCGGAGCAACGCGCCCTGTCACAAGTCGCTTCGAGGTGCTTGACGACGCGAGCGACGCTTCGGAGCCGCTTCGCTTCGGCTTCTCAGCGCCCGCACGAGACCCGGCTGCAGCCTTCGTGCTCGACCCCACGCTCGTCTTCACCACCTACCTGGGAGGATCGAGCCAGGACCGGCTTCAAGGTCTCGACGTGACCGAAGACGGTTCGGTGTACGTCACGGCCCGGACGCTCCAGATCAGTGATGCACCGACGACTCCCGGCGCCTTCCAGGAGAC
>JAJDER010000009.1 GCA_029259725.1 Planctomycetota bacterium | reverse complement strand
TTTTCTTTTTTTTTTTTTTCTTTGGTCCCCCCCCCCCCCCCCCCCCCCCACGACCGAGCCCCCGCCTGGACTCACCCCTCCTGCGGCCGCGACTGCAACACCACGTCGACGTCCACGGCCGCACCGTCACGAATCACGCCGACGGTCACGGTGTCGCCCGGCTCGTGCTCGCCGAGCATGCCCATCCACGCGAGCACCGACTCGATCGGGTCGCCGTTCCAGCGCAGCAACCGATCGCCGTCCTGGATGCCGGCCTCGGCGGCGGAACCACCCGGGGTGACGCCGCTGACGAGGATGCCGTTGCCCTCCTCGTCGTAGTTGCCGGGGCTGACGCCGAAGCGGACCTTGATGCCACCACGCGCCGGGTCAGCCGGCGGCGGCGGGTCGTTGTTCGCGAGGGCGCGTTCCCTGGTCATGAACTCGAAGCGCGCCGGCTCCGTGGCCAGACCCAGCCCGATCTGGTGGAACAGGTCGACGGTGTGCACGGCATCGACGCGGTTGATCAGGCTGCTCACGTCGCGCGGCGTGTGGTAGTCGTCGTGGAAGTCGGCGATGATCCCGAACAGCACGGGCACCTGCTTGCTGAAGAACGCCGCGTGGTCCGAGGCGCCGTTCATGTTGTCCGACTGCACGATGTCGAGCGGCGACGCGGCGAAATAGCCCTGGATCCACGGCTTGAGGCCGTCGCCCGAGGCCAGTCCCGAGACGCTCAGCCGCTTGTTCTTGATGCGGCCGATCATGTCGAAGTTGATCATCAGCGCGTGGTCCTCGATCGGGGCCACCGGGTTGTTGACGTAGTGCCGGGCGCCGTTGAGGCCCGACTCCTCGGCGCTGAAGCCCATGAAGAGGATCGAGCGCGCGTCGGTGCCCTCGGGCATCTCGGCGTAGTCAGCGGCGATCTTGTCGGCCAGCATCAGCACGGCGGCGCTGCCCGAGGCGTTGTCGTCGGCGCCCGGGTGGAGCTCGCCGGGGCCCGAGCGACTGCCGAACTCGCCCATGCCCAGGTGATCCAGATGGGCCCCGATGACCAGGAACTCGTGGGCCAGGGCGCCCTTGCCGGCCAACACGCCGGCGACGTTCTCGGCCGGCAGCGGGATGCGCTCCAGGTCGACCTCGAGGCTCAGCGTGCCGCCCAGGTCGAGCACGCCGAGCAGACCCTCGTCCGCGGCCTCGCGCAGCTCCAGCAGGGACGGGCCGTCCACGGACAGTGCCTCGACGAGAGCGATCCCGGCCTCGGTCGAGACGTGCACCACGGGCACGTCGAGGGTCTTGTTGCCGCCCGCTCCCGCGCTCATCAGCGTGGCGCTGCGCGTATCGGCGGCGCCGGGCGTGTTGACGACCAGCACGGCCGCCGGGTTCTTGTCGCGCAGGGCGCGCAGCTTGGCGTTGAAGGACGCCTTGTTGCTCCACGGCCGACCACCGAAGCGGCTCTTGCCCTCGGCGTCCATGGGCTCGAAGCGCAGCATGAGCGCGACCTTGCCGGTCAGGTCCATGCCGTCGGGATAGGTCTCGTAGCCGTCGGGGCCGTCTTCGATGGAGTAACCCACGAACACGACCGGCGCGGCGACGGCGCCCGCCGTGCCGAGGCCGAGCGCCTGGAAGTCCACGCCGCCGTCGAAGACGTGCTCGGACAGCCGCATCGACTGGCTGTGCACCACCGGGGTCGCGCCGAGTTCGAAGCGCTGGCGCCACGAGCTGAACGGTCCGTCCTCGCCGGGGAAGGCGGGCTCGAGGCCGGCTCGCTCCAGGTAGTACTGCATGTAGTCCTTCGCGTGCTCCATGCCGGCGCTGCCGGGCACACGCCCTTCCATGAACGGACTGGCGAGCGTCACGACATGGTCGTTGTAGATACGCACGTCCTCGTCGGCCGCGAGCAGCGCCTCCGAGATCGGATCGACGCCCGGGTTGTCCGTCTCGTCTTCGCTCACCGGGGTTGCCGGGGGTGCGGGCTGCGTCGTCGCGGCGAACAGCGGCGCCGTGAGGGAGACGGTGAAGGTGGCGGCGAGCAGGGCGGGCGCGGCCGCACGGGCGGTACGGCGAAGGGTCACGAGCAGCATGGTGTCCTCGGGCACGGGGCCTGACCTGACCGCGACTTCGGCAGGCAAGGGCGGGGGCTACGAACAGCCGGGCAGTATACTGGCGCGACCCATGCGACCACCGGATTGCAGCGCCCGCGCCCACCGGCGCCCGGGCAGGAAGCCCTCGACGGTCGGCGCGGACGGCCGACCATGGCGTGAGCGTGGCGGAGCGTGCCGCCGGCGGCCGGTGATGCTGGGGCTGCTGCTGGTGGTGCTCTCGGGGGCTGCACCGGTGTTCGGGGTGGCGGGACCGGCCCGCGGCGCCGACGCTCTCCATCCGAAGGACGGCCCCGACGCCGACATCCGCCTGGTCGTCGGCGACGACGCCCTCACGGCCACGTTGATCCTCAACCTCGCCTTCTGCGACGGCATCGTCGACGTGCCGCGCGAGGACCCGCAGTCGCTGCCCGAGCCCGAGCAGGAACCCCTGCGCGAGGCGCTCATCGAGCGACTGCGGGCGGACTTCGAGGTCACCATCGACGGTGTCGCCGTGCCGTTCGTCGAGCGCGCCTTCGAGGCCAGCGAGCCCGAACTCTACATGCTGCCCCTGTTCCCGACCTTCGGCATGCGTGCCCTGCGCCGCGTGCGGCTGGTGCTCGACTACCCGCTCAAGTCCATGCCGGAGTCGATCGGGCTGGTCTGGGGCGCCTATCCCCCGGACGCCTACGCGTTCGTGGACGAGGACGTCCCGCCGCCGCCGATGGAGGTGCAGGCCAAGCTCGCCGCCGAGGGCCGCAGCTGGCTGATCACGTTCCACCAGGCCGAGCCCGGTTTCACCTGGTACGCGACGGGCGAGACCATCGCCGACCGCATGCTCGACGTGCCGGTGCCGCCCGAGCCGGAGACCCTGTGGGTCCCGATGGCCTCGGTGGGCCTGCTCATGGCGACCCTCGGCGTGCTCGCCTCGCTCGCCCGCGCCGGCGACCCCGAGCGGCTGCGGCGCGCCGCACTGATCGTCGCGCCGATCGGCATCCTCGGCGCCTTGCTGTTGTCGGGCGTGGCCACGGTCGAGGTCGAGGCGCCCTGGGCCAGCGGCCCCGCGTTGCCCACCGACGCCGAGGCCCTCGCGATCTTCGGCCCGCTGCACGAGAACATCTACCGCGCCTTCGACTACGCCGCCGAGAGCGAGATCTACGACGCGCTCTCCGGCAGCGTCGACGGTGACCTGCTCGATGACCTCTACAACCAGGTCTACCGCAGCCTGATCCTGCAGGAGGAGGGCGGCGCCATGAGCCGCGTCGCCGCCGTGCGCCCGCTCGAGTCGCAGATCGAGGAGATCGGCGTCATGGGCGACGCAGGCCGCCCGGGTTTCCAGGTGCGCCGCCGCTGGCAGGTCGATGGAGTGGTGCACCACTGGGGGCACAGCCACAGCCGCACCAACGAGTACGAGGCGCGTTACCAGGTCGTGCTCGGGGAAGCGGGAAGTGGCTGGCGCATCGCCGGGCACCAGCCGCTCGCGCAGAAGCGCATCGGGGCCGAGCCGCTCCCGGACGGAGCCTCCCCGTTCCTGACGCCGTCGGGAGCACCGCTCGACACGCCCGCGGGCATGCAGGCCTTGCCCGGCCAGGACGGCGCGGGCGACGGCGGCGTGCCGCAGGACCTGGCCGAGAAGTTCGGCCTGGCTCCGGGGTCCGATCTTTGAGTGACGCGTCGGCCAGCCGGGCGTCGACCGGCGGAGCAGGGGCCGGCGGAGCAGGGGGCGGCGAGGGGACCGCCGTCGGCGGAGGCATGGACGTCCGGCTCGACGGCGTGGATTTCGCCTATCCCGAGGGGGGCTTCCGGCTCGCGATCCCGGCGCTGCATCTCGGCGCGGGCGAGCACGTCGCCACGATCGGACCGAGCGGCACGGGCAAGACCACGCTGGTCAACCTCATCGCCGGGATCCTGCTGCCGGACCGCGGCACGGTGCGGCTCGGGGACGTGGTCGTGTCCGCTCTCGATGATGCCGCGCGCCGCGCCCTGCGCATCCGGCGCATCGGCATGGTGTTCCAGGAGTTCGAACTGCTCGAGTACCTGTCGGCGCGCGAGAACCTGCTGCTGCCGTACCACGTGAACCCGGCGCTCGGCCTCGATGACGGCGCACGCGGCCGGGCCGAGGCGCTCGGGCGCGCCACCGGCATCGACCACGTGCTCGACCGTCGTCCGAGCCTGCTCAGCCAGGGTGAACGTCAGCGCGTCGCGCTGTGCCGCGCGCTCGTCACCGAGCCCGATCTGATCCTGTGTGACGAGCCCACCGGCAACCTCGACCCGGCCACGGCCGCGGCGACGCTGGACCAGCTGTTCGAGCAGGTCACCCGGCACGGCGCAACGCTGCTGATGGTCACGCACGACCACGGGCTGTTGCCGCGCTTCGACCGCGTGGTCGACATGGCGGAGTTGCTGAAGCCGGTGGGAGTCGGCTCGGGCGCGGACGGCTCAGGCGGCTCGGGCGGCGCCGGCAGCTTGAGCAGCGCGGGGACCGGCGGCTCGTGAAGGGCCTGGCGCTGCTCTCCTGGCGGCACGCGGCGCATCACCGCGGGCGCACGCTGCTGCTCGCCGCCTGCATCGCCGTGCCGATCTTCCTGCCCCTGGCCACGCGCCTGCTGCTGACCACCTACGAGTCCTCGCTCACCTCCCGCGCGGTGGACACGCCGCTCGTCGCCGGCGCGAAGGGCAACCGGTTCGACCTCACCCTCGGCGCGCTCTACCTGCGCCCGAATGAACTCGAGGCGATCCCCTGGGGACAGCTGCGCGCGCTGTCGGCCGAGCGTGTCACGGCGATCCCGCTGCACCTGCGCTTCACCGCCCAGGGCCACCCGGTCGTCGGCACGAGTCCGGAGTACTTCGAGCTGCGCCGGCTGCGCGCGGCGTCCGGCACGCTGCCGCTGATGATCGGGGACTGCGTCCTCGGCGCCCGAGTGGCCGAGACGCTCAGCCTCGTTCCGGGGGACGATCTCTATTCCGACCAACGCGAGCTCTACGACATCTCGGTCCCGCCCGCGTTGCGGATGCGCGTCTCGGGTGTGCTCGCCGCGACCGGCGCTCCCGACGACGACGTGGTCTTCGTCGACGTGCGCACCTGCTGGATCCTCGAGGGTCTGAGCCACGGCCACACCGACCCGGCCGTCTCCATCGACGAGAAGCTGGTGCTCGGGCGCAGCGCCGAACACGTCGCGGTGAGCCCCGCGCTGATCGAGGTGGCCTCGGTCACGCCGGAGAACGTCGCCAGCTTCCACGTCCATGCGGACGAGGACGGCCTTCCGTTGACCGCGGTGATCGTCGTGCCCGACGACGACAAGGCCGCCACGCTGATCAAGGCCCGCCTCAACGCGAGTGCCGCCTGGCAGATGGTCGTTCCCTCGGCGGTCATCGACGACCTGCTGGCCTGGGTGCTGCGCGTGCGTGACCTGTTCGACAGTTTCTCGCTCGTGCTCGGCGTGTCGACGGTGGCGCTGGTCGTGCTCGTGCTCACGCTGTCGGCGCGTCTCCGCCAGCGCGAGATGAACACCCTGGACCGCATCGGGGCGAGCCGAGGCGTGGTCGTGCGTCTGCACGCGATCGAGATGGGCTTCGTGGTGGCGGTCAGCCTGGGGCTGGCGCTGGTGGGGCTCGCGCTCGTGTCGTCGCTGGGATCGGAGTTGCTGCGGGCCCTGTCGGGGGTGCTGGCATGAGACCTGTCTCGGTGGACGTGCCGGTAGTGCCGCTCTTGTCGGCGGTGATCCTGGTCGCGCTGACTCTCGGTGGCTGCCGTGGCGAGGTCGACCCGGGCGCCGATGCCGAGGCACAGCTCGAGGACGTCGTCATGACCACCTTCGGGCCGACGACGACCTTCGCCGCGCGCATCCTCGGCGACGTCGCCCCGGTGGTCTGTCCGTTGCCGGCGGGTGCCGATCCGGCCACGTGGTTCCCGACGCGCGCGGTGCTCGAGCGTTACCAGCGTGCGCGGCTGGTCGTGGTCAACGGCGCCGGGTTCGAGCGCTGGGTGGCCCACGTGAGCCTGGCGCCCAGCCGGCTGGTGGACGTGTCGGCCGGCTTCGCGGATCGCTGGCTGAGGCACGAGACGACGACGCACAGCCACGGGACCGGCGGCGAGCACACGCACGAGGGCGTGGACGGACACACGTGGATGGACCCGGGGCTCGCACGTCTGCAGGTGGCGGCGCTGCGGGACGCGCTGGTGCGCGCGTGGCCCGGGCACGAGCAGGGCCTGGCTGCGCGGGCGACGGAGCTGGACGCCGAAGTCGCCGCCCTCGGCGCGCGGCTGGATGCGCTGCGCCCGAAGTGGCAGGCGGCGCGAGTCTTCTCGAATCACCCCGCCTACGGGTACCTCGCGCGACGGATGGGGAGTCCGGTCACCGACCTGGGGCTGGACCCCGGGCAGCTGTCCTTGTCGGACGCGGAGCTGGCTCGGATCGCTTCGATCGCGAGCGAACGCGGTGGGAGTGGCGCCGCCGTGGTGTTGTGGGAGTCGGAGCCCTCGCCTGAACTGGCGCGACAGTTGGAGACTCGACTCCGGCTGCGTGCGGTCGTGTTCTCGCCGGGCGAGGGTATGGCCGACGGTGAAGGCACTCGTGAACGTGTCGGTGCAGCTGACGATGCGGACCGTGCCGACTTCGTCGGCGTGATGCGTGCGAACCTGGCACGGCTCGAAGCCGCGCTCGAGGGTTGATGTCGCGGCGAGCATGACACGGGGAGCATGACACGCTGAGCGCTTCAGCTTGATCGCGACGCCGAGCGAGCGTCACCGTGCGCATCCATCGGTGACGACAAGTGGTCCTGCGGGTATCGGGCACGGTTAGGCTGTGCGAGACCGCGGCAGCCACGCGCGTCGGGAAGGAAGCCCATGGGGATGGACACGGAGCCCAGGGAGCTCGAGTTCGCCGGAGTGCTGTTGAGCGCGGAGCGTGTGGCCGGGCTCGAAGGCGGGCGCGCGGTTCGTCCTGTGCATCGGGAACAGATCACCGAGCTCGAACTGCGGTTCGGCTTCCTGGCCGCGCACCCACTGCTGCAGATCGGGCTCGGTGTCGTGTTGAGCGTGGTGGGCGTCTTCCAGATCGATGCGTTCATCGGCTGGTGCCGCGAGGGCGGCACGATTCTCGCGGATGCGGCGTATCTCGTCCTGATGTTGCCGCTCGGCGCGTGGTGGGTCGCCGCTGCCGCACGTCGCGGATACTTCCTCGCGGTGCGATCGCACGTCGGCAACGACCGGTTCCCGCTGAAGGGTGTCGTGGATCGGGCGGCCGTCTACCGTTTCGCCGAGAGGGCCCACGCCGAAATGGGCTACGACGTCCTGGTCGACATCGAGCGCGCTCCCGCCTGACGAGGACCATCACGAGGTGCCGGATCGCGTGCGCTGGCGCTCCGAGCCGACCGCGCGTGCGCCCGAACCGTCCGCCTGCGCCGAAGACAGCCGGCTCCGCGTCGATGCACCGCCCGGAGACCAGGGTGGGCTCCAATCAGCGTCGGGACTGCCGGTGAGTCGCACGACGGTCCGGATACCTCCTCATCCACGGAGCAGGGGTGGTTGACCGAAGGACGTGCGCTGGTCCGTTCGGCATGGACGCTGTGCGGCGGTGCCGTGCCCGGGCACGACGGCGGGTGACCGTCCGGAGTTGCGGACCGCTCATTCCGCTACGAGGCCTCACGGCGCGGGAAGAACCCGAGGCGCAGCCCCGACAAAACAGGGCTCCAGCCGATGGGGACGACACCGATACCACTCGGTGACACTCGTTGGCGAGCCGAGGGACGTCTAACGGGGAAGGCCGGGCGGTCGATGACTGCTTGGTTCGTTGTGCGTTCCTCGGGGGCCTGACCGCCCCTAGGGAGTCGGGGAAACAGAGGCGCGGATCTCGGGGATCCGTGCCCGAAACATCGATTGGTGCTGTATCGATGGGCTTGTCGGGCATATTCTCGCCCTATCAGGCCCAAAGCCTCCCTGCGTGTAGGAGTGGGTTGGGAACACGCCGGAGGAGAAAGAGAGAGACCTGATGAGGGCAATCCAAGGATCAGTGGTGGCACATCTGAGTGACCTCCGGGGCATCGTGGCGGCACTCCTGCTGGCTCTGCTGGCCGCACCCGCGGTCACCGCCGGCGAGGACCTGACGGTCACGGGACAGATCCTCTATGGCCGCGCCGAGGGCGCCCAGACGGGTGCGGTGGTGGACGCCTTGGCGGTCTACGACCAGATCCCGGCCTACATGCACATGCAGGAACTGGGGCTCTCGGAGTCGGACTCCGCGGGGCGGACGCTGTTCGCGCAGGCCCAGGACGTCTGGAAGAAGGCACTGGCCCGGGTGGCGCGTGACATGGGGATCGACGTGATCACCGTGCCGGGCGGACTCGTGGGCGGGTCATCGACCATCGCCGACGTGACGCTCGCGGTGATCGAAGTGCTGCCCAAGTACTTCGTCCACGGCAAGCTGCTCCACGGCCGCGCGCAGGGCGCCGGCAACGCCGACAACCTGGCCGAACTCGACGTGCAGCGCGTGCTCGACGCGATCCCCGCCTATCGCGAGTTCCTGGGGACCGCGGACGGCGACGCGCGCCACCACATCCTGCGCAAGCAGTACGAGACCGAGTTCGCCGAGGCCGTCGCGAAGGTCGCCCGCAATGGGAACCATGACGTGCTGGTCGAGGCCAGCGGCGTGACCTCGCGCCTGGGCTACGTGCCCGACGTGACCGACGCCGTGATCGAGGCCCTCGGATCGTGACGCTCTCGGGGGCGAGACGACTCGTCCCCACCCTGGCCGTCGGCGTCGTGGCTCTGGCCGTCGTCGCTTGCGTTGCGGAACCGGTCGAGCCGACCGGCCCGCGCTGGGAGTTGACCACCGACGGCAGCATCGAACCGGTCATCGGAGACTTCTCCGGTCCCGATGAACTCGAACTCGCCCCGCCCGGCGCCTACGAGGGGCGCGACTTCTTCGACACCGTGGACAGCTCGCCCATCGAGGCCGTCTTCGGCTTCGACCGGGCGCAGAACCGCTCGCCGGGACAGTCCACCACGCCCGACCTGCTGAGCTTGCTCGGCGCGCCGGCCACCGAGGCCGACCTGGACCCGGACTTCCTGGCCGATCAACCCCCGTCGCCCTTCCATCGCCTGGGCCACTCGGTCATCCGTGGTCTCGATGGCAGCTGGTCCAAGATCTACACGCTGCGCTCGAACACCTCGCAGAACGTGGTCCAGCTGCTCCAGGCGCACGTGCCGGGCTTCCCCGACGTGCCCATGGTGGCCTGGCCGGTGGACGGTCCGGCGGACGAGATCATCCGCTACGTGCTGCACCAGAACTTCCATCAGGACCTCGATGAGAAGCTGGGCATCCGCGAGAAGCTGACCCAGACCAACGTCGCCGACATGCTGATCGTCACGGCGCCGCCCGAGATCCTGCTGTTCATCGACGAGCTGCTGCACAACGTGCTCGGAGATCTGCCGCAGATCGAACTCGAGGTCCGCGTGGTCGAGGTCAACGTCGACGACCTGATCGACTACGACGCCGAGTTCCAGTGGAAGGACCTGGTCGACAACGCCCTGCCGTTCGATGCGGTCGACAACCCGGCCGCCGGCGCCTTCGGCGGTGGCCTGCCGATCCTCGACGTGGGCGGTGCCGAGACCGGGTCCGGTGCGGCCTTCGGCAGCCTGGCGGGCAGCGCAACGCTACCGGGCTTCCTGATGAGCCTGCAGGGCGTGCACAACAACGTGACCGTGGATGCGGTGATCAGCCTGCTCCAGACCATCGGTGCCGGCGAGATCATCAGCTCACCCACCGTGACGGTGCTGAACGGCCACCGCGCGCGCCTCAACACCGGGGACCGGGTGCCGACCTTCGAGGCCCAGGGCGTGGGTCTCAACCCGTCGATCGTCACCGAGTACCAGGACACCGGCGTCCAGCTCGACATGGTCCCGTTCATCGTCTCCGAGTCGGAGGGGCTGATCCGGATCGACCTGTCCATCGACGTGAGCCAGGTGACGGGCGAGGTGCCGTTCCTGCTGGCCGGCGTCGAGGTGCTCAACCCGATCATCAGCCAGCGCGAGGCCGGCACCACGATCCACGTCTACTCCGGTCAGACCTTCGCCCTGGCCGGCCTGAAGAACTCGCGGACCATCGAAAACATCACCAAGGTGCCGCTTCTCGGCGACATCCCGATTCTGGGCTGGCTCTTCAAGAGCCGCAGCAGCCGGGAGGTCCACGGCGAGATCCTGTTCTTCATCACCCCGCGGATCCGGATCCCCAGTGAAGGGCTGATCGTCCCCGTCGGCAAGTGAATCGAGGGCCGCCGGACCGAATCCGAACGCGTCACGGTCCGCGTGTGTCTTGATAAATCCGGGCTCCTACCTAAACTCGCCCGGCTGGCCCGTGGACCGCCCCGGACCCCGGCCAAGGCCCCCGAACCCGCGCGCCGCGCGCTTCGAACCGAGAGAGTCGCTCATGTCCGCGAGCCTCCGCCGCTTGTCGCTGTCCCTCGCCGCCCTCCTGCTGGTGGGGCTTGCCTCCGCCCAGAACGCCCGCTTCGACGAAGGCGTGCAGGCCTACCAGAGTGGTGACCTCGACGGCGCGATCGAAGCCTTCAAGGAAGTCCTGGCGAACAATCCCGGCGACGAAGAGGCCTACCGGATGCTCGACACCGTCGAGGACCGGGTCATGCTCGACATGCTGCTCGAGCGCGGCGAACTCGGTCAGCTCGCCGAGCGTTTCCTCAAGAAGGCGACGCTCGGTCACGCCACCGTGGCCGCCGATCCGTCCGGGGCCTCGGACGTGGTCGACCGCCTCATGGACGGTGACGAGGTCGAGCGCCAGCGCGCGCTGACCGAGCTGCAGGCCACCTACCGCAGCTGGGCCGTGCCGGCGCTGGTCGGTCCGCTCGGCGACGCCTCCGACGTGGACCGCCGCGTGATCGCGATCCAGGCCCTGCGCCACCTCGGCAGCGATGCGGTCATGCCGCTGATCGCCGTGACCGGCGCGGACGATGACCTGACGCGGCGCAACGCCGCCTCCGTGCTCGGCAGCCTGGGCGACCCGCGTGCCGCGCCGGCGCTGGCCTGGATGGCCACCAACGACGCCGACCCGGTCACCGCGCAGCTGGCCTCCGAGGCCCTGAACCGCGTCGGTGCCGGTGGGGGCGACCCGGCCGGCCTGTCGCAGGCCCTGGCGCTGCGCTACTTCAACGGCGAGCCCGCCGTGGTCGCCGCCTACGAGGCGCCTTCCGTGGTCTGGGAGTGGGTCGACCGCAAGCTGCAGGGCCGTGCGGTCCTCGGCGGCCTGTACCGCTTCGAGGTCGCCGAGCAGTTCGCGCTGCTCGCGCTCGAGAACGGCGCAGGCAACGAGGCGCGCCCGCTGCTCGCCGCGATCCACGCGGCCATGAAGGCCGAGATCACCGAGGCGCAGCGCCTGCCCGAGATGGACGGCAACGCGTTGCTCGAGGAGGCCGCCGCCGGCCTGGCCGATCTCGACGTGAACCTGGCCCTGGCCGGTTCGGCGCGCGGCGTCGGCCTGTCCCTGTGCCTCTCGGGCGACGGCCGCAACGTGCCCGCCGCCCAGGCCATGATGGCGGCCATGAACGGCAGCCCGGCCGAGATGACGGCGCTGCGCGCGGCCCTCGGTGACTCCGACGGCACCGTGGCCTTCGGCGCCTCCATGGCCCTCGCCCGGCACGGTGTGAGTGAGCCCAGCGTGGTCGGCACCCTGTCCGGCGCCCTCGCTTCGCTGCCCGCGCGCCTGGCCATCTCCATCGGCGACACCGGCCTGTCCGGCGAGGCTCCCGGTTGGGCCCTGCTCTCCTCGACGACCGTGGCCGACGGCCTGCTGCGCGCCAAGATGTTCCCGCCCAAGGACGTGGTCGTCCTGCGCGAGGGCCTCCA
Source organism: Planctomycetota bacterium (assembly GCA_029259725.1). Taxonomy (GTDB): domain Bacteria; phylum Planctomycetota; class B15-G4; order B15-G4; family B15-G4; genus JAJDER01. The sequence continues at coordinate 16,652 of JAJDER010000009.1, read as the reverse complement.
GGGCGTGACGCTCGACGCGATGGTCTATGGCCTGCGCGGCGACCCGCGGACCGCCGCCGTGCCGATCATCGTGGTCACCAACGACACCGACCAGATCGAGAGCCTGTACGGCGACGTGGTCAGCAAGGTCGTCACCCGCGCCGGCTGGGATGACGTGGCCGAGGTGGCCGGGGACCGCACCGACGTGCAGCAGCGTGCGCTCGCGCGCGCCGGGCACGCCGCCGAGGTCCTCGCGGGCCTGACCGCCGACGCCGTGCGCGGCATCGGCACGCAGGTGGGCGCCGCCCTCTCGGCGGGTGCCGACGACGGCGTGAAGCTCGCCGTGCTGCGCCTGGTCGCCCACGCCGGCCTGACCGATGCGCTGTCCCAGACCGAGGCGCTGTTCGACGACGCCAGTGACGACGTGCGCATCGCCGCGATGAACGCCGCCGCGAGCATCTACGCCCGCAACGGCGGGGCCTCGAGCGCCGAGGCCGCCCTGGCCCTGCTCGACGCCGCCGCCGAGGACGGGGAGGTGGCCCAGGCCGCCGCCGCCGCCCTCGGCCAGCTCGGTGGGATCGCCGCCCTGGACCTGCGCCGCGCCGTCCGTTAGCCGTCCGCTACCCGTCCGCTACCTGTCCGCCGTGGGACCCTCCGCGCCCGGGCGGCTTGCCGGGCGCCGCATCACCAGCAGCACGCGAGGGTCGCGCGTCTCATCGGCGCGGCAGCAGCTCGATCGGCGCCATGGTCCTGGCGCCCAGCTGACGCGAGCGGCCGGTGACCTCGCGGTCGCGGCTGACGACCACCAGCTTGCGGGCGTTGCGGCTGTCGTAGACCGCGTCGACGATGGCCTCGTCCGCGTCGGGCACGAAGCGCATGCGGCACCAGCCCAGGTCCTCGTTCGCCGGTGTCAGCCCGCGGCGCACGTCCCAGTAGATGGTGATGCTGGTGGCCCGCTTGGGCCGATGCAGGCGCAACTCGGCGATCAGCGCGCTCCGCAGCTCCTTGGGCCGGAGCGCGTCGTCGCTCGTGAGCCAGTGCGCGAGGTTGTAGCCATCGAGGAGATAGTGCACGGGGGCGGATCATAGCCGCGAGGAAGGGCCGGACGGTCCGCTGCTCCTCGGGATCAGGCGCTGCGGCCCGAATCGTGGGCATTTCACGCGCGTGGGGAGCCGAGGGGCCCCGATGGGGCTGCGGTGAGGGAGAATGGGCCGGCCTCCGAGTTGGGCAGCCGATCGGGGCAGCCCCGAACGGCCGGGCCAGACCAGCAGCGACGGCCCACGAGGACCGACTCATGACCTCCAGACTCCCGATGGCGCGCACGGATCCCTCGAACCGCGCGGACCTCGCGCCGGCGAAGCGGGTGGGGCTTCTCGCGGCGATGCTTCTCGGCGTCACGGTCCTGGCTCTCCCGGTCTTCGCCGTGGACGACGTGCTGTTCACCACCCAGTACGTGCCGACCAGCGCGGATCCGCGGGAGGTCGACGTGGGCGACTGGTCCGGCGACGGCATCCCGGATGTCGCGGTGCTGATCCACAACGACGGCGTGGACCTCTTCCGTGGCCTCGGCAATGGCGCGCTCGTCCCGGCCGGCACGCTGCTCGCCGGCGTGCGCCTGGCCCACCCGGTGCTCGCCGACATCGACGGCGACGAGGTGACCGACCTGATCGTGGTGGACGACCTCGCCGATCAGGTGCTGGTGTTGCTGGCCGACGGCGTCGGCGGGTTCGGGCCCGCGGTCCCGGTGGCCGGGGTGGCCGTCACCGAGCAGATCGCCCTGGGTGATCTCGACCAGGACGGTGAGCTCGACCTGGCCGCCATCGAGGATGCCGACATCCACATCCTGCTCGGCGACGGGACGGGAGCCTTCGGCGCGCCGGCCACGTTCCAGGCGTCCCCGTCCGGCCTGCGCGAGCTGGCTCTCGGCGACATGGACGGCGACGGCCACCTGGACGTCGTCGGCCTGACGGTCTTCAGCGCCGGTCCGCCCACCTTCGCCGCCGTGCACCTGCTGCAGGGCTTCGGAGACGGCACGCTCGGCCCGTATGCGTCCTTCACCACCGAACCGCTGCCCACGGGCCTGGCCCTGGCCGACCTGAACGCGGACGGCTCGCTCGACGTCGTGACGTCGCACAACTACACCTGCTTCTGCAAGGTCGAGCCGCCGCGGCCCGGGCTCGTCGTCCTGCTCGGGAACGGGGACCTCACGCTGGACCCACCGATGGCGGATCTCCTCACCGTCGACGCGCTCGACCTGGAGGTCATCGACTTCACCGGCGACGGCACACCGGACGTGTTGCTCGCGGACAAGGACACGGGCGAGATCCGCGTGATGCAGGGCGCCGGGGACGGCACCTTCACCGAGGCCGACCGGTTGCCCGCGATCTACCTCCCGTACGACGTCGTGGCCCAGGACATGGACAACGACGGCCACCTGGACCTGATCGTTCCCGGAGGCGTCGACGATGCCCTCGTGGTGCTGCCCGGCAACGGGAGCGGGGGCGTGCAGGGCCTGGGGCTGTTCGAGAGCGGTGGCTTCGCGGTCGAGCTGCTGGCCGCGTCACTCGACGGCGACGGCTGGCCCGACGCGGTCGTCCGCAACGCGGGCTTCTCGATCTTCGGTGCCCAGGAGGGGCTCGACGTGCAGGTGTTGCTCTCCTCCGGGCCGGGCACGTTCGGCCCACCGAGCCTGCTCGCCGAGGGCAACAACCCGGAAGGCCTGGCCGCGGGAGACCTCGACGACGACGGGACGACGGACGTGCTCATCGCGCGCATCGCCGACCTGGCGGTCTTCCTCGGCGCGGGCGATGGAACGCTCTCCCCCGCTCCGCTCACGCTGCTCCCCGGTGCCGACGCGCGCGCCGTGGCGGTCGGCGATCTCGATGGCGACGGGACGACGGACGCGGTCACCGCCGACGCCGCCCAGGACCGGCTCTCGATCCTGCTCGGGCTCGGTGACGGGACCTTCGCCGCGCCGACCCACGTCCCGGTGGGCTCCAATCCGCAGGACGTGGCCTTGGCTGACTTCGACCTCGACGGGGCCCTGGACGTGGTCAGCGCCGATCGTGGGTCGGGCGAGCTCAGCGTGATCCTCGCAGCCGGCGGCGCGTCGACGGTGAGCGTGCCCGGAACTCCCGATCACCTCGAGGTCGCCGACATGGACGTGGACGGAGTGCCCGACCTGATCTCCACGTCCGGCCCGAGTTCCTCGCTCCTCTCGGTGCTGCTCGGCGACGGCGCGGGCGGCTTCGGCGCGGCGCTCTCGACCGCTTCGGGCACGGCGGATGACTTTGCCGTGGGCGACGTGGATCTCGACGGCCTGCCGGATGTGGTCGTCGGGGATGTCCTGACGCGGACGGGCGTGCTGTGGGGAGCCGGCGACGGAGGGCTCGTCGAACCGGCGACGCAGCTTGCCAACAGCCCCGGCGCGAGCGGACTCGTGCTGGTGGACGTCGATGCCGACGGGGACCTGGATCTCATGGCCGCCTGCCTCGGCGGCCTCTCGGCATCGCCCCGCGTCACCGTGACCACCAACGCGGCAGCCGACACCTGGTGCGACCTGGGGCTGGGGCTCGGTGGGAGCGCCGGGCTTCCGCGCCTGGTCGGCGAGGGCACGCTCGCGGCCGGCGACCCCGTGACGCTGACCGCGGACCAGCTCCTGCCGGCGTCGACGGCGTTCCTCGTCGTCGGCGTCGGCAACCTCTCGCTGCCCTTCAAGGGCGGCACGCTGGTGCCGACGCCGGATGTCGTGCTCGCGCTGCCGACCCTGGCCGGGGAGCTCAGCGTCTCGGCGCCCTGGCCCCCGGGCGTCCCGCCGGGCTTCACCAAGCACGTCCAGGTCTGGGTCGATGATCCTGCAGGACCGTTCGGATTCGCGGCCAGCAACGGGGTCGCCGGCACCACGCCGTAGGGGGCTGCTTACCCGCGGGGGCGTTTTGGTAGGGTTCCGCGACCTGTCGCGCCGGGATAGCTCAACGGTAGAGCACAGCTTTCGTAAAGCTGAGGTTGTGGGTTCAAATCCCATTCCCGGCTCCAAGGCTCCACACGTGCGCGTCCGGCAGATGCCCGCTGTCGGCCACCGCGGTGGGCGGGGCGGTCGGTACGTCCGTCCACGGACGAGGGCAAGGCCATGCAGCAGTTCCAGAGGATCCTGGTTCCGGTCGACGTCGCGGGGTGGTCGTCGGGTGACGCCCTGCCCGGCGTGGCGGTGGCCGCGCTCAAGAAGGCGGCCTGGATCCGCGAGCAGTCCGGCGGCGAGATCGAGTTGCTCGCCGTGGTCGGCGGATCGGAGTTCGTCGACGCCGCCCGCGCTCGGCTGGAGGAGGACGTGCGGCCGGTCCTGGGCCCCAGCTCGGCCGGCATCCACATCGCGGTGGGCGTGCCCTTCCTCGAGATCGTGCGCCACGTCCTCCGCCGCGGCTCCGACCTGGTCGTGCTGGCCTCGCGCAAGCCGGGGTTGATGGAGCGCTCGATCATCGGCAGCACGGCGATTCGCGTCGTGCGCAAGTGCCCCTGCCCGGTCTGGGTCGCGGGGCATCGCAGCGAGCCCGGGGAGCGGACCGTGCTCTCGGCCGTCGCCTTCCAGGACCTGACTCCGCAAGTGCTCGCGCTCTCGGGGCAGATCGTCTCCGGGCGCGGAGGCCACTGGCACGTGCTGCACACGATGCAGTACCCCGAGTTGGCCGGCATGCGCCTGCGCTCCGCCGCTCCCGACGCGATCGCGGCCTACGAGAGCAAGGAGCGGGCCGCGGCCTGGAAGCGGCTGCGGGCGATGACCACGCCGTTCGAGAAGTCGACCGGCCAGGACATCAAGCTCTGGTTGGCCGAGGGCGCGCCGTCCGAGCAGATCATCCTCGCGGCTCGTCAGCTCGACGCCGACGTGATCGTGATGGGCACCATCGGCCGTGGCGGTGTCCCCGGCCTGCTGGTCGGCAACACGGCCGAGAAGGTGCTGAACGCCGCGGAGTGCTCGGTGCTGACCGTCAAGCCCGACGACTTCGTCTGCCCGATCGAGATCGACGGCTGAGCGTGACGGCTGAGCGTGACGTGATCGGGGGTGCCGCCTGGGCACCGCTCGAGTGCCGCTCGAGTGCCGCCGCCTACGGGCGCGCGCCGCGGAAGACCAGCGCGATCCGCACGCCGGCCTGACCCGGCAGGGCACCGCTGTAGCGGGCGGGGGGCGAGAAGCCCAGCTTGTCCACGCGCCGACCCGCGGCCGTGATCTCCTCGTCGCCGCCCGGTCCCTTCATCATGATCAGGTTGCGGAACGAGCTGCGCTTGCGGGAGAGCAGGTCGAGCTGATCGACGACCGAACCCACCGCACGCGTGACGATGGTGTCGACGACCTGGTCGGCGACCCACTTCTCGCCGCGGGCGCGGACCGAGGTGACCCGGTCCGACAGCCCCATGGCCTCGGCCAACACACCCAACGTCGCCGACTTGCGCTGGCGCGACTCGACCAGCACGACCGGGTGATCGGGGAGCACCAGCGCCAGAGGAATGCCGGGCACGCCGCAGCCGGACCCGAAGTCCATGATCGTGCCGCCGGGCTCAGCCTCGCGGGCGATGACGTCGGCCACGAGCAGGCTGTCGAGGATGTGTCGGACCGCGAGGCCCTCGGGATCGGTGATGCCCGTCAGGTTGAGGTGCCGGTTGGCATCGACGAGCAGCGCGGCGAAGCGCGAGAGTTCGTCCAGCGTGTCGTCGTCCAGCGCGGGGATCGTCAGCAGGTTCTCGCCGGAGCCCGCAGGTGTCGTGGCGGCGGCTTCGGCGGCGAAACGCTCGATCAGGCGGCGGACGTCGCCGGCCAGGGCGGGGTCGGCCGAGAGCTGATCCACGGTGGGGACGGCCGGCGGGCCCGGGCGTTCTTCCGTGCCGTCGTGAGGGCCGGGCTGCGAGCGATCCGGGTGGGGGCGTGCCATGGCGCGTCACGATGGACCAGGGCCGGCGGGGGCACAAGAGTCGTCCGGTCCGACTGCTAGAATCCCCGCCCGGCCGACGACCCGCGCCGCGATGGAGACGCCCCCCGTGAGCCGATCGACTGACCGCATCGCCTTCTTCTCCAACCTGGTGGAGCAGGACCCGGGCAACCCGCTGCACCGGTTCGCCCTGGCCCAGGCCCAGCTCGATGCCGAGGACTGGGCCGCCGCCGAAGCCACCTACGCCGTGTGTCTGGACCTGGACCAGGGCTGGATGATGGCCGCCATCCGCCGCGGGCGTTGCCTGATCGAGCTGTCGCGCTGGGCCGAGGCGCGCCAGGCCCTCGAACTGGGCGCGGGTCTGGCCGAGAAGCAGGGTCACGAGGAGCCCTTCGAGGAGATCCGCGCGCTGCTCGACGGGATCCCGGACGACGCCTGACGCGGCCGTCCCGTCAGCCGGGCTCGCGGCTCAGGAATGACCCGGATTCACGCGCGGATGAGGGCCCGGATCCGTGCGACGCGGCGGCGGACTGTGATAGATTCTGCGGCTCGACCCCGGTACCGGAAACCCGTGTGCCGGCAGCCCCATCGGCCCTCCCGACGGGCCCTGCTCCACGAGCATGCGCCGCCGGGTCGGAACCCCTCCTCCCATGTCCGTGACGGTCAACGACTTCACCATCTCGGTGGCGACGGTCAACGGGTCGGGCAGTGCATCGAGCAACACGATCCTGGCCCGCACCATCTTCCGCATGGGCGTGCCGGTCGCGCCCAAGAACCTCTTCCCGAGCAACATCCAGGGACTGCCCACGTGGTACCTGGTGCGTGTCTCGGAGAAGGGGTACCAGTGCCGCAGCGGCACGCGCGACGTCGTGGTGGCCCTGAACGCCGCGACCTTCGTCGAGGACGTCGCCACCGTCGAACCGGGCGGGGTGCTCTTCGTCGATGACGGCATCAAGGGCTCCGCCGACATCACGCGTGACGACATCACCGTCTTCCGCGTGCCCTTCGCCAAGCTCGCGAAGGACTACGGGCCGGATGTGCGGCTGCGCAAGCTGCTCGCGAACATGGTCTACGTCGGTGTGCTGGCCGAGATGCTCGCGCTGGACGTCGACGTGCTCATGGGGACGGTCGCCGACCAGTTCGCGAACAAGGAGAAGGTGGTCAAGCTCAACCAGGACGTGGTCCGGGCGGGCATCGCCTTCGCGAAGGAGCACTTCGACGCCGACCGTTGCCCGTACCGCATCGAGTCACGCGGCGGCAGCGGCGACAAGCTGCTGATCGAGGGCAACACCGCGGCGGCCCTGGGCTCGCTCATGGGTGGCTGCACCTTCGTCGGCTGGTACCCGATCACGCCCAGTTCCAGCCTGTGCGAGGAGTTCATCAGCCTCGCGAACGTGCACCGCGAGGACCCCGAGTCCGGCGAGCTGCGCTTCGCGGCGGTGCAGGCCGAGGACGAGTTGGCCAGCCTCGGGCTCGTGCTCGGCGCCGGCTGGGCCGGAGCGCGCTCGATGACCGCCACGGCGGGTCCGGGCATCTCGCTCATGGCCGAGTTCGCGGGCTTCGGGTACTACGCCGAGATCCCCGCGGTGGTCTTCGACGTGCAGCGGGTCGGCCCCTCCACGGGCATGCCCACGCGGACGCAGCAGGGCGACCTCAACCTGTGCGTCAACCTCAGCCACGGCGACACGGGTCACATCGTGCTGCTGCCCGCCGGCCCCGAGGAACTCTACGAACTCAGCGCGCAGGCGTTCGACCTGGCCGAGAAGTACCAGACCCCCGTGTTCGTGCTCACCGATCTCGAGATGGGCATGAACTACTGGATCAGCGACCCGCTTCCGTACCTGGACGGCGAGCTCGCCCGCGGCAAGGTGCTCGACAAGGCGCAGCTCAAGGAGCTGACCGCCGCGGGTGGCGTGTACGAGCGCTACGCCGACCCGGACGGTGATGGCATCCCGTACCGCACCCTGCCCGGCACCGCGCACCCTTCCGCGCCGTACTTCACGCGCGGCTCGGGGCACACCGCGCAGGCCCGCTACACCGAGCAGCCGGACGAGTACCAGGAGGTCATCGACCGCATCAAGCGCAAGATCGACGGTTCGGTGCGCGATCTGCCGGTGCCGGTCCTGAGCGGTGACGAGAACGCCGAGATCGGCATCATCTCCTGGGGCAGCACGCGCTACGCCGCCGAGGAGGCCGTCGACATCCTGGCCGCCGACGGCATCGTCACGCGCCAGATGCGCGTGCGCTCGGTGCCGCTGCACGAAGAGGTGGTCGCGTTCGTCGACGCCTGCAAGGTCGTCTACGTCGCCGAGCAGAACCGCGACGGACAGCTGGCCGATCTGATCCGCCTGAAGGTCCCCGGCTCGGCCGGCAAGATCCGCAAGGCCCTGTACTACGCCGGCCTACCCATGGCGGCCGCACCCATCGTCGAGGCCGTGAAGGCCGGCAACCGCGAGCCCGTCCATGTCTGAGGCGACCAGCAAGACCAACGCGATCGGCCTGGAGAAGAAGGACTACCAGGGCGAGAAGTCCACGCTGTGCATCGGCTGCGGCCACGACCAGATCACGCGTGAGATCGTCGAGGCGGCCTACCTGGCCGGCCTCGATCCGTACAACGTGGTCAAGACGTCGGGCATCGGCTGTTCGAGCAAGACGCCGGCCTACTTCCTGAGCAGCGGCTACGGCATCAACTCGGTGCACGGGCGCATGCCCTCGGTGGCCACCGGCGCGAACATGGCCAACAAGCACCTGGTCACGGTGGGTGTCTCCGGTGACGGCGACACCGCCTCGATCGGCATGGGCCAGTTCTGCCACGTGGTGCGTCGCAACACGAACATGGTCTACGTCGTCGAGAACAATGGCGTGTACGGCCTGACCAAGGGGCAGTTCTCGGCCACGTCGGAGAAGGGCGCCAAGAAGAAGGGCGGCGTCCACAACGACTACGGCGACATCGACCTGTGCGCCCTGGCCATCGAGCTGGGTGCGACCTTCGTGGCGCGCAGCTTCAGCGGCGACACCAAGCAGATGACCACGCTGCTGCGGGCCGCCATCGCCCACAAGGGCTTCGCGCTGATCGACTGCATCAGCCCCTGCGTGACGTTCAACAACCTGCCCGACAGCCGCAAGGGCTTCGACTGGCTGCGCGACAACAACGTGCAGCTGCACGAGCTGGGCTTCGTGCCCGAGTACGAGGCCAAGAAGGTGGAGCAGGAGGCTGGCAAGAAGTACGAGGTGCCGCTTCCTGACGGCAGCGTGCTGATGCTGCACGCCCTCGGCAACGACCACGATCCGCGCGACTTCGAGTCCGCGCACCGCGTGCTGGTGAACGACCGGCTCGACCTGGGCCACGTCTTCACGGGCCTGATCTACATCAACCCGGACAGCCCGTCGCTCGACGCCACGATGCGCCTGCCCGACAAGCCGCTCAGCCAGCACGAGGCCGAGGAACTGCGTCCGACGGTCGAGGCCTTCGAGTCGCTGCTGGCGGGCTTCCGCTAGACCGCGTGTCGCTGCCCGCGCCCCGCGTGCGGACACTGAACGGATCGTGAGCTGTGCGAACGCGGGCGGTCCCGCTCCATGGGTGTCGGCCGGGGGCTCGCACGAGTCCCGGGTCACCCGCCCGGAAGCGGGAACGTCGGGAAGGCACCTGCCCCGGATTCTTCCCGACCTCCGTCGCCGGCCCCTGGCAGAGGGGGCCGGTGGCGGAACCTTCAGCAACTCGGGGCGGCCGGCCACCTCGAGCGCATGCTCGGCGGGCTCGGCGGCGCCGGCGACGCCGAGAACCTGCCCGGCGGCCTCGGCAGGATGTTCGGCTCTCGAGGCGGTCCGTATCCTGAGCTCCGTACCAGACCCCCGCACGGAGCCAAGTCATGGCCAACATGAAGATCCAGGAGATCGAGGGCATCGGCCCGACCTTCGGTGAGAAGCTCGCCGGCATCGGCATCACCGACACCAACACCCTGCTGGCCAAGGGCAGGACGCCCGCGGGCCGCAAGGAGATCGCCGAGATCACCGGCCTGAGCGACAAGCACATCCTCAAGTGGGTCAACATGGCCGACCTGTTCCGCATCACCGGCGTCGGCCCCGAGTTCGCGGAGCTGCTCGAGGTGGCGGGCGTCGACACGGTGGTCGAGCTGGGTCAGCGCAACGCGGACCACCTCACCGCCAAGATGGTCGAGGTGAACGACGCGAAGAAGCTCACGCGCCGCGTCCCCAGTTCCAACGACGTGAGCAACTGGGTCAACCAGGCCAAGTCCATGGAGCGCGGCATCGAGTACTGACGAGTCCTGACGCTCAGGCGGATACGCCGGCCGTCGGCGCCTCGAGCCGTGCCACCTCGGCGCGCACGCATGCGGCGATGGCCTCGACCGTGAGCCGGTCGAACTTGTCCGCTGGATCGAGCAGCACGCCGTGCTTGGTCCGACGCCAGAGCACGTCGTCGACGGTGCGCGCCCACTCGTGCCGCACGAGGTACTCGACCTCGCGTTGGTGGAAGGTCGAGACGAACTCGGTTCCGAGCGCCTCGACCTTCGCGGCATCGCCGAGGACCTCGTGGCTCAGGTTGCCGTGCCGGCGGATGACGCTGGCGAGCACGCCTGCGGGCACGCGCTTGTGCTCGCGGGCCAGCTGCATGCGGAACGCGCCGAGGTCCCCGTCGGGGATGTCGGCGCCGGGCAGGGTGCTGCTCGCCGTCCAGGCCGGCCCGAGCGACGGCAGTGCGTCGCGGAGCGCATCGACGGCCTGCTCGGCCAGCAGCCGGTGGGTGACGAGCTCGCCGCCGCCGAGCAGCACGGCCGGGGGGGCGCCCGCCGCGCCGAGGCGTCGCACCTGGGAACCACGGGCGCGCACGCCCACGAAGGTCTGGAGCGCGTCGGCCGGATCGACCGGCCGCTCCAGGAAGCGCCGGGCCACCGCGCAGACCGAGGCGGCCTCCGCGTCGGTCACGCAGGCCTCGCGGACCGCGCCGTCGTAGGGGACGTCGGTGCCCGACAGCAGCGAGAAGCGGTTCTCGTAGGGGATCACCGTGACGTAGCGGCCGTCTTCGTGGTGCAGCGCCGCGCCGTGCTCGCCGTCGATGACTCGCGGCAGGACGACGTGGACGGTCTTCACCAGCGGTGCGCTGCCGATGTCCTCGCCGAGCATCGCGGCCACCTCGCCGGCGGCGGCTCCGGCGGCATCGATGACGCTGGCTGCGCTCACCTGACCGGTGGACAGGCTCTCACCACTCTCGGCGGCATGACTCTCCAGGTCGATCAGCCAGCCCTCGCCGTCGCGCCGGATGCCGGTCACGGCGGTGCGCGTGCGCACGTCGGCGCCGCGCTGCGCGGCGTCGCGCACGTGGGCCACGACTAGGCGCGCGTCATCGACCCGCGCCTCGCCGTAGCTGAATCCCCGGGGGAACTCGTCGAGGCGCAGCCCGTCGCCGAGCAGGTGGTCCTTCGAGAAGTCCACCGAGGCCGAGCGCTCGAGGTAGGTGCTGCTCGCGTCGTCGCGGCGCAGGGACCACCGCAGACCCAGTCGACTCGGCAACCAGGGCCCGTGGGGCAGCACCATCCGGATCGGTCGCACGATGTGTCGAGCCGTGTGCAGCAGGATCTCGCGTTCCGCGCGGGCGCGGGCGCGGGCGGTGGCTTCGGGGCGGGGGCCGACGCGCGGGCCCAGGTCGGCCATCAGGCTGGTGTGCCCGGACGATCCCGATCCGAGGTCGTCGCGCTCGAGCAGCAGCACCTTGGCGCCACGTCCGGCCGCGTCCCGGGCCGCGGCGGCCCCGAGCAGCCCGGCACCGACCACCACCACGTCGAATCGGTCCACGTCACCCATCTCGTTCCTGCCCCTTCGTCCATCCGCCTCGGCGTCTGGACCTGCTGTCGGTGCACCTGCTCCAAGCATGCCCCGGAGTCGGACCGACGGCATGGGATTATGGGGACACCTACGCCCCGGCGCGAGGGGCGAGGGAGGCCGACGTGCCGAAGAGGTGACCCGGCGATCGCTAGACTCGGAGGGTCGGAGGCCCGGGGCGGCCCGCGTGGGACCGACGCCGCACGGGGAGGTCTCCGGCGGGGGGTGGCCATCGACACGTGCGAGTGGAGAGAACCGTGAGTCCGGATCGCGAAGCGGATGTCGGCGGACGCCTCGACGAGCGGGCCGCGCGCCTCGGGGCGGCCCTGCGGTGGTGAGGGCGCGCGCGCCCATCGCGCCGGTGCTGCTCGTCGTCATCGCGGTGGCGGTCGGCGCGCTCTGGTGGCTGGGGGTCGCGGACGAACCGTCGGCCGAGTCCGGCGCGAGGCTCGAGGCCGTCGACGAGGACGAGGTGCGGCGCCATGCTGAGGTCGCCGCCGCCGCACCCATGCGCGAGGAGCAGGCCGAGCGGCTCGTGACCGGCAGCCCGGGGCCGGGGGCCCGCCGGGAGGTGGCCTCCATCGCCGCGGACCCGGCGGACGTGCCCCCGCTGGTCCTGGAGGTCCGCCACGCCGACGGCGCGCCTGCGCCCGACACCGACGTCGTCGTGGCGCGGTTCGGCGAGTTCCTCGGCCGCGGCATCACCGGGGACGACGGCCGGGTCGAACTCCCCGGGGCGGGCGTCGAGCCGCTCAGCGTGTACCTGGCGGGCGCCGTCATGCCGCTGCTCGCGGTCGAGTTGCCCAGCGGCGAAGGCGGCCACCGCGTCGACCTGCCGGGGACCGGCGTGCTCGCGGGGCGCGTGCTCGTCGACGGGGCGGCCCCGGGCGTGCCGGTCCCGCTGGTCATGCCGGACCTGCAACCCGCCGAGCGCCTGCCCCGAACGGTCACCGGCCCGTTGCGCCGGCGCGACGTCGGCGTGGCGCACTTCCTGCGGGGGCCGAGCTTCCGCACGCGGGCCGACGGGAGTTTCCGCATCGTCGGCTTGCCGGAGGGCCGCACGGTCGCGGTGACGTCGGCCGCGACGTACCGCTTCGCCTCGGGCCAGGAGGCGGTCGCCCTCTCGGTGCCGTCCCACGACGTGTTGCTCGAACTGGTGACCGAGCCGGCGATCGTCGGTCGCGTGGTCGATGAATCCGGCACGTCGGTGCGGGAGGCGATGATCTCCTACGGCCTGTCCACCGAGAGCATGTCCTTCAGCGGCCCCGCCGTCTGGACCGACGACGACGGTCGCTTCCGCATCCCGGTGACGCGCGACTACCGGCCGCTGCGCAACGCGGCGCTGCAGATCCGCGCCGAGGCGGGGCTGGCGGCCCTGGTGGTGGCCGGCGCGGACTTCGACCCGGGGGCGGGTCTGGATCTCGGCGACGTGCCGCTGGTGTCGACCTGGGACGTGGCCTTCGTCGTGCGTCGGCCGGACGGCTCGCCGGTGCCCGGAGCGATCGCCGTGGTCGACGGGTCGGCCGACGCCGAGAGCGAACCCACCGCCGAGGACGGTGCCGGCCTGCTGGTCGGGCTCACGCCGGGGGCGAGCACCTTCACCGTCTGGGCCGACCGCGCCCAGGCCGTCGTCGTGGACCTGCCGCGGGCGCCGGGGCCGCCCGTCGAGGTCGTCGTGCAGCCCTGTCCCTGCCTGCAGGTGGGCCTGGTGCTCCCGGACGATGCGGGATCCGAGGGCCGGCCAGCCGACGCGACGCGCGACGAGACCGCCGCGTCCCCGAGCCCGCTGCGTCTGGTGGTCGCGGCCGAGCAGCGGCTCTTCGAACCCGAGGACGGCTTCGGGCCGGGCAGTGCGCGCGAGCGCGTGGGCGGCTTCCGCGTCACCTACTCGATGACGCGCAACGACGGCGAGCGGATGTCGGGGCGGGTGGTGATGCCCCTGTCGCTCGACGAACCCCTGGTGCTGTCCTGCCTGGAGGCAGGCGTTCCCTTCGAGCTCTCGGTGCACGACGCGCTGGACGCAGTGCTCTGGGGGCCGCGCGGGTACGTGGCGACGTCCGGTGTGCAGACGGTCCGCATCGAACTCGCGGCGAGCCCGCGGTCGGTCACCGTGCGTGTGCTCGACGAGGCCGGGCAGCCTGTGGAGGGCGCGCAGGTGCAGCTGTTCGGGGACAAGTCCGGCCCTGGTGTGCGGAGCGACCGGGCGGGTGAAGCCGTCTTCGCCGCCGTCATGGCGGCGCGCCTGGGCGTGATGGCGCGGGCGCCGGGCTTCGCACCGCTGCGCGTCGAGGATCTGGTCGTGCCCGAGCATGGCGTGATCGAGGTCGTGCTCCCCGTCGCGCGGCGTGTGACCCTGCGCATCCAGGACCAGGCGGGACGTCCCGCCTCGGCCGTCGACGTCGAGGTCACGCTCTCGGGGGACCGCGATGGCAACGCCCGGGCCATCGGCGAGGATCGCTCGGAGTGGCTCATCGACGGGTTGCCTCCGGAGGAGATCACGATCCACGCCGGCGTGGGCGGGCGGGAGTTCGAGCTGGTGCACGACGCGCGGGTGCCCGACGCGCTGATCGTCGTGCCGGCGTTCGGCAGCCTGCGTGTGCGCTGGGCCGGGCAACTCGGTGTCGACTCGGCCTGGCAGGTGGCCTGGACCGGACCGGACGACGCCGAATGGCTGACCCGCAGCGTGACCACCCGGGGAGCGGCGTACCCCCAGCCGGACGAGCACGGATTCCACGTGGTCCCGGACGGCGACCTGGAGCGGCGCGAGACGCTGATTCCGGTGATCTTCCCCGGTCCGCGCGCGGTGGCCCTGGGGACCTCCTTTCCGCCCACGCTCCACGCCGGCCCCACACGGGTCGAGGTCGTCGCCGGCGGGACCGCCCTGGTCCTGCTGGAGCCCGCGCTCGAGGACGGTTGATCGGGAGCGCGGCTCCGTGCCCCGCTTCGCTAGAATCCGCGCTCCCCGAAGCGCCCTGCGCGGAGCCCCCATGTCCCTCTCCCCGATCCGCTCGTTCATCACCGAGCTCGAAGCCCGCGTCCTCGACGGCGGGGAGGTCTCGGTCGACGAGGCCACGCGCCTGCTCGAGGAGGTCGGCCGCGACGAGTTGCTCGACCTGATGGCCTCCGCCGACCGGATCCGCCGTCGCTTCGTCGGCGACGAGGTGCACGTCTGCTCGATCCTCAACGCCAAGAGCGGGCGCTGCAGCGAGGACTGCGGCTTCTGCGCCCAGTCGGCGCGCTTCAAGACCGGGATCGACGAGTACGCCCTGGTGGACCCGGAGACCGCCGTGACCGCCGCGCGCGAGGCCGCCGGGAACGGCGCCGAGGCCCTGGGTCTGGTGGCCGCCTGGCGCGGACTCTCCGTCGGCCCCGAGCTGGACAGGGTCACCGAGCTGGTGGCTGCGGTGAGCGAGGACGGCTCGGTGCACTGCGACGCGTCGCTGGGCCTGATCAGCGACCCCGAGGTCGCGCGCCGCCTCAAGCAGGCCGGCCTGCACACCTACAACCACAACCTGGAGACGGCGCGGAGCCGCTTCGGCGAGGTCTGCGGGACGCACGGCTGGGAGGATCGGACCCGCACCATCGAGCTGGTGCGCGAGGCCGGCATGCACGTGTGTTCGGGCGGCATCGTCGGCATGGGCGAGACCGCGCGGCAGCGCGCCGAGCTGGCCTGCGAGCTGCGCGAGCTGGACCCGGACCTGGTGCCGCTGAACTTCCTCAATCCCGTCGACGGCACGCCGGAGGGCGAGGCGCGCGAGCCGATGTCGCCCACCGAGGCGCTCAAGTGCATCGCCGTGTTCCGCTTCGTCCTGCCAAAGCACCACATCATGGTGGCCGGCGGGCGCGAGGTGGTGCTCAAGAGCCTCTCGCCGCTCATGTACCTGGCCGGTGCGTCGGCCAACATGGTCGGCAACTACCTGACCACCGGGGGTGCCTCGCCCGAGGACGACCTGGCGGTGATCGCGGACATGGAGCTGGCCCTGCGCACCGCCGACGGCGCGCCGCCGCCCACGCCGCGCCCGGCCGCGTCGATGGCCGAGGCCACGAGCGAAGCCCGCTCGTGAGCGCGGAGGCCGCCGGGACGACGGGGTCCTCGCTGCCGGAGCACGTGCACCGGGACCTCACCGGGACGCTCGACGGCCTGAAGCGCTCCGGGTTGCGGCGAGAACTTCGCGATGTGGAAGCTCTCGGCGGCGGGCGGGCTCGCGTGGACGGGCGCGAAGTCGTGTCCTTCGCGTCGTGCGACTACCTCGGGCTGGCCGGGCATCCCCGCCTCGCCGCGGCGGCCTCGGACGCCGCGCGGGAGCAGGGCACCTCGGCCGGGTCGGCGCGGCTGCTGGCCGGACACGATGGGGCGCAGGCCCGGCTGGAAGTCGAGCTGGCGGAGCGCTTCGATCGTCCCGCGGCGCTCACCTTCGGGTCCGGGTACCTGGCCAACATCGGCGTGATCACGGCGCTGGCCGGGTCCGGCGACCTGATCGTGTCCGACGCGCTCAACCACGCGAGCACCGTGGACGCCTGTCGGCTGAGCCGGGCTGACGTCGCGGTCTTCGCGCACGGCGACGTCGCCGATCTGGAGCGCGCGCTGGTCGAGGGCGGGGCCCGAGAGCGGCGGCGCGCGCTGATCGTGGTCGAGGGCCTCTACTCCATGGATGGCGACCTCGCGCCGCTTGGGTCGGTCGTGGAGCTGGCCGAGACCCACGGCGCGCTGGTGATCGTCGACGATGCCCACGGCTTCGGCGCCGTCGGCCCCGACGGCCGCGGGAGCGCGGCGGCGCTGGGCGTGTCCGATCGCGTGGCCGTGCAGATCGGCAACCTGGGCAAGGCCCTCGGGAGCTACGGTGCCTTCGCCCTGGTCGACGAGACCGTGCGCGAGCTGCTCGTGCAGACCTCGCGCGGCTTCGTGTTCACCTGTGC
>JAJDER010000080.1 GCA_029259725.1 Planctomycetota bacterium | reverse complement strand
GGATCGAGCCGCATGGCCGCACTCATCTACCTCAACCTGCCCCTCGCGGCCTCGGGGGGCATCCTGGCCCTCACGCTGCGCGGCTATCCGTTCTCCATCTCGGCAGGCGTTGGTTTCATCGCGCTCTTCGGCGTGGCCGTGATGAACGGAGTCGTCCTCGTCGAGTACATCCTGCAGCGACGCCGTGAGGGGGCCGACACGCGGCAGGCCGCCCTCGACGCCGGCCGGATGCGTCTGCGACCGGTCCTCATGACCGCCCTCACGGACATCATCGGCTTCTTGCCCATGGCCGTCGCTGCGACGGCTGGCGCAGAAGTTCAGCGGCCGCTCGCAACAGTCGTCATCGGCGGGCTCGCCGGCTCGTTCTTCCTGACGCTGATGGTCATTCCCAGTCTGTCCCAGTGGTTTGTTGAGCCGGCTCGCAAGGCCGAGAGAGTCTCATGACCTCTTGCTGCCTTGGACACCCGTTACGAGCGCTGCTCGCTCCCCGCCCGACAGCCTCGGCCATGCAGCGAGAAGTGCTGCAGCAAGCCGCACGTCGTCGCATCTTGCCGCTCCGCCGCTGGTCGATTGCGGTCTCCTGAGGAAGGGAAAACGCGCCAGCGAATACAAGATCCCCGAGTGGGACTATTCGCCGTCAGGCCGCCTCGCCTTCCGAGTGGAGGGCTCCAACGGTCCGCGCTTGCCCTCACCCCACCTGCGACGGCACCCCGGCTCCAACGCGAAGCCTGGGCTCGCGAGGTCGCGGAACGCGAGCGACAACGCGCAGAAACCGAGGCCCGCGAGCGCGAGGAGCGTCGCCTCCGCGAGGCCCTGCTGGCGGAGACCACGAGCTGGCAGCAGAGTGAACGCGTGCGTCGTTACGTGGCTGCCGTGACCCACGCGGCGGGCGAGGCAGGCAACGGCGATGCACCCGACCTCGCGCGTTGGCAGACGTGGGCGCTGGGCGTGGCGGAGTCCCTCGATCCCGTGGCCAAGAGCCGCTTTGCTCGCGTAGGGTATCCAGAGGGGGATCCACCCCCTGTGCCGCCGCCGTAAGCTGCACGCACCTCGCCGCTTACGTCGCTGCTGCATCGGTTTTCTAATCCGGCGGTCCCAGGTTCGAGTCCTGGCGGGAACGCCAACGCAAGCTGCGGGTGTGCAACGAGTCGCGTCGCTCGCGCTGCGCGGGTCTGGCGGGAAGAAAAACTGGGGGGGGGTACGGGGAGGAAGGAGGATGAGATTTCCGACCACCCCCCTCGAAGGGCCTCCCCCTTTGATCGCGTTGCTGTCCCGCCGGTGGGTCGCGGGACGTGGCGCCCCCAAATACCTACACACCGATCGCGGATGCACGCCTAGGATCGAGCGGTCGAGGGCTCCTTGCGGGTGGCGTCGGCGAGGAGTGGGGCTGGCGGCGGAGCCTTGCATCCGACGATAGGGGGCGCCGCGGGGAGCTGAGCCCATGGCCCCACGTCACACGGTCGCCGGAATGATCCTGTCCCTGTTGCTCGCGACGGGTGTCTCCGCGCCCGCCTTGAGCCAGGGCGTCCTCGACACGGCGGTCGGCCCGGTCCAAGGCGACGCGCTCGGTGCTGTCGTGGCGCGGGTCGGTGACGTCGATGGCGACGGGCGCCCGGACCTGGCCGTCACGGCCACCACGCTGGCCGAGGACCAGCTGCTACCGCGCGTGGATGTGTTCTCGAGCGCCGGGCTGGGCCTGCTCGCCACGCTCGAGGGGGACGCGGATCTGGACGGCTTCGGCACCGGGCTCGCCGGCGCGGGCGACGTGAACGCCGACGGCATCCCCGACATCCTCGTCGGCGCTCCCGACATCCTCGGCAGCGGCTATGCGCGGGTGTACTCGGGCAGCGGTGGTGCCGAGCTGCTCTCCCTCGTCGGCAGCAACCTCTACGACCGCTTCGGCACCGCTGTCGCCGGACTCGGTGACGTGAATGGCGACGGCGTGTCCGACCTGGCCGTCGGTGCCCCCGGAGTAGACGGTCTGGCCACTGACGTGGGCTGTGTGCGCGCCTTCTCGGGCGCCGATGGCGCCGTGATCTGGACGGTCACCGGCACCCTTGCCGCTGAACAGCTCGGCGGCGTCCTGGCGGCCCTCGGTGACCTGGACGGCGACGGCGTCTGTGAGGTCGGCATCGCCTCGTTCCAGACCTTCGCCAACGTCTCCGACGTCGTGCACGTGCATTCGGGAGCGGACGGTTCGTTCCTGTTCGATCTGCTGGGCTCACACCCGGGTGAGCGCTTCGGCAGCGCCTTCGCCGCAGGCGGCGACATCGACCGCGACGGCACGCCGGACGTGGTCGTGGGTGCCCCTGACAACGACACGTCCGGCATCCGGGCCGGGGCGGCCTACGCCGTGAGCGGCGCTGACGGCAGCGTGATCCACGACGTGCACGGCCCCGCCTCATCCGCCGCCCTCGGCACGGCGGTGGGCGGCGGCGTGGACCTGGATGCCGACGGCTGGTTCGACCTCGCCGTGGGCGTGCCCTGGTCGCCGATCCAGGCGGGCGAGGTCTGGATGATCTCCGGCCGTGACGGGACGCTCCTCGGCAAGCGGGTCGGAGACGCCGAGGACAGCGGGCTGGGCACCTCGATCGTCGGGCTCGGTGACGTGGATGGTGACGGCTTCGACGAGATCCTGGCCGGCGACCCTGCCATCCTCGACAATCGGGGCTTGGCCAAGCTGCTCACTCTGCCCACGGTGGCGCCGCCGCTCGGCGTCTTCGCGGGGAACGACGGCGATTCGCTGGGCGGGAGGCTGGCCGGAGGCTCCGATCTCGACGGAGACGTCGTGTTCGACCTGCTCGCGACGCGGGCCGTTGACCTCGGCGTGGTCGCGATCTCGGGCGCAGACCAATCGCTGATCTGGGAGGACGGTGAAGGCAGGTCCGACGTCGCGCTCATCGCGGATCTCGATCTCGATGGTGTGGACGACGCGCTGACTCTCACGCAGCAGGCGGTGCGCGTGCTGTCAGGCGTTGACGGGGGCGAGATCACGACCCTTGCCTTCCCGCCGAATCTGACCGGCGTCGACGCGGTGGCCTCGGCGGGCGACGTGGACGGTGACGGTGTCGCGGACGTGATCGCCTCCTCGCCGACGGCCGCACTGGGTGGCGCGGCCGTGGTCTGGTCGGGTGCGACGGGTGTAGTCCTCCATGGTCTGCAGGGAGACCAGGTCAACCAGGAGAGCTTCGGCAGTTCGGTGGCCGGTGCCGGGGATCTCGACGGGGACATGCACGACGACCTGCTCGTCGGTGCGCGTGGAACCGACACGAGCGAGCCGGGTGCTGGCCGTGTCTGGGTCCTGTCGGGCGCCAGCGGCCTCCCGCTGTTCACGGTGGACGGCGAGGACCATCACGGGCACCTCGGCGAAGCGGTCGCCGGCTTCGTGGACATCACCGGCGACGGCGTGCCCGAGTTCCTGGCAGGTGCCAGCGGGCAGTCGAACTCCGACCCGGCCAAGCTCATCTGTCTCTCGGGAGTCGACGGCTCAGAAGTGTGGTCGCTCGGCTGGGACACCTGGGGCTTCGCGTCAGAGATCGCCGTGGGTGGCGACAGCAACGGCGACGGCGTGCCCGAAGTGCTCACCGGCCATCCCGGCGATGACACCGGCGGTCTCGACGTGGGGGCAGGCTTCGTCGTGTCCGGCATCGACGGGACCGTGTTGAGGCGCATCCTCGGTCCGAACGGACCTGGAGAAGGCTCCCCACAGCTGGGTCACCCAGGAGCCCTTGGCGACATCGATGGTGACGGGTTCGCGGACGTGGCCTTCGGCGCGGTGAACGCACAGCTGGGCGGCGAGAACCGCGGCGGTGTCTTCTTCCACTCCGGCCGGATCCCGTCGTGGACGGGTCTGGGCGACCCCGTCGCCGGGACCTGGGGCACGCCCAACCTGTTCGCCGAGGGCGACCTACTGCCCGGCGCTCCCTTCACGCTGCACCTCGGCGGATTCGTCGAGGCCCAGCCGGTCACGCTCATCGTCGGTCTGTCCGAGGCGGGCGTGCCGTTCAAGGGCGGCTCGTTGGTACCGGCGCCCGACGTGTTCGTAAGTCTGCTCACCGATGCGGACGGCGGCGCGATCCTGCCCGCGATCTGGTCGGGAGGCATGCCGCCCGGCTTCACGCTGTGGCTGCAGGCCTGGACGGTCGACGCGGCCGGGCCCAAGGGCTTCTCCGCGAGCAACGGGTTGAAGGGCGTCGTGCCGTAACACGCCGCTCCGAAGGGTCTCGACCGCCGAGTGTGTCGGACGGACCGCGATCCGCGCCGGCTCGCAGATTCGGCGGCGGTGGACACCCTCGGGGAGCCGAAGCAGGCCGCGGCTGCCACAGCGCACGACTGGTGCAATCCAAGACCTCAAGACGATTCGGGCGGGCCTAGTCGAGTTACGGGAGTTGCAACTCGAACTCTCCGAGTTGGGTCTTGCCCAAGCCGAGACGAGCGGAAGTACTTGGCACTTCGCCGCTGTGCTCGCACGGATGGATGCGGCAGAGGCGAAGTCTGAACACGCCCTGACAAGCGTGCGACTCATCGGAGTTCACTCTTGATCTTCCGAGTCTCTGCCTTGTACCGAGCCGTCGAGACGCTTGACGCATCGATCAGCGCGCAGACGGGTTATCTCGCCACTACTCGCAGCCCCGCCGTTGCCCTGGCGATGAGAGACACCAAGCGGATCACGTCGGATGTGCGAGACGCGCTCAAATCGATTCAGGGGCAAAGCCGAGTCGAGCGGCCGGGCACGTCGGCCTTACAGGGGGCCGTTGACTCGATCAGTCCCCGGGCCCCGCTCACGCGCCTCCTAGCGGCGGGCACGTTGATGCCGGAGACGCCGGCCGCCATCACATTCAGCAACGCCCTACCGGGAAGCACCGCCAGCCTGGTCAGCCAATCTGCGAGGACGAGTTCTCGCCGGTAACGCCCAAAGACCCGCAAGACTGCGATTGCGCGAGCGCAGGTTTCTTCATCGACCGACCTTCGACCAAGCCAAGTTCGCACATCTCTCCGCCGAGGAGGCGAAGAGCAGGTTCGATAAGCTGCAAGCAACAGCGCGCGATTACATGACGGAGAGATTGGAGTACCCACGCAGGTTCAAGAGACGGTGCCCACGGCGTGCCCAGGTGTCGGAGGTCGCCGTGCTGGGTGATGGCCTCCACCGGCGCAGGCGGGCCCGGGTCGTCGATCGTCCTTGGGCGCGTCGTCCGCGGCCATGCGCGCGATGGAGAACTCGGCGACCCTCCCGGCGAACGGGAGCACCCGGCCCCAGGAGGCTGCGGAGGGCTAGTCCGGCCCTCATTGGCGCGTGGGCCAACGATCACGCGACTCCCCCTTCTGGGCCGCGCTAGACTGGATAATCTATTTTTATAAATGTCTTTTTCTATCTCCGGTGGAAAGATTATCCATCGTTCGTTCGACAGCGGAGAAACCCGAGGCCGAAGCCATGAAGCTCGAACCAGCCGCACTCGAACAGCGCCTTCACGCTGTCGGAGACCTGCTCGCCGACCGCAGCGGGACGGTCGCCATCGTCGTCGTAGGTGGAGCCGCCCTCAGCCTGGGAGGGCATGCGGCGGCAGACCGCGACCAAACCAGCATCCACACCCAGGACCTGATCGCCTTGCACCCGACCGACGGCGAACTCACTGCCGCCCGCGATTGGGTCGTGACGCAAGACATCGGCCCTGAGTTCCCAGGGGTCGTCGACGACGTGGTGAAGTATGTCCGTGAACGCCGATAGCACGCTGACGATGCCCCTCCGCGAAGCGGTGCTCCACCTCGCCTGGACGCAGTGGCGGGCGCTCGGTGCTCCCCTGGACGACCGGGATGCGCGGCAAGTGTCCTCCGTGATCGATCCGGAGGCGCTCATCTGCTTGAGCCTCCGACTCGCGGAGAGCGAACGTCGATTGCTCGATGCGTTGGCGTGGTGGGCTGCTCACGGCGGCCGCCTGACCAGCGTCCACCGCCTCAACTCGATGGCAAGACGCTGGGGGAACTCGACGGCCGATCTCGCGAAGGGATACCGGGAAGGGCTCGCCACGAACGGCGCGTCGATGCCCCAGCCATTCCAGCGCGAGGCGCGAGGCTCGCCGCTCCCAGTTCTGCGTGCCGGCGAAGTCGTCATGCTCAAGCTGCGCGCGGCCTTCGGTGTCGGCGCAAGGTCGGACGTGCTGACCTACTTGCTCACGACGAAGGCTGACGGGGCAACGATCCGTGAGATGGCCTGGGCCCTGGACTACACCGCGGCTTCGGTACGCCAAGCAGCCGACGGGCTGGCTCTCTCGGGCTTGGGGGCGGCGTCCTCGACGCGCCCTCGGCAGTACTCCGTGAACCGAGGGCAGTGGTGGTCGACGCTGTCGTTCTCCTCACCTCAGCCGTGGCACCCGCACGCCCAGCTCTTCGCGCTGGCAGTCGATCTCATCGACTGGGCTGACCAGACGTACGCGAGCGCCTTCCTGCAGGCGTCCCGAGCCCGCGACCTGATGGAACGCCACGCCCGCATCTTCGACCTGGCGGGGCTCATGCTCCCACCTCCGCCCCACTCGCCAGGCGCGGGATACGCGGATGAGATGAGCACGTTCATCACCGCCTTCGCGAACTGGCTGCACCGCGACTCCTAGGAGCGTGGGCCGCCTGCTCCCCTGCACGACGGCGGCGTTTCCAGAGGGGCATGCCTCTGTCGCGAGCCCGGGGCCTCACGGCTGGAGCAGCAGCTTCAGCCCGTTGGAGGCCGACAGCCCCGCCGGTGCGCAGCCGTCGGGGAACACGAACTGCACCGCGGCGCCGGCCCCCGCCAGCGAGGGCTGCGGCGGCACCTGGACCGGCACTCGGACGAAGCCGAGCCCATCGGCGACCACGGGCAGCAGCGGGAGGCCGGCGCCGGGCAGCACCCACAGGTCCGTGCCCACCCGGGACACCGGTGAGGCGAGCGGGGACAGCCCGACAACCAGCCACCCCGAGCCGAGCGGCGGCGCGTTGGTGCACGTCAGCTCCAGGGGCACGGCCACCGCCGGCATCGCCGTCACGCCGACGGCCAGCGGCCCCGCGCATCCCGGGGTCGACGCGCCATAGGTCTCGGCACCGACCGGCAGCATGGTGAGACGCGCGACGAAGGCGTCGTTCGGTCCCGAGAGCTCGGTCTCCCAGGCACCCTCCGTCACCGGCAGGCCGTCGGATCGTCCGCCGATCACGGCGGCGCCCAGCGCGTCCACGGCCACGGCGAGGGCGCCGTCCTTGAGCGGACCTCCCAGGAGGGTCGAGTAGAACAACGCATCACCCTCGGGCGAGAGCCGGAAGACAAAAGCCTCGTCCTTGGCCGGGCTCTGCGACTCGGGCTGCGCCGAGCCCTGCGTCGTCGGCCAGGTCGGCGAATCCATGTCGCCCGCCACCACGACGGCGCCCGAGCTCTCCACGACCATGTCCTGGGGGAAGTCGCGCCGGAGGCCGCCCACGTAGGTGCCCCAGAGCATCTCGGACAGGTCGTCCGTGAAGCGGGCCACGAAGACGTCCTCGTCGCCGTTGTGGGTCGGGTCGAAGGCCCCCTCGGTGAAGGCAATGCCGGGAAAGTCGATGTAGCCCGTGGCCACGACGCCGCCGCCGGGGTGGAACGCCACCGCCGTGACCTGGTCCCAGTCCTGGCCGCCGATGTAGGTCGCCGCGTGGACCGTGGAGAGGCTGAGGTCGAGGCAGGCGAGGAAGCCGTCGCGCGCGCCCGCATGGACACGCTGAAAAGCCCCGTCGGGCACCGGCAGGTCAAGCGAGCCCGTCTGGAATCCCAGCAGCACCCTGCCCGTGGAGCTGACATCGACGTCCGCCGCGAACTCCGAGCCGGAGCCTCCGAAGAGCGTCGAGGCGAGCAGAGTCGAGCCGTCCGCACTCAGGTGCGACACGAACATGTCGGAAGGGCCGGACAGGGTCGGCTGAAGCGCGGTCGGCGTGACGGGGAAGTCGGTCGACTGCGTCCTGCCCGCCACGACGATGGAGCCGTCGGGTACGAGAGCCATGCTCTGGATCGCGTCGACATCCGTGTCGCCGCCGAGGTAGGTGCCCATGAGCACGTCGGTGCCGTCGTCGGTGAGACGGGCGATGAAACAATCGAGCTTGAGAAGTGCCGGCTGGAACACACCAAGCGTGGTTGGGAAGTCCGAAGAGTTGGTCTCGCCAGCGACGAGGATCTGGCCACCCGGCTCGCAGAGTAGGGCCGAGGCGCAGTCCTTACTGTTGCCGCCAAGGAACGTCGACCACTCCAAGGTGGTGCCATCGGCCGAGAGACGCGCGACGAACGCGTCATTGGCGCCCAAGCCGCCACCACCCTCCCCACCCCACTCGGTATCGAAGGCACCCGGTGTCGTCGGAAAGTCCGGTGACAAGACGGTCACTCCTGTGACGATCACTCCGCCATCGGGCGCAATCGCGAGTGCCTCGACGGTTTCTCCGCCTTGGCCGCCAAGGTACCCCGACCATTCCAGTCCTTGCCGGATCGTGATCGGACCCTCACGACCGTCCGGTGGGCCAAAGCCGAACGAACCAGACGGGTCCCGCACCACGGCGGTGCCTGACATCGCCCAGCGGAGTTGGCCCACGTCAGTGGTGGCCACGAGCTCGGTATCGAGAGTCGCATCTGCGCTCAAGTTGTCGGCGCCCTCGACGCGCAGCCTCACAAGCCCTAGCGCGTCGACGCTCTCCGCCTCGATGTCGAAAGTGATTCCGTCGTCCGAAACGCCGTACACGAGGTCGACACCCGGATAGAGCCCCGTGACCTTCACACGTCGATAGCCGTGGATGTCCGTTCGCCAGCGCGTCCGGTCCCCGACGAGGGAGCGGTACACACCCGGCGCCGGCTCGAGGCCTTCGGCTCCCGGGCTCTCGGAGGCCCCCTCGAAGCGCAGGGTCACCGGCGACGACCAGCGACCCGTTCCGTCGGAGACGCGGCCAACGACCGGGACGAATACGAGCCGGTCCGGAAGCACCGCCACCGCGACGCCGGGACCGCGCCAGCGATAGAGGCTTCCGTCCTCCCATTGACCGTCGTTCTCCAGGAAGACGCCCATACCGGTCACCGATAGGACCGCGGTCAGGTTGTCGCCGGCAGGTAGCGGCCCCGCGACAACGCTGCAGGCAAGCACAAGGACAACACCCTGTGCGAGGCCCGCAAGACGACGCTCGGAGTGTTGCACCCACTCCTCCATGGTCACGGCACCAGCTTGAGCCACTTGCCGCTGCTCGGAGCCAACGTTGG
The DNA here is from genome assembly GCA_029259725.1 of Planctomycetota bacterium. Classification (GTDB taxonomy): domain Bacteria; phylum Planctomycetota; class B15-G4; order B15-G4; family B15-G4; genus JAJDER01. The sequence continues at coordinate 29,646 of JAJDER010000080.1, read as the reverse complement.
TGCGAGCGGGTCTGTCTTCTCCTCGATGACGAAGAGCAGATAGTACCCGGGAGGCACCGTGAAGCCGTCGAGCGGAGCAGTGACCTGAAGGGTCAGACTTGGCGCGGTACCGGAGAACAGATTCCACTGCAGCTCCACGTACACGCCCTCTCTCTCAGCCCCGCCGCCGAGGCTCTCCCCGAGTTCGCTACGCACCCGGTGGTCACGGTCGGTGGAGGAAGATGTCATCGAGCCCGTTCGTGTCTCCGTCGACGAGATTGCCCGCGTCCGTCACGAAGGCGAAGTAGCGTCCATTGCCCGACACTGAAGGCGTGTCGCAGAACGCACTCGCCTCGTTCCCGTCCGTGGATACGGAAAGCCGGGTCGTGCCGCCCTTCTTCGTGTCGTGGACGAAGATGTCGGCGACGCCATTCTCGTCCGCGGGCACCAGGTTCGTCGCCGACGACCTGCCAGCAAGTCTTCCGCGTCTGAGCATGGCTGCACCTCTTTCCGTGCCCCGCGCCTCACCATGCAGGATGTACGGAATTGCCGCAACCAGACACGGCCAATTCCGATCCTCGAACGCTCTGTTCCTTGTCCCTTCCGGAAACCCCATCCGGGTCTCCATTCTGACGGTGGGACCACCGTAGCGCCGTCGCCTGGATCCGCCAAGACGGGCGCGGCCACGGTCGCAGCATGTCCCCCACTGTGTTTCTGCTTGCCATGCTGTGGGCCGTCTTCGTCGAGCGCCGGCAACTGCTCCTGCCGTTGGAGGACAAGGTCCCTTCTTTCCTCGACGGACTGGCGAAGGTCGCCGCCGCCACGAAGGCGACCCGGCTCGAACGCGAAGCCTGGGCTCTCGAGTTCGCGGATGCGAGCGACAACGCGCAGAAACCGAGGCCCGCGAGGGCGAGGAGCGTCGCCTCCGCGAGGCCCTGCTGGCGGAGGCCACGAACTGGCAGCAGAGCAAACGCGTGCGTCGTTACGTGGCCGCCGTGACCCACGCGGCGGGTGAGGCGGGCAACGGCGATGCACCCGACCTCGCGCGTTGGCAAACCTGGGCGCTAGCTAGGCGTGGCGGAGTCCCTCGATCCCGCCGCCAAGAGCCGCTTTGCTCACGTAGGGTATCCAGAGGGGATCCCCCCCTGTGCCGCCGCCGCAAGCTGCACGCACCTCGCCGCTTACGTCGCTGCTGAAGCTTGTTCAAGTCGAGCATGCGCCCCGAGACCGGAGTCCTCGTAATCACGTCCGACAGGACGTGCTGGTGTCGCAACTACTGGGAGAAGTGGTGCAGGTCGCGCGCCGCTACGGGGCGAACCTGGCGCGGCTCATGGACCGACCTGCTTTGCACCGCGCTGCCCTCGCCTCGGTCGCGCCTTAGCTGTCTCCACTCTGTCCGCGGGGCTCGATCGCTCCTTCGGGCGTGCAGCGGCTGTCCCCACTCACCAGGACCGGCGCATCCTCATCGAGGACGTAGCTGTCGCCGCTGCCGATGGCATGAGGGCCGTGATGGGCGTTCGCGAGGACGCCGACAAGCGTCGCGAGGACGGCGGTGATGATGCTGCGGGACATGACTTCCCTCCTAGGTGAGTCAGATGTTCAAGGAACGGAGTGAATCGATGATCTGCAGGTAGCGGTGTTGCCTGGAGAGTTCGACGGCGACGTTGAACGCTGACGGCTGCCGGGCGTACCGCGCGAGGTAGTAGTTGGCCCAAATGTGCACTTCGATGTTGCGATGGGCGGCCTCCGGCCGGCTCTTGTCCCGGAGGGCGCGGAGCTTCTCCTCACCCTTCCCCGACGTCTTGCGCTGACTGAGGAGGGCCGCCCCGATGTGGACGTCGACCCAGTCCGCCAGGCCCACTCGATCTCCGCCCAGGGACTTCAGCTCCTCCCGTGCCCGCCGCATGTCCTCGAGCGCGGTCTCCGTCTCGCCCCGGTGGAAGGCGACTCGGCCACGGACGTAGCGCACGTAGGCCCTCGTCTTCTTGCCCGGCTTCCGGTGGAGGACGCCCGCCGCCGCGTCCTCGGCCATGTCCAGGCGACCCTGATTGACGTGGAGCTCGGCCAGGTTGGCCTGCGCGCGCAGGCAGATGGGCTCTCGTTCCCACCCGTTGCGGCAGCACTCGTCGATGACGTCGTAGAAGAGACGACGTGCGCGCAGGTAGCGCCCATGGGCGTTGGCGCTGATGCCGAGGAGGTTCTGCGCGTCGAGCCGCTCCTCGGGGTTCGACGCCAGTTCGAGCATAGCGGCGATGTACCAGTGCGCCCGGACGAAGTCCCCGTTGTCCGAGTACTTCTTGGCGGTCTTGCCGGCCTGCTCATAGGACTCGACCTGGGTGACCTCCACCCAGCCCACGGGCTCCAGCTCCTCCCGGATCGGTTCGAAGATCAGCTCGCTTTCGTCGCCGTCCAAACCGAGGACGCGGAGCAGGGCCACCGGCGTGTACAGCTCGGAGACCCGGCCGTTCTCGACGCGGGAGACCGTGGATTGGCTCGTGCCGGACATCGCCGCCAAGTCCGCCTGGCTCAACTGAGCAGCCTCTCGCTGCTCGCGGATGACCTTGCCGGCGTTCTCGGGAATCCGATCCGATGCGATCTTCATGGGCTGCACTCCCCTTCTCGAACGACGTCCCCGAGACTCAGACCCGGCGCGGCGAGCGTCAAGGTCACGGCGATGCTCCCCCTGCATAGCTCTTGCCCAGGCCTTGCAGAATCGAGTTCCCGTCCTGATCCGTGACCCGGGACGCACGCGATAGCCCCCGTCCGACTTGCCTTCCTGCATCAGGCACCGAGCCCGGATCGGGCTGACGGATGACCCGGCGGCACCTTCGGCGCGCAACGCATCACCGCACTTTGGAGCTGTCCGGGTGAAGCCGTATCCCGGAGTCGACCCGCCAGGGTCTTCCCCGACCCCGGACGCACCGGATCGGGGAGGGGAGCCGCGCCACCGGGTTGGCGCCACGCGCGACGCGGCTCCCCGACTCCATGCCACCCTTGGGGAGACACGTCGTGAAGCGTATTCCAAATCAGGTCGCGGGCCAGGTCCCTCCGCCAGACGACACCGAACGCAAGCGAGAACTCTTCGCGCGACTCAAGGAGCGTCTGATCATCGCGCTCGGGGCGACAACGGTGCTCTTCGTCATCTATCAGTACGGCCGTTACAGCCTCTGACGGTCGGACGCCCGACCACGCCGGTGCCATCCCGTCGGGCTCACGGCGCCACGCCCTCCACGCCACCCGTCGCCGCCAGCCCCTTCACGGCCGCGGCGTCCACCACCCAGGCCTGGTACACGAGCTCCAACCCCGGCGGCAGGCCCGCCGGCCACGGCACGACGATCAGCAGCTCCCCGGCCCCGTCCGTCGCCAACCCGATCAGCACATCGGGACTCGGCACGAGCGTGCCGCCCTTGAACGGCACGCCCAGCTCGCTCAGGCCCACCACCAGCGTCGCCGCCGCGTTCTCCAGCGCGCCCGTCACGCTGAGCGTCACCAGTTCACCGGCCACCAGCGCGCCCGCGCCGCTCAACACCGGCTCGCCGTACGTCCCCGCCAACCCGCCCCCGAGATCGCTCCACACCGCGGCGTTGTGGAACGTGACCCACACCGACCCGGTGTTCGACGCGTCCCCGGGCGCGCCGGTGGCCATGTCCAACCGCCCATCGCCGTCGAGGTCCCCCAACCCCGTCATCGAGTGACCGAGGTGCTCGCCGGGGAAGAGGATCCCCTCGAAGCCTCCCTGACCGAGCCCGAAGGGCACCTGCGCCTTCACCGTGCCGCCAGGGTTCATGAGCAGCAGCCAGACGACGCCCGTGTCGCTGCCGGCGCCGAACAACGGGTCGTCGCCCAGGAACGCGCCGACCGCGATGTCCCCGACCCCGTCGCCGTCCACGTCGCCCAGGCTCGCGATGGACTCGGAGAAGCGATCGTCGCCGAGAGGACCCGTGAAGCCGACGCCGCTGGTCTGCGAGATCTTGAGCTCCGACTTCACCGTGCCGTCGGTGTTCATGAAGCAGATCCAGACCGCGCCGGCGCCGACGGACGTGCCACCGGCGGCGATGCCGTCGTCGTCGCCGGGCGCGCCGACGGCCAGGTCGACCACGCCGTCGCCGTCCACGTCGCCCAGGTTGGCGAGGGTGTGGCCGAACGCGTCCTTGTCGAGCAGCGTCCCGCCGAAGCCTCCGGTCGTGGCCGACACCTTCTGCTGCCCCTTGACCGTGCCGTCGGCGTTCAGGAACAGCACGCGAAAGGCGCCGACGTTGCTCGCGCCACCGACCGTCCCGCCGTCGTCGTCACCGTCCGATCCGACGGCCACGTCGAACACGCCGTCGCCGTCCAGGTCCCCGAGCCCCGAGCAGGCATGCCCGAAGAGGTCGCCGTTGTCGAGCGGCCCGACCAGCCCGCCAACCGTCTGCGAGACCTTCTGCTCGGCCTTCACCGTGCCGTCGGCGTTCATGAAGAGCACGTAGATCGCGCCGGGGTTGGCGCTGCCGCCGTCGTCGTCGAAGACCGCGCCCACCGCCACCTCGGTCACACCGTCGCCGTCGAGATCGCCCAGCGCCGACATCGAGTGCCCGAAGCGGTCGAAGTCGTCCAGGTCCCCGCCGAAGCCGCCGGACGTCTCGCTGATCTTGGTGTGCGTGCGCACCGTGCCGTCGGCTTCGAGGAACAGCACCCACACGGCGCCGCGGTCCTCGGCCGGGAGGTCCACGCCGTCGTCGTCGCCCCAGGCGCCGACCATGAGCTCGGGGAACCCGTCGCCGTCGAGGTCGCCGATGTTGGTGACCGCGGTGCCGAACTCGTCCAAGGGCTCGATCACGCCGGTGAAACCGCCGTCGACGGAGCTGATGCGCCGCTCGGACAGGACCTCGCCGGGGACGCCCTGCACCGGCGCCATCGCCGGCAGCGGCCCGACCGCGCCCCACAGGACGGTGAACGCCGACACGGCGACGGACATCCGCGGGACTCGCATGGGCGCCCTGAGCATGGCCCGAGCCTACCCCGCCCGGATCGAACGTGCCGACGCCCCCTGGAATCCGACCCCGTCACCCACGACCGCCGCCGGTCCCTGCACCTACTGGCCCGAACGGGTGGCCTGCAAGGCCTGCTCGAGTTCGCGCACGATCTCCGGCCGCTCCCCCCACACGTTCTCCGACTCGGTGGGATCCGCCTCCAGGTCGTACAGCTGACCACCCGGACCGCCGTCCTCCGGCGGCATCGACCGCGGCGCGCTGAATCCGCCGGAGCCGAGGTTGTCGACCACCAGCTTCCAGCGGCCCGCGCGCAGGGCGAAGGTGCCGTCGAGAGCGTGATGCACGAGCTGCGCCCGGCCGGACGTCTCCGGTCGGCCCAGCACCGTCATGAAGCTCCGACTGTCCTCCCCATCGCCGGGCGCGACCGCCGCACCCGAGACCTCGGCAAGCGTCGCGTAGAGATCCTGCAGACCGACCAGCGCGTCCGTGGTCGCGCCCGCGGGCACGTGGCCGGGCCAGCGGACCAGCAGCGGCACGCGGTGCCCCGCCTCCCAGATGTCCGCCTTCAGCCCCCGCCACGGACCGTTCGGGACGTGCCCATGCTTCGCGGTCACGCCGTGCACGGCGCCCGACATGCCCGTCCCGTCGCGCGCCGGGGAGCCGTTGTCGCTGGTGAACACGACCAGGGTGTCCTGCGCGCACCCCGCCTCCTCGAGCGCGTCGAGGACCGCGCCGACGGTCGCGTCGACCTGGGCGACGTAGTCGCCGTAGGCGCCTGCAGCGGTGGTGCCGGCGAACTCCGGGGCCGGCGCGATCGGCGTGTGCGGAGCGGTCAGCGGGTAGTAGAGGAAGAACGGCTCCTCGGTGGCGGCGGCCTCGGTGACGAACGCGACGGCTTCCTCGGTGAGCCGCGGCATCACCGCGGCGAGGTCCCAACCCGGAGTCGTGGGACCGGCGACACCGAACATCCCCTCCGGCTTCGGATCGCTCGGCGTGGACAGCAGGCGGTCATCGCGGATGAAGGCCCGCGGCGGGAAGTTGGGCACGTCGTCGCCGAAGTAGGTGTCGAAGCCGTGCGCGAGCGGGCCGTCCTGCAGGGCCCGGGTGAAGTCCACTCGCGGGCCGGCGGCGCGGCGCTGATCGCTCTGCCGCGGCACGAAGGGGACGTCGGCGTTGACGGGCTCCCCCTCGTCGTCGAGCCAGGTCCAGCCGAGGTGCCACTTGCCGACACAGGCGGTGCGGTAACCCCGCGCGCGCAGGAGCTCGGGAAGCGTGGTGCGCTCCGGCTCCAGCAGCGGCCGTCCCCACTCCCAGACCACGGACGAGGTCAGCTCGGTCCGCCAGGCATGGCGGCCGGTCAGGATCCCGTAGCGGGTCGGCGAACAGACCGAGGACGGCGAGTGGGCATCGAGGAAGCGCAGCCCCTCGCCGGCGAGAGCGTCCAGCCTGGGCGTCGGGACTCGCGACGCCTCGGCGTAGCACTGCAGGTCGCCCCAGCCGAGGTCGTCGGCGAGGATCAGCACGACGTTCGGGCGCGCCGCGTCCGCGGCCGGCTCGGCGCGGTCGGCCCTCCCTGCGGTGCAGGAGAGCACCACCGCGACAGCGACCGCGACAGCAACGGCCATGGCCAACGGAGAGCGCGGGGTTGTCATCACGCGACGACCCTACCAGCCCGCTGCCCTCGCCGAGATGCTCGCGACGGCTGACGCCCCGCGCAGCGGTCGGGTCGTGGACCTACGGGGCCCCGCCGCAGGGCGGACACCCCGTTTGCTCAGGCCACAGGGGAGCCGAGCCGGGACAGCGCTGAGCTGACCGCCTCCGCGCCGCCGTCACCCACCGACCCGGCGGGCCACTCCGGTCATGAACGTCGTCCAGGAGCCGTCGTCGTTCTGCGCCGAGGACGTCGAGCGGCGGTGCCCCGGCGCGAGGATCTCGGTGGCGTCACGGTACCGGCGCGTCTTCCCGGGCTGCTCGAAGTCCGGTCCCACCGAGTCGAGTTCGAGCCGTTTGCCGCTCGCATCGAGCCGCCCCTCGTAGATCCACATGTGCGTTCCCGTGTTGTCGATCCACGTGCCGAGGAAGTGGCCGACCTCGGGGTCGTAGCCCACGGTGCTGATTCCGACGATGGGCACACCGCCGGCGTCGCCGACGAGTTCGCTCTGGATCCAGAGGTCGCCGATGGCGCGCACCGTCTCGCGGGCCGTCATGGTCATGGGGTCGGCGTCGGGCCCCATGTCCGCTTCGCTCGTGACCTCCCAGGTGCCGAGCAGCTGCTTCAGCCAGAGGTGCTCGGGCGAGGGCTCCGCGGACGGGACGTCGCTCTTGGACGCGGGGGCGGACGGCCCCGCATCCGACGTGGTTGCGCATCCGACGAGCAGTGCGGCCGCAAGCGCGGCGAGGAGCAGGCGCGAGCTGAAGGCGTTCATCGAAGTCTCCGTCGTCGAAGGTGGTCCCTTCCGCGGGGGACGGCGCCAAGCGTACACCGGTCCCCGCGCCAGGGCGACCTCGACATGAGGCACCGCGCACCTCCCGTTTCCGGACACGGCCTCGGCCTCCGCAAGCGGTATCGTCGGGCGCCATGCCCACCTGGTCCGTCTACCTGCTGCGCTGCGCCGACGGCTCGATCTACACGGGCGTGGCCACCGACGTGGAGCGCCGCATCGACGAGCACGAGCGGGGCGGCGGCAAGGGCGCCAAGTCCCTGCGCGGGCGCCGGCCCCTGGAGCTCGTGCTCGAGCACGCGGTCGGCACCCGTGGCGACGCCCTGCGCCTGGAGGCACGCATCAAGAAACTGCCGCGCGCGCGCAAGCAGGACCTGGTCCGCCAGGGTGACGCGCTGAGCGAGATGGTCGCCCAGATGGGTGGCCGGGCGGAGTCGCTTTCCTCCGACGCGACCGACGAGTCTCGCTAGACTGCAGGCGTCGTCACTCGCAGAGAGACTCGCAGCCGCACAGGAGGAGCTCGGACATGGACACGAACAAGGGCGTCGCGTATCTGGAGCCGGGCAAGGTCGAGGTCCAGACCATCGATTACCCGAAGCTGGCCCTGGGCGACCGCAAGTGCGAGCACGGCGTGATCCTCAAGGTCGTGGCGACCAACATCTGCGGTTCCGACCAGCACATGGTGCGCGGCCGCACGACGGCGCCGGCCGGGCTGACCCTGGGGCACGAGATCACCGGGCAGGTCATCGAGTGCGGGCGCGACGTGGAGTTCCTCGAGCTCGGCGATCTCGTCTCGGTGCCGTTCAACATCGCCTGCGGTCGTTGCCGCGCGTGCAAGGAGGGCAAGACCGGCATCTGCCTGAACGTGAACCCGGCCCGCCCCGGCGCGGCCTACGGGTACGTGGACATGGGCGGCTGGGTCGGCGGGCAGGCGCGCTACGTGATGGTCCCCTACGCGGACTTCAACCTGCTCAAGTTCCCCGACCGCGATCAGGCCATGGCCAGGATCCGCGACCTGACGCTGCTGTCGGACATCCTCCCCACCGGCTACCACGGCGCGGTGACCGCCGGCGTGGGCCCCGGCTCCACGGTGTACGTCGCGGGCGCGGGCCCGGTCGGGCTGGCCTGTGCCGCCGCGTGCCACCTGCTCGGCGCGGCGGTGGTGATCGTCGGCGACATGATCGACGCGCGCCTGGCCCAGGCGCGCAGCTTCGGGTGCGAGGTCGTGGACCTGAAGCAGGAGGCCCCACTGCCCGACCTGATCGAGCAGATCCTCGGGGACCCCGAGGTCGACTCCGCCGTCGACTGCGTCGGCTTCGAGGCGCACGGGCACGGCCGGGAAGCCGGCCTCGAGCAACCCGCCACCGTGCTCAACCAGACCATGCAGGTGACGCGCGCCGGCGGCGCGGTCGGGATCCCCGGTCTCTACGTCACCGAGGATCCGGGCGCGGCCGACGACGCGGCCAGGTTCGGCAACCTCTCGATCCGCATCGGTCTGGGCTGGGCCAAGAGCCTGTGCTTCGCGACCGGCCAGTGTCCCGTCATGCGCTACCACCGTCAGCTGATGATGGCGATCCTGCACGACAAGATCCGCATCGCCGAGGCCGTCAACGTGACGGTGATCCCGCTGGAGCAGGCCGCGCAGGGCTACGCGGACTTCGACGGAGGCGCCGCGAAGAAGTTCGTGCTCGATCCGCACGGCATGATCGCCGGCTCGTAGAGGGCTTGGCGCGCAACCCTGGAGGACAAGCCATGCGGGAGTTCCTTCTCGCGAGCACAGCGACGCTACTTCTCACGGCCTGCACAACGGTGAGCGTTCAGAAGATCGATGCGGTCAAGTACCCGATCTCTCGCGTCTGTATCGAGCTCAATCCCAAGGTCCTGGTCGAGGACCTCATCGCGGTCGTTGAACAGGGATTCATGAGGCACGGCATCGCGACGACGGTATTCGAAGGACAAGCGATCCCAGACTGCGAGTACGTTCTCACGTACACCGCCTTTCGAGGCTGGGATGTCACTCCCTACATGGACCATGCCGAGCTGAGGCTGCAATACAAGGGCACGACGATCGGGAGCGCCATCTACAAGCACAGCGGCGGACTCGGGCTCAACAAGTGGGCGAGCACCGAGTCCAAGCTGGCTCCGGTCATCGACGAGTTGCTTGCCGGGTACGGCATTCATCCCGCTCAGGTGCACGCGAGCGCCGACGGGTAGAGCGCTTCTTCCAGACTCCGTTCCGTTCCATGCGAGAGTCGCCCACCGCTGCGACGGATCACTCTTCCAAGAGAGGTCCGCAAGCGGGAGTGGACTGCCGAGCCTCGATGTCCGCGGTCACGAACCGGGAGATGAAGTGGGCCGCGCTGTTCACCTTCGGGAACTCCCCCTCCGGGACCGGCCGGCCGAGGAAGCGGCACAGCGGCGCCCAGCCGTCGGCCACCTCGTAGACAAGCAAGCGCTCGGCAGGGATGGCACGTTGCACTTCCTGGTTGTGCCGCTCGTAGACGGAAAGAGCGTACTCGCGGTCCCCGAATCGCCCGTGAAAGGTCTTCTCGAGAACGAGTCGAGTGGCGACGTCCCGATGATCGGGCCCCGGCCCGCGGGTGTCGTCCGGCAGCCGCGTCAGAGCCCGGTAGATGGTGGCGTACACACTGCGATACCAGCTCTCCGGGTCGCGCACCGTGAGGATGATCCGGGCCTCGGGGTAGCGCGCGGCGAGTTCCCTCCAGTAGTGCGCGGAGGGCCAATCCACCGCCGCCTTGTATCCACCAAACAGCGTGCCCCAGTTGACGAGCTTCTCCGAGGCGGCGTCCCACCAGAGCGCCGCGTGCTCGGCGCGCGCGATCACCTCGACCATGTGGTAGCAGGGATCGAAGCCCAGCAACTCGAGGGCGAGCTTCAGCGAAAGGGTCCCAGTCCGCCCGAACCCGGCACCGATGACGGCTAGCCCCATGGAATGGCCCCTCGAGCTCTCAGCTCCGGTGATCGGGAAGCCCGCCTCGAGCGTGCGCCCCTCCCCATTTGGAGTCATGGTAGCAGTTGATGCCCGAGATCCTTCGCCGCCTCGACCACGTCGAGGCTTGCCCACATCGAGCCGCTGCTGCATCTTGAGAGTGGACCGAAGCTGGGGAGCTCGCGGTGCACGAGCGGCTTTGGACAAGCGAGGCCATCACCTGGGGATGAGGATGAAGACCACTCAGTCCAATCGGGGCTCCTCGGCGACTCGCATCGCAGTGACCGCACTGGCCGCTTGCGTACTCATGCTGACCGGCTGCCGCTTCGCGACCAACCGCACGATCGTCGGTGCCGGCAATGGCTTCGACGCGTCCTGGGAGGCGGCGCACGAGGCTGTCCAGATGAAGGGCTACACGATTGCGTCAGAGGATCGGGTCCGTGGCGAGATCGTCACGGTCAAGCGCACCAACAAGGACTGGTGGTGGGTCATGTACGTCACGGTGCGGCCCGACGGCACGGCGGAGTTTCTCTGCCGCGGGAGCCCGAACGTGAACCCGGAACCGAAGATCCACCGTCGGCTGCTGAACTTCAGCGTCAAGCTGCAACAGGCGTTCGAGCAGGCGCTCGCCCGAGGGAGCTGATCGTGCGCCTCAAGCAGGCCTGGCTCTCGGCTGCACTGGCCTTCTCGTTCGCCGCGTTCAGTCTGGGTAGCTGCCTGCTCGCCTGGACCGTGATTCCCGTGTGCCGATGGAGCCCCGGCTCCCCGACAGCCAAGGATCTGCGCGTGCAGCGCTGTGTGCACTGGTCGTTCCGCGGATTCATCGTCATGTGGGACGTCCTCGGGCTCACCCGGGTGAGTTGGCGTGGTGCCGAGCGGCTGCGGTCCATCGGCCCGTGCGTCATTGCACCCAACCACCCCACGTTGATCGACGTGGTCATGCTGATGGCCGCGCTGCCACAGGCCGACTGTGTCGTGAAGCACGCCCTGTGGGACAACCGCTTCCTGGGCGGTGTCGTGCGCGGCGCGGGCTACATCCGGAGTGACGCGCACGACGTGCTCTTGCCGGCGTGCGTGGAGCGACTGGCAGCCGGTCGCACCATGATCCTGTTTCCCGAGGGCACACGCTCGCCGCCGGGAACGCTGGGACGCTTCAACCGCGGCGCTGCCCACGTGTCGCTCATCAGCGGCCGACCGCTCGTGCCCGTCGCCATCACCAGCGAGGTGCGGGGCCTGGGAAAGGACGACGCTTGGTACAATGCCATGAAACGACGCATGCAGATCACCGTGAGCGTCTTGGAGCCCATCGTGCCGGATCCGCAAGGCGCCGAACCCGGACTCCGGTCGCTGGCAGCCAGGGACCTATCCCAAACCCTGTTCAGCCGAATCGAGGCGGAGCTTGAGTGTGCACGCTCAGAAACTTGAGGATGAGATCAAGGTGCTGATCATCGGAGCGCTCGCGCTTGAGGACCTCACGCCCGAGGAGATTGACGCCCGAGCGCCCTTGTTCGGCACCGGACTGGGCCTGGACTCCATCGATGCGTTGGAACTTGGCATCGCGCTGCAGAAGCGGTTCGGCGTGAAGATGGAGGGTTCTGTGGACGACAACCGCCGGCACTTCGCCTCTGTGGAGGCTCTCGCCGCCTTCGTGTCCTTCGCCGTCAACGCGCGACAGAAGACGTAGATGCGCACGCGCACGGAGATCGAGGCGTTGGTCCGCCAGATGCTGGTCGAGGTCTTCGAGCTGCCGCACGACGCCGTCACACCGGAAGCGCGGTTGTTCGAAGAGCTGGATCTCGACAGCATCGACGCCATCGACATGTCGTTGAAGCTCGAGGAGGCCACTGGCCTGAAACTGCGCGGAGAGGACATGCGCGCCATCCGGACGGTCACGGACATCACCGATGCCTTGGAAGCGAAGCTGATCGAACACGAGGCGAGCACCGGATGAGTTGGCTCCTCGCCTTGGGGGGGCTCACCTACCCGCTGCTCGTGTGGGCAGGGCTCGTGTACTGGCCACCGCGGAGCGTTGCGCTGCTGCTGCTCTCTGTCGTCACCTTGCGAACTGTCACACGGTGGCGCAGCGCCTCGACGAGGGGGACGGCGAGGGACCGGCTGGCGATCGGGAGGCACCCAGCTCGGCTTCTCGTGCCGGCGCTGCTGTTGGCACTGGTCCTGGTGTTCTCCGCCAGCACCGACGACCCGCTCGGGATCCTCTTGGTCCCGGTCCTCATTAACGCCATCCTGCTGATGAGCTTCGGCGCCTCCTTGGTGCGTCCGCCTACGGTCGTGGAGACCATCGCACGCCTTCATGGCGAGGACCTCTCCATCGCCGAGGTCGGCTACTGCCGGTCGGTCACGTGGATCTGGTGCGTCTTCTTCGTAGGCAACGGCACGATCGCCGGTGTGCTTGCCACGCGTGCGAGTCTCGAGGCGTGGACGCTCTACTGCGGGCTGCTGTCCTACATCGCCATGGGGATGCTGTTCGCCGGCGAGAGGATCTACCGTGCATGGCGGTTCCGGCGCTACGGCGACAGTGCAGTGGACGCGCTCCTGCAACACGTCTTCCCAACCATCGACGAGGATGCGCGTGATCGTCATCGCCCGCGTCCTTGACGCCGGTCGCGTCGCGACCGCGGCGGTCGCTCGTCGCGAGGGCGCGATCATCACGTTCGCCACACTGGAGCGCGACGTGGCGGCTCTCCTCGCTCAGCTGAGAGAGCGCCCGAAACGACGTTGGTTGGTGTATTGTGAGGACAGTTACGCGTTCGCGGTGGCCGTGCTGGCCGTCCTGCATGCCGGCTCATCGGTGGTCCTCCCGCCCAACGGTCAGCGGGGAACGATCGCGGATCTCTCCGCCGACGCCCCCGGTCTGTTGACGGACTGCCCCGGCATGAGCCACGAGGCAGCACTCGCGCCACTCGGCCACCCAGAGGTCGCGCCGCAACCGTGGCGGGCGCTCGATGCCGATGAAGCGCGGATCGAAGTCCTCACTTCGGGCACGACCGGCGAGCGCAAGGTCGTCTCCAAGCGCCTCGCCCAGCTTGACGCGGAACTCGTCGTACTCGAGGCGACGTTCGGGGCGCTGCTCGCGGGCACGACCATCGCCGCCAGCGTGTCGCATCAGCACATCTACGGCCTGCTCTTCCGCGTGCTCTGGCCGCTAGCCGCAGGTCGCCCGTTCGTCGCCGAGACGCCCGTGCACCCCGAAGAGTTGGTGGCCGGCATGGATGGCGCGAGGACCTGGGCCTTGATCAGCAGCCCCGTCCACCTCCGTCTCATGACGGACCTGCTGGGCCGGGGCGACTGGACTCGGCGCTGCCGGTTCGTCACCTCCTCCGGTGCGCCCCTGGATCAGCCCACGGCCCACGCCTGGGCAGCGGGCGTCGGCTCAGCTCCGCTCGAAGTCCTGGGCTCGACCGAGACGGGCGGCGTCGCCTGGCGCCGACAGACACCCGGAATCACCACCTGTACGTGGACGCCTCTATCCGGGGTGCGCCTGTCTGTTTCCCAAGACGCTGGCCCGCTGCGCGTGCACTCCCCTTTCGTGGGCACCGACGCGGGGCCCAACGGCGCCGCCATGGGTGATGCCGCACGAATGCTAGACGACGGGCGCTTCCATCTGCTCGGCCGCCTTGACCGCATCGTGAAGGTCGGCGGCAAACGTCTCTCACTGGCGGACATGGAGCAGTGGTTGACCGAGCACCCGGCGGTGCTCGAAGCGGGAATCGTCCAGCTGGACGACCAACTCCAGGGGCGCACCGCGGCGGTCGTCGTGCTCTCGGAGACCGGCCGCCAAGACGTCAAGCTGAGTGGACGTCGCCGGTTCCATAATCATCTGCGCGAGCACCTGCTCGATCGCTTCGACCCCATCACGATCCCTCGCACATGGCAGCACGTCGGTGCGCTGCCCGCCGACGCCACTGGCAAGGTCACGCAAGCAGGCCTGCGCGCACTCTTCGTGACGTCGAGAGCGGGCGATCGCCTTGCGCCGTCCACAATCGGAGGCGCGTGGTTGCCGCGACTTCTCCGTCGTGCTCACTCTGAGAACGCCTGCGAATGGAGCCTTGTCGTTCCCAAGGAGTTACCCATCCTGGCCGGCCACTTCCCGGGCGACCCGATCGTCCCGGGCGTCGCGCAGATCGCCTGGGTGATGGAGGCGGCCGCCGATCTGTTCGGCTCCCGGCGGACTCCGCTGCGTTTCGAGGCGGTCAAGTTCAGGGCGGTCATCCGCCCCGACACGATACTGACCCTGCGCGTGGAGCGTACGTCGACGCCGCACAGGGTCGAGTACCGGCTCGTGGCGGCTGACACGATCCACGCTAGCGGCCGCATCATCTTCGCACCGAGCGAAGTCAGCCCATGATCCGGCCCTGCCTGCTGATCCCCATCTACAATCACGGCACCACGATCCAAGGTGTCGTCGACGGACTGGAGGGTCTGGCCCTGCCCTGTCTGATCGTCGACGACGGCAGCGACCGGGCAACACAGGCCGAAGTCGACGCGCTGGCCGGGTGTCGCGATTGGGTCGACGTCCGTCGCCACCCGTCCAACGCTGGTCGCGGCACCGCCTTGCAGACCGGCTACCGCTGGGCGGCCGAGCGCGGCTTCACGCACGCCGTCCAGCTGGACGCCGACGGCCAGCATGACGCAGCCAGCATTCCTGCGTTCCTCGCCGAAGCGGCCGCACACCCCGAGATGATGATCCTGGGGGACCCCGTCTTCGACATTACCGCCCCGCTTCACCGACTCCACGGTCGCCGGTTGTCACGGTGGTGGGTATGGATCGAGACGCTCTGCCGCGACATCCGCGACCCGCTGTGTGGCTTCCGCTGCTTTCCTCTGGCGGCGACGGTCGATCTCCTCGACCGTGTCCACATGGGTACGGGAATGGAATTCGACACCGAGATCGTCGTGCGGCTGCACTGGTCCGGCATCCGTGTGCGAAACGTGCGCACGCCCGTGCAGTACTTCGAAGACGGGCTGTCCACGTTCCGACCGCTGCACGACAATCTGCGCATCACGTGGCTTCACACGCGCCTCTTCTTGGGCTCCTTGACGCGCCTGCTCGGACGTCCGGGCCGGAAGGCTCGCGCCACTTGACGCGAAGAGAACGCCGGCCGTGGCACGGGCTCAAGGAACGTGGAACCACGTGGGGGCTGCGCCTGACCGTCGGCGTGTTCCGAGTCTGCGGGAGGGGTCCCACCGCGGTCGTCGTGCATCTCGTGGTGGCCTACTTCTGGCTCACCGACCCACCCCGGCGCCGTGCCTCTCTCGAGTACCTGAAGCGCGTCGCCGCGACACCAGGCGGCTTGGCCACGCTCGGTGGGACTCCCGGTTGGCTCACGACCTATCGGCACTTCCAGGCGTTCGGCACGAGCATCCTCGACCGCTTCGCTCTCGTGTCGGCCAAGACTGCGTTCCCGGCACCTACAGTGCACGGGCAGGAGCATCTCGATCAGCTGGCCGAGCAGGGCCGTGGAGCCATCCTGCTCGGATCCCATCTCGGCAACCTGGAGGCGTGCCGGCTTCTCGCAAAGGAGCATCCCGTCCCGATTCATGCGGTGATGCACGCGCCCGAGACGGATCGCTTCCGCTTGGTCATGCGTCGAACAGGCCGTGACTCGCACCAGCGCGTGATCCACACGGAGAAGGGTGCCATTCAAGCGGCGTTCGACATCCGGGCCGCCGTGGAACGTGGTGAGCTCGTTGCCATCCTCGGAGATCGCGTCGCGGCGGGACAGCGTCAACCCACGAGCCTGGTGAGCTTTTTCGGTGGCGACGTGCTCCTGCCGCACGGCCCGCTCGTGCTCGCCGGTCTGATCGGTTGCCCCGTGCTCCTGGCCTTCGGCCTGCGCCAGCCCGGAGGCTCCTACCAGCTGCAGTTCGAGCCGTTCGCCGAGCACGTCGAACTGGAGCGCGCCACCCGGCAGCAGGTTCTTTCCCGACTCCTGCAAGCGTACGCCGCGCGCCTCGAAGAGCAGTGCACACGGGTCCCCTTGCAGTGGTTCAATTTCCACAACGTCTGGCACGAGGATAGGCGGGCGGTAGAGTAGGCCTGCCCACGCTGGATGGCGTGCGGCGATGAGGGCAGGGAGACAAGGCATGGACGCCACGAACGCGAGCAACGTCCTGTCCGGGGCGGCCGTCTGGCGCATCGAGGACGTCCTCTCGGTCGCCCGTGGCGCGGTCCGTGTCCACGTGCCAGACGACGCTGCCTGGCGCGAGTCGATCGAGCAAGGTGCCCAGCTGGTCGAGGCGATGTGGCGAGATGAGCGCGTCGTCTACGGTGTCACGACCGGGTACGGCGCGTCGTGCGACCGGGCGGTGCCGGCGGAGTTGGTCTCGGAACTCCCCGATCACCTGATCCGGTATCACGGCTGCGGTCTCGGGCGCGCACTGGACGCGGAGGCTTCAGCCGCCGTCGTGGCCGTACGCCTCCGCTCGCTCGCCCACGGCTACTCCGGCGTGCGCCTGTGCCTGCTCGAACACCTCGCAGACCTTCTCAACCACCGCGTGCTCCCCGTGATTCCCGAAGAGGGTTCCGTCGGAGCGAGTGGAGACCTCACGCCGCTCTCCTACGTCGCTGCCGTGCTCCAAGGCCAACGAGACGTGCTCCACCAGGGGCGACGGCGCCCTGCTGCAGAGGCTCTCAGCAGCGCCGGCCTGGCGCCCCTCCCGCTGCGCCCCAAGGAAGCACTCGCGGTCATGAACGGCACCGCCGTCATGACCGGCTTGGCCTGCCTCGCCTGGGACCGCGCGCGACGGCTCGCGGGTTGGGCCTGCCGTATCACAGCAATGTCCGTCGTCGCGCTGCGTGGAGTCCATGCACACTTCGACCCGCGTGTGTTCGCCGCCAAGCCCCATGCAGGTTCTGCGCGTGCGGCAGCCTGGATCTTCGCCGATCTGGATGGCGGCCGCGGCTCGAGCACCGGCGTGTCCGGCGCGCCCTTGCAGGAGCGCTACTCAATTCGCTGTGCACCACACGTCGTGGGCGTGTTGTGGGACGCCCTCGAGTGGATGCGTGAGTGGATCGAGGTCGAGATCAACAGCGCGAATGACAACCCACTGGTCCACACGACTTCGGGGGAGGTCCTTCACGGGGGCAACTTCTACGGTGGACACATCGCGTTCGCCATGGACGGGCTCAAGACAGCGGTGGCGAGCGTGGCAGACCTGCTCGACCGGCAGATCGCCTTGCTCCTGAGCGAACACACGAGCAGAGGGCTCTCCGCCAACTTGTCTGGTGCGGCCGTGGACCGTTTGTGCATCAATCATGGGTTCAAGGCCGTTCACATCGCGACCTCCGCGTGGACGGCCGAGGCGCTCAAGCTCACCATGCCAGCCGGCTCCTTCTCCCGCTCGACCGAGTGTCACAACCAGGACAAGGTGAGCATGGGCACGATCGCGGCACGCGATGCGCTGCGCGTCCTCGAACTGACCGAGCAGGTGGCCGCCAGCTGCCTGATCGCCGTGACCCAGGCGCTCTCGCTGCGGCAGCGCCTGGGTCACCTCGACCCGGCGGGCCTGGCGGCCGGTCTTGCTGCGACCTGGGCGGAGGTCTCACGTGAAGTCCCGTTCGTCGATGAAGACCGTCGTCTCGATCAGGACCTCGAGCACATCCTGGCGTGGATGCGTTCTCGCGCGGTGACCGCCGTGGAGCCCGCGCTGGTTCGGCCTGAGGAGACGCTTCGTGCCTGAGCCGCTCCCGCCTGACTGGCAAGCCACCGTGACGTTGGACATGCCGTTCCACGACGTCGACAGTGCCGGTGTCGTGTGGCACGGGAACTACTTCAAGTACTTCGAGCACGCACGCAGCGCACTGCTCCGACGCCTCGACTACGACGTTCCACAGATGTTCGCGTCCGGCTACGCATGGCCCGTGATCGAGAGTCATTGCCGTCACATCGCGCCGCTCCGCTACGGCGATACCATCCGCGTGACGGCCAGACTGCTGGAGGCGGAACTGCGCCTGAAGATCGGCTTCGACATCCGCTCGGTCGACGGTCTCAAGATTGCCCGTGGCCACACGATCCAGGTGGCGGTGGACCTGAAGACCTCCGAGATGTGCCTGGGCTCTCCGCCGATCCTGATGCAGCAACTGGACCGCGCGTGGGCTCGTGAGACACCCACCGATGGGGCGGCGTCGTGAACCTGCTCCCGCTCCTCACCGTGGTGGCGCTGATGCTCGGCCAGAGCGCACCCCAGCAAGCCGTCGTGCAACCCCGCGACCCCGTCTTCGACGCGCCCGTGGGCGACGAACTGCCCGAGCACTTCGCCACGATCAACGCGCAGCTGGCAGAGGCGGAGGTTGTCCGGGCTCGCTACGTGGAGGAGAAGACACTCACCATTCTCCGCCGACCGTTGCGCTCGGAAGGACGCCTTGTGTTCTGTGCGGGCCGCGGCGTGCACCGCGTCATGACCACGCCGTTCGACAAGGAGTGGTTCATCACGTCGACAGGAATCACACAACACCACCCGGACGGCGAGACCGAGCAGATCGACTTCGCAGCCATGCCGATGGCACGCGCGTTCGCTGGCGCGTTCCTTCATATCGCTTCCGGTGACGTGCCGCAGCTACGCAAGGACTTTCGCCTGTACTTCCGGGGCGATGACGAAGACTGGACGATGGGCTTCGTGCCGCTTGGCGAGCCGTTGGACGCCGTCATCGAATCCATGGTGCTCACCGGGCGCGGCGCGCTGCTGCAGAGCCTGGTGGTCGTCGAGACGAACGGCGACACGACGCGCACGACGTTCCACGAGGCCACGATCGGCCCGCCCCTCTCCCCAGCAGAAGAGCAGGACCTCTTTGGACGACCTCGCTAGGCGGCGTAGCCTCCGCCGTGCCCGCGGCTGGGGACTGGTAGTGGCGGTCGTGGTCGTGCTCCTCGGGGTTCGCTTGGCACGTGGCGTCTCGCTCGAAACGGGCCTTCTCTCCCTGATGCCCGCTGCGGACCGGGACCCGGTCCTGGAGCAGCTCGCGCTCGCTTCCTCCAGCCAGGCGGGCCGGACGATGCTCCTGGTCGTCAAGCACGGGGACGAATCAGAGGCCGTTGCCGGGGCGCGATCCCTGGCTGCCGCACTGGCGTCGTCACGAGCGTTCACCCACGTTGTGCCAGGGCTCGACGACAACCTTGGCCGCGCCATGTACTCGCTCTACTTCCCCCATCGATACCACCTGCTCGGCGAGGGAACCCGCACGCTGCTCGCCTCCCGCGAAGGCGCCGAGGCGCTCGTGGCGCGGACGGCGGACCACCTCTATGGCCCCGAGTCGAGCGCCGCCTCGCGATTCCTCGAAGAGGACCCCTTGCTGCTCTTCCTCGCCTGGGCGCAGGGTCTCGACCCCGCTGGCGGCAGGCTGCGGATTCGCGACGGCGTGCCGGTCGCGACCGTGGAGCGTGAGGCAGCCGCCCTGGTAACGGCCGTGATGGCCGGTGACCCGTTCGACGAGGCCACGCAGGTCGACGTCCTCGCCGTGGTGCAGGCGGCGCGAGCCTCTCTGGCGTCCGACCACCCTGGCGTGAGCGTGGCCTTCACCGGCCTCGTGCGCTTCGCCGCAGCGGCCCGCGAGGACATCGCGCGCGAGATCTCCATCATCGGGCTCGGCTCGCTCGCTGGCATCCTCGCGCTCGTGCTGCTCGTGTTCCGTTCTCCGAGAACCCTGCTCGTCGGAGTGCTTCCAGGACTGGTCGGCCTCCTCTGCGCCCTGGCCGTGTCCCTCTGGATCTTCCCGGCGATGCACGCCTTGATGCTCGTGGTCGGCGCGAGCCTCATCGGCGTCTGCATCGACTACGCCTTCCACTTCATGGCGGCACATCGGGTTCCGTCCGGATCCTGGGACGGCGAGTTCGGCCTGCGTGCGGTGCGTCCGGGAATCACCCTGGGTGCCCTGACCAGCATGATGGCCTACGCTGCCCTTGCCTTCACGCCGTTCCCCGGGCTCCGGCAGATGGCGCTCTTCTCATCAGTCGGACTGGCCGGCGCTTGGGCCACTGTCGTGTGCTGGTTCCCCCTGCTCCTCGACGCTCCCTCACGGCGCACGTCAGCTCCCCGACTACACCGCCTGGCCGGGAGGATCCTGGACGGGTGGGCGTCGCCAAGCGCCCGTAGGTGGTTGCGTCCCGTTGGGATCGCCCTGGCGCTGGCCGCGCTCGTCGGCCTGACACGGACCCGCTTCGACGATGACGTGCGTCGGCTGCAGCGTGCGCCCGCCTCCCTGCTGGTCGAAGACGCACAGCTGCGGGAGCTGGCCGGAGGCGTCGACCACAGTCGTTTCGTCTTGGTGGAGGCCGCCTCCGTCGAGGTCATGCTGCAGCGCCAGGAGGAAGTCGCGTCACGCCTGAAGGGCCTCGTGGATCAGGGACGACTCGGTGCGTATCGGTCGCTGGCGGCGGTGCTGCCGAGCAAGCAGCGGCAGCGTTCCGAGCACGCGTCGATTGTCTCGGCGCTCCGAGACCCGGTCAGCAACTGGGCCGCACACCTGGCTGAGCTGGGGTTTCCTGAGGCGGCCATCGGCGAGTTGGAGCGCGACGTCGAGGCGAGCGGCGATACGTTGCTCACGCCGGAGGCCTGGCTCGCCAGCCCGGCTTCCGTGCTGCACCGCTCACTCTGGCTCGGCGCGACCGACCGGGGTGCGGCGTCGCTGGTTCAACTCGAGTCCGTGTCGTCCCTCGCCGAGGTCCGCTCCGTCCTGGCCGACCTTGACGGGGTGGCGGCCATCGACCGCGTCGCGGATGTCTCCGACCTCTTCAGCCGATATCGCTGGTGGGCGCTGGTCTTCGTCAGCGGTGCCTACCTCGCCATCCTGCTTCTACTCGCCGTGCGCTATGGGCTGCGTGGCGCCGCCGTTGTGATGGTGCCTCCGGTTCTCACCGCAGCCCTGACGCTCGGCGGCATCGGAGCCGTCGCTGGTCCGCTGAACGTGATGCACTGCCTCGCGCTCCTGCTGGTCCTCGGTTTGGGAGTCGACTACGCCATCTTCGTCGCCGAGGACGGTGCCGATCGCACCACGACCTACTTCGCACTGATCCTCTCGGCGCTGACCACGATGCTGTCGTTCGGACTCCTGGCCCTCAGTCCCACTCCCGCCGTGAGGGCAATCGGTCTGGTCACCCTCGCCGGCACGAGCCTGGCTCTGCTTCTCGCGCCCCTGGCCATCGGCGCCGCTCGCGGCTCGCGGTCTGATCGTCAAGGCCGCACGACTGCGGTCCTGCCCGTCACACTCGTCGTGGCGGTACTCTGCACCAGTTGCCGCTCAACGGGGAGCGACGATCCGCCACGCTTCGCCACTCCCGAGACGCACGCGGTGGAGATTGCCCGGGACGCCTACTATTGGCTGCAGGATCCCTCGTCACTGGGCGAGTCCCTGGTGGCCGACCAGTCGGTCGTGGTGCATCACGCTGGAGGAACGCATCGCTTTCAGGCGCGACTCGAGTGCGACCCCGAGCGTTTGGTGGTCGTCGGACTCACTCCGGGAGGCGGACGTGCGTTCGTCTTGTTGATGGAGAGAGGTCGTATCACCACCGAGGACCATACCGGCGGTCGCCTGCCCTTCGATGCTCGCTACATGCTCGCGGACATCCAGCTCGCTTTCTGGCCTCACCATCCCGATCTCGACGGCCTCGTCCTGCGCGAGGAGAGGGGCGCGGGCGAGGGTTGGTCGCGGCTGTTCCTACGTGGCAACGAACCCGTGATCGAGGTGTCCTATGAGTCCCCGCGACCCTGGGATGGCCGTCTGGTCCTGGACCACCTGGAGCGCGGCTACACGTTGGAAGTCACCTCGGTGCCAGCCGGGTCGCCCCATCACGAGACCCCGAGACCCGGTTCCGCCGACGGCTGATTCAGCCTGCCGCCGGGCTGGTTGATCGTCGTCGGTCGCGGCGTGATCCTCTAGCATGAACGGCACGCCGGGGAGGCATGCAAGGGAGAGGCGCGTGAGCGAAGAGCCGTACGTGTTTCCACCGCTGGAGCAGGTGCTGCACCATCGGGGCCAAATGTTGCTCCTCGACCGGGTTGTCGAGCACGACACCACGCATACGTGCTGTGAAGTCAGCATCGGCCCCCACTCGCTGTTTCGCCAGACGGACGGCGACGTGCCCGCGTGGGTCGGGCTGGAGTACATGGCTCAGGCGATGGCAGCTCACGTCGGGCTCGAGGCCAGGAGGCTCTCGGAGCCGATTCCGATGGGCCTGTTGCTGGGGACGCGCCGTCTTGGCTTGCACGTCCGGGCGTTCCCCGCCGGACAGACCCTGCGCATCCACGCAGAGGCCAGCTGGGCAGATGACCTGCTCACCTCCTTCGCGTGCCGGGTGACGGATGCGACCGGCAGTCACGTGCTGGCAGATGGTCAGCTCAACGCATGCAGGCCGACCGGGCAGCCAGCCGCGGGAGAGGACGCATCATCCTAGACCGCAGAGTCCTCGTCACGGGCGCCAGCCGGGGCATCGGGCGCGCCATCGCCGTCGCGCTCGCGCCTCATGCCTCCGAGTTGGTCCTCGGCTTCCGCACGCGTCGCGACGCCGCCGACAAGACCCTCGCGCTCGTGGCGCAAGCTGGCGGCACAGCACGCCTGCTCCGCTTCGATGTGGGCGATCGGGACGAGTGCGCGCGGACACTGTCGTCAGACCAGGAGAGCCATGGGCCCTACTGGGGCGTCGTCCTCAACGCCGGCGTCACGGACGATGCGCCCTTCCCAGCGATGGAGGCCCAGGCGTGGGATCGCGTCCTGCGGACAAACCTCGACGGCTTCTACAACGTCATGCGACCACTGGTCATGGGCATGGTGCAGGCGCGTCAGGGAGGGCGTGTCGTGACGCTCTCGTCGGTCTCGGGACTGGTCGGGAATCGCGGGCAGGTGAATTACAGCGCATCCAAGGCCGGGATCATCGGCGCGACGCGGTCGCTCGCACAGGAGTTGGCACGACGCGAGATCACCGTGAACTGCGTGGCGCCCGGGCTGATCGAGACGGACATGACGAGCGCCCTGCCGCTTGACCAGGTGCTGCCGTCCATCCCCATGCGCCGGCTGGGCCGTCCCGACGAAGTGGCCGCGTTGGTGGCCTTCCTCTTCAGTGACAGCGCCACCTACATCACGGGGCAGGTGATCTCGGTGAACGGGGGGCTGGTGTGAGCGGAACATCGAACCGGCGGCGCGTCGTCGTGACCGGCATGGGCGGCCTCTCCCCGATCGGCCTCGACTGGCCATCCGTGCGAGCCTCGCTTCAAGCCGGTCGTTCGGGTGTGGTGCGCATGGAGGAGTGGGACCGCTTCGCCAACCTCGAGACGCGCCTCGGAGCGCCGGTCGTCGGTTTCTCCGTGCCCGACAGCTATCCGCGCAAGAAGACGCGCAGCATGGGCCGAGTCTCGCTCATGGCCGTGCGCGCCAGCGAGATCGCACTGAATGACGCCGGATTGGCCGCCGACCCCGAGTTGTCTGATGGGACGACGGGGATCTCCTACGGCTCGACGTCGGGAAGCCCCGTCTCCATGGAGAGCTTCTTCACGCCCCTGATCGAAGGCAAGACCCTGAAGGGGATCTGTGCAACCGACTACGTACGCTTCATGAGCCACACCTGTGCGGCCAATCTCGGCCTCTTCTTCTCGATCAAGGGACAGGTCATCCCGACCTGCAGCGCATGCACGGCGGGAAGCCAGGGCATCGGTTACGGGAGCCTCGCCATTCGCCACGGACAGCAGTCCATCATGCTGGCGGGCGGGGCCGAGGAGTTGCACGTGAGCGGAGCCGCGGTGTTCGATGTGATGTTTGCGACGTCCACACGCAACGACGAGCCGACGTCGACACCACGCCCCTTCGACGCGTCGCGGGATGGCATGGTCGTTGGAGAAGGTGCCGGCACGCTGGTTCTCGAGGATCTCGACCACGCGCGCACTCGCGACGCACAGATCCACGCCGAGGTCATCGGCTTCGGCACGAACTGCGACGGCTGCCACATCACCAGCCCTTCCGCAGACGGCATGAAGCGCGTCATGCAGCGAGCCCTTGTCGATGCGGGTCTGACGCCCGACGACATCGACTACGTGAACTTGCATGGAACAGCGACCGACATCGGCGACATATCCGAGGCCGAGGCGACGCACGCGATTTTCGGCGACCGCGTCCCGTGCAGTGCCCTGAAGAGCTACATGGGCCACACACTCGGTGCCTGCGGGGCGTTGGAGGCCTGGATGACCATCCACATGATGAACGAGGGCTGGTTCGCGCCTACGCTGAACCTGAAGCACCCGGATGGGCGCTGCGCCCCCCTCGATCATGTCAAGGGGAGCGTGCGGAGCATCAAGGCCGACATCGTGATGACCAACAACTTCGCCTTCGGCGGCATCAACACATCCCTGATCCTGAAACGGTGGAGTGAGGACTAGCGCCAGGCCGGCGCGAGAGCGTCCAGGCGTGGTCAGGCGATGCGAGCGACAACGGCGAGGTCTCCGCCCTGAGCAGCCACCTCAGGGCGACGAGGGCCTGCGGGAGCGAGTTGGAATCAACAGCATCGGCCGCGGTCGCCGCACGAGCGTCGAACGTCAGCTCCAGTGCTTGGCCTTCGCCCTCGGTATCGATCCGGTCGAGCAGCAGGGCGACCGCGTAGGGCGTCTGGTCCTCGTCGGCGAAGCCTTCAAACGGAGTCGGCAAGGGCTCGTCGGCCACCACCAGCAGGACCGAGTGCGGAGGGCCGGCGCCAAGGCTCATCCCCGCCTCCAGCAACCCGCAGGCAAACGTGTCCGCGCCCGCGGACATCGCCATGGCACCCACCCGGTTGCCTGCCGCGATCGAGAAGAGCCCGGCGCCCGTATTGTGCACCGAATGGCTGAAGCCCATCGGGGACATCGGCTCCCCCTCCGCGAGGGACTGCAGCAGGCGGCTGGTGGTGGCGATCTCACCGTGCCGGCTGCCGAGCAGGAACTGCGCCTCTCCTCGTTGCCCTTCGGGACAGGCCTCGTAGGCGGCGAAGAGGACCATGCGACTGAGCATGCTGCAGCGGCGCCGCAACATGGCGGGGAGGAACTGCACATCGGGCAGCCCCTCACCACCGAGCGCCCGGTCGCCGCGCGCCCACGCATCCCATGCGTCCGTCGATGAAGCACCCGGCGCCCAGGCAGCCAGGCTGCGCAAACGGAAAGGCACCGTGACCGGGGGCGACTCTGACAACGGTGCCGCGGGGACCGTCACAGTTGCGCACCGATGACGAGCGCGCTGTTGTCGCCGCCGAAGGCGAAGGAGCTGCTCGCGAGAACGGTCCACCCGTCCCGGGTCGTCGCCTCGTGCAAACGGGCGCGGGAAGTGCCGACAAGGTTCAGCGCCGGGAGGTCCGGGTCGGGGATGCCATCCCACACGTGAGGAGGGAGCGGCAGGGACTCGCCGTCAGCCTCGGCGAGGGACATCCACAGGAAGCCGGCCTCCATGGCGCCCGCCGCGCCGAGCGTATGCCCAACGAGCGGCTTCGTGGAGCTACAGAGGACGCGGTCGCCAAAGACTCGCCGCACGGCCCTCGACTCCATGGCGTCGTTGAGTGGAGTCCCCGTGCCGTGCAGATTGAGGTAGGTGATCTCCGCGGGCGCCACTCCCGCGTCGTCCAGCGCCGCCTGGAGGGCAGCTGCCGCTCCCACGCCATCCGGGTGCGGCGCCGACATGTGGTGAGCGTCGGCTGCTTCGCCTACGCCAAGGAGGCGAATACCGCCCGGTGCGCGCGTGAGCAAGAAGAGGGCCGCCCCCTCACCAAGGACGAGACCGTCGCGCAGGGCACTAAAGGGTCTGGTGCAAGTCATCGACAGGGCCTCGAGTGCCGAGAAGCCGCAGGCCGTCATGGGGCAGAGCGCGTCGCAGCCTCCCGTGACGACGGCATCGCAGATCCCGGAGCACAGCAGCCGGCGCGCGGAAGCCAGCGCGCGGGCGCCGGAGGAACACGCCGTGGAAACGGTGAACGCCGGACCTCTCGCGCCGACGCTGCGTGCGAGAAACGCGGAGAGACCACCCTGTTCGAGTTGGACATAGTCGAACTCCTCGGCGAGCCGGCCGGTCTGGTGGCGTTGCGCAACTGCCCGGCCCGCCTCTCCCACACCGCCTGTGGTCGAGCCGACGACCACACCGACTCGCTCCGCACCGAGTTGTTCCACTGACTCTCTCACCGCCTCAGCGATCTGATTCAGGGCAGCGAGCGCCAGTGCGTTGTTGCGGCAGCGGTAGCGAGAGCACTCGTCTGGGATCCTGGGCAAGTCCTCGAGTACAGCGCCCACGAGCAACGAGCGCTCCGGGACCAGGTCGTCGCGGCGCACCAGGCGGGAGGTGTCACCCGCGAACAGCCTTGGGCCGATCACGTCCACGCCGGCACCTAGAGCATTGATCATGCCCAGTGCCTGCAGCCGGAAGCTTGCATCGGAGGTCATGGATGGCGTGCCTGTTCAGACGAAGGCTAGGTCTTCCCATCCCGTCCCACAAGCCGAGCGTGGCTGTCGATGGCACCGCAGCCTCACCAGGCTTGAAGCATGAGAGTGTGCACGTCACCATTCGAGCAGATAGTGAACTCAGCACGACCCTCAGCGGAGGAGAAGCATCGATGTCTCGAAACTCACCAGTGAACTTCTCCGTGTGCGCCATGCTGTTCCTGCTCCTCGCACCCGGGTGCACCATCGAGCACCACGTCGCTGATGACTACGCCCACTACCTGGTCAACAACGAGGGTGGCGCGACACTCCCCTTCACCGGACTGCGCGCCTCCTATGCATTGTCGGATGCCACGAGCCAGCATCATCTGGAGTTCCGGTCGTTCATGGCCGGCCACGGCAACCTGTGGATCGTCGAGTTCGGCAACATGCTCGACGCGACGCTGCAGTCCACGGACGTTCAGCGGGCCTTCACGGAACTGCGGAGGGCGGACACGAACACGCCGCCGTCCAACATCATCATCACGTTCACGCTCCAGGACTACACCTTCGAGGACCACCACGCCCACGTCGCTCTCGCCGTGCGGGCCACCTCGGGTGCGTCGCTCCTGCTTGAGGAGTCCTACGCCGCCGATGGCGCCTCCCAAGGGGGCAAGGTGTTCTGGGGTGGCGTGTGGGCCATGAAGAACGCGATCCAGCAGTCCACCAAGCTGGCCGTGGACGAGATCATGGGCCGGCTACTCGCCGACCTCATCCGCAGGACCGAGTCCGCGCTGGTGCCGTATCCGGAGTGACTCCGATACCACCGCGTGGACCCTGGACTCGCCGGCGTACCACCGACGGCATGCGCCGGCTCGTCATGTTTCCCGACGCGGCGCTCGCCCCGGCGACCGATCGTCGTCGACGCCCACCTTCGGCAGCGCCTTCATCAACACCGCCATGCCCACCACCGCGGCGATGCCGCTGGCGATGAGCACGCCCACCTTGGCCGTATCCAGCACCTCCGGGCTCAACGCGAGTCCGGCGATGAACAGGGCCATGGTGAAGCCGATGCCCGCGAGCAGGCCGCCGCCGAGGACCGCGCCCCAGCCCACGCCCTTCGGCAGGCTCGCCACGCCGAGGCGCGTCGCCAGCCAGGAGAAGCCCACGATGCCCACCGGCTTTCCGATCAGCAGGCCGGCCATGACCGCCAGGGACACCGGCTCGCCGATCGCATCCAGGCTCACGGGCACGCCGGCGTTGGCCAGCGCGAACAGCGGCATGATCGCGAAGCCCACCCAGGGGTGCAGCCTGGTCTCGATGCGCTCGAGCGGTGAGAGGCTCTCGCGGCTCACGGTCTCGATCGTGCGCAGGGTGCCGTAGCGCGACGTCTCGAGCGTGCGGTGTTCGAGCGCGTCGTCCGCCGCCGAGACCGTGCGTCGCAGCAGCCCCTCGTCGATCCAGCCCTTGGTGGGCGTGATCAAGCCGAGGATCACGCCGGCGATGGTCGCGTGCACGCCCGACTCGTGGAAGGCCAGCCACACGAGCACGCCGACCAGACTGTAGACGCCGATGCTGCGCACGCCGGTGAAGCGCAGCAGCATGCACAGCGCGATGCCCGTGAACCCCAGTGCCAGCGAGGTCAGGTCGATGTTCTCGGTGTAGCCGATGGCGATGACGAGGATCGCGCCGATGTCGTCCACGATGGCCAGGCTCAGCAGCATGATGCGCAACCCGCGCGGGATCCGTGGCCCGAGCAGCGCCATGCACCCGACGACGAAGGCGATGTCGGTGGCCATCGGGATGCCCCAGCCGGCCTCGCCGGGTTGGCCGCTCTGCAGCGCGAGATACACGCCGGCGGGCACGAGCATGCCGCCCAGGGCCGCGACGATGGGGAGCGTCGCGCGACGCACGTCGGCGAGTTCGCCGAGCACGATCTCGCGCTTCACCTCCAGCCCGATGACGAAGAAGAACACGGTCATCAGGCCGTCGTTGATCCAGTGCTTGAGCGAGCCCATCAGCTCGAAGCCCCCGATCGTCAGGCCGATGGACGTCTTCCAGAGCTTCCCGAAGTCCTCGGCCAGCGGCGAGTTGGCCAGCCCCAGCGCGGCGGCCGTCGCCAGCAGCAGCACGATGCCCCCGGCGGCCTCGATGTGCAGGAAGTGCGCCAGGGGGTCGAGCACGCGCCGGATCGGTTCGGCCGGGAGCGGGGGCAGGTCCTGCTTGTCCAGGTCTGTGTGGGCCATGGGCGACAGGGTCGCAGCTGGCCACCGTCGTGCGGAAGCCGAACCCGGGGATTCGTGTCCGCCGGACCGGCGGATCGTCAGTCGGTGCCCTGGACAGAGCCTCGGTTCACCAACACGGTGCTGCGCCCCGCCGCCGAGGCGACGAGCAGATCCACCCGGCGGTCACCGTCCAGGTCCACCGTCCGCACGGCCAGGGTGAGCGCCCCGATCGCGAAGGGCTGCGCCGGCGCGAAGCCCGCACCGCCGACCCCCAGCAGCACGCAGACGCTGCCCCCCTCGATCGCAGGCACGACGATGTCGAGCGCACCGTCCCGGTTCAGGTCGACGAGCTCCGCGCGAAACGGCGGCCGCCCGACGGCATGCTCGACCTGGTCGGTGAAGGTCCCGTCGCCCAGGCCCCGCGCCACGAGCAACCGGCCCACGTCGGCGCTCGACACGATGGCGTCGAGCAGGCCGTCGCCGTCCAGGTCACCGAGCCGCGGGAACTGGGCCACGGGCAGGTCGATCACGGTGGCGATCGGTTCGCCGAAGTCACCGTCGCCGAGTCCTGGGCGCACCTCCAGGCGTCGATCCCCCGGGCTCAGCTCGAAGGCCGGGCTGGTGAGCAGGTCCGCGATGCCGTCGCCGGTCACGTCGCCGCTCGCGAGCCCGTACCACGTCGCCGTCCCCGATGAGATCTCCGCCGCGGG
>JAJDER010000079.1 GCA_029259725.1 Planctomycetota bacterium | reverse complement strand
GTCGTCGCACCGTCGTCGCACCGTCGTCGCACCGTCGTCGCACCGTCGTCGCACCGTCGTCGCACCGTCGTCGCACCGTCGTCGCACCGTCGTCGCACCGTCGTCGCACCGTCGTCGCGCCGTCGTCGCGCCGTCAAGGCGCGGTCGCGCGCATCGCCTGGAAGGCCGCGACCAGCATGGCCTGGGTCCACATCAGCGGCGTGTCGTCATTGGGTTCCCAGTGCCCGGGCGTGGCACTGTCGGGCATGACGTACGCCTCGGGGCAGAGGCCCTCGGGGAACGCGCCGTCGGGGCCGGTGATCTGCCCCAGGGCGCGGTGGAAGTGGAGCCGCTGCGCGAGCAGGTCCGCCGCCGAGCCCGTGGCCTGGGCGCGCCGGCCGTGGATGCAGGAGAGCACCGGGTCGAACAGGCACCACTGCGCTTCGCTGCCCGGGACCAGGGCCGAGTCGCGCTCGGTCAGGTCGCCTTCGAACGACCCGCTGCGCTCCTCGACCGTGAAGCGGCGCTTGTAGTCCGCGCTCCAGTAGCTGTCACCGACGTAGCGCCGGATCCCGTGGCGGCCCATGAGGTGCTCGCGCACGAGGCCCACGATGCGTCCGGCCTGACTCGGCTCCGCGACCCAGAGCGGGTGCACGAGGAACAGGCAGGCCGCATCGGCCGCACGGTCGAGCCGCGGATCCGCGTTGCCGGTGGACTCCAGCGGCAGGCTCTCCGCCAGGCGCCGCCTCCCCGCGCCGAGCAAGCCGGCGAGCCGGGCGTCGTCGACACCACGTGCTGCGAGACGTTCCAACAGGGGGCGGGCGACGTCCGCCCGCAGGAGTCCACGCAGCGAACGCAGTCCGGCGACGACGGCTCCGACGCTCGACGCGTTCCGCTTCGGCGTCTCCTCCCAGTGACCGCTCTCGGCGTCGTGGCAGTAGTCGACGGCCTCGAAGAAGAGCGGGAACCGCGCCAGCACGTCGGCCAGCTCGGGCGACGGCTCGGCCAATCGACTGAGCACCGCTCGACACAGCAACCACAGCGTGATCCCGAGGGCGTCGTTCTGCGCGTGGGGCCACCACGCGTCGAGCTCCACCATGCGCTCCCCGTCGAAGCGTACGTGGGGGCGTTGCATCGGGTCGGCGAGTTCGGCCTCGCCGGAGAGACAGGCCTCGAAGCGCGGGGCCTGGACCTGCAGCCAACGCAGCAACCCCGCGCAGGTCGCGGCGACCGACCCGGTCTCGCCCAGGTCCCAGCGCACGTTGGCCACGTGCACCGTGTCGCGCAGCCACGTGGAGCGGTAGCCGGTCTCGTCTGCGCCGTCGCCGACCACGGCTGAGTAGAGGCCGGTCTCGAGCTGCGGGAAGTCGAAGACGCCCCAGCCACGCAGCTGCGCTTCCAGCACGTCGAGGTCTGCCTGCGTGGTGGTCTCGCGCAGCAGCGGCAGCAGTGCCGGATGATGCACGGCGACGCCACCCGGCCCGCGCTGGGCCGTCGGCCGGCCGTCTCTGGACGTCTCGTCGGCCATGGACCGGCGCCTCCCGATCAGCGCTGCAGCGACGTCAGGAACGCCTCGGCGATGCGCGCTTCGATGGCGTCGACGAGCCCGACGAGAGTCGCTCCCTCGGCTCGGACGGTCTCGACCAGCTCGGTGTCCTCGAGGGACGCGAGGTTGATCAGCACGTTGACCCAGGCACTGCGGTACGACGCGCCGAGGTCGTGCGCGCCGACGACGACGTCGCTGAACAGGTTCGGGTTGCAGTGGCCGGCCAGCGCGTCGAGCACGGTGAGCCCCTCGACGGCCACACGGCAGGTGCGCAGCGGCGCCTGCATCGAGGCGCGCAGGGCGGCCTGGATCGCTTCACGGCGCGTGGCCTGCTCGTCAGCGGTGGACTTCGGGAGGCCGTAGGCGGCACCCACGCCTGCGTAGGCGGCCGCGTCGAGATCCACGAGCTCGAGCAGTTCCTCGCGGAGGGCGTCGAGACGGTTGATCTCGCTGGCGAGCGCATCGGCGTGGTGCTCGAAGCCCTTGCGGCCCTCGGTGAAGCGGGCGGCCATGGCCCCCAGCGCCGCCCCCAGCGCGCCGACGTAGGCGGCCACCGACCCGCCGCCGGGAGTGGGCTCTCTCGACGCCGACGCCGCGGCGAAGTCGGTCAGGGTGGCTTCGACCAGCATGAGGGGATCCGCAAGGCGAGGAGGACGAGGCCGCGAGGCGGGTGCCAGGGCCGATCGGCGCGGAGTCTACCGGCCGCATGGCGGGAAGCACGTACCGCCATTTAGGCAGCCCGCCTGGCCACATCGACAGTCCCACCTGTTGAGAGGTTGTGGGCAGCTGCGGAGAACCGGCCCTGGGGCCGCGTCCCGCCGCCTCCGCGCGAGACCGCCGATTGGCACGCGGCTTGCACTTCCGACGGGTGACTCCCCTTCCGCCCGGAGGTCCCCCGATGCCCCAGGACCAGTTCACGAACCGCGCCCGCGAAGCCCTCGGCGCCGCCGTCCAGACCGCCACCGGTCGGGGGCACCCCGAGGTCACTCCGACCCACGTCGCCCTCGCCGTGCTCACCCCCGAGGACGGCTTCGCCGCCGCGATCCTCGACCACGTCGGCGCGCAGCGCCGTGATGTGCTGGCCGACCTCGAGGGTCTGTTGAAGTCCACTCCCGTCGTGACCGGCACCCAACCGGCCATGTCCAGCGCACTCGCCCGCATGCTCGAGACCGCCGGCACGCTCGGCAAGCAGCGCGGCGACAGCTTCATCTCCGTCGACGTGCTGCTGCTCGCGATCCTGAAGGAAGGCGACGCGCCGCTCGTCGCGGCCCTCGGCCACCGCGGCCTGACGCCCAAGGCCGTCGAGCACGCGCTCGACGCCGTCCGCGGCGGCCGCGCCGTCGAGAGCGATGTCCCCGAGACCACCTTCGAAGTCCTCGACCGGTACACCCGCGACCTCACGCGTCTCGCCAAGGACGGCAAGCTCGACCCGGTCATCGGGCGGCACGAGGAGATCCGTCGCGTCGTGCAGGTGCTGTCACGTCGCACGAAGAACAACCCGGTGCTCATCGGCGAACCGGGCGTGGGCAAGACCGCCATCGTCGAGGGACTCGCACAGCGCATCGCCAACGGCGACGTGCCCGAGAGCCTGCGAGACAAGCGCCTCCTGGCCCTCGACCTGGCCGGGCTGCTCGCGGGCGCCAAGTACCGAGGAGAGTTCGAGGAGCGCCTCAAGGGGCTGCTGACCGAGGTCGAGCAGAGTGACGGCCAGGTGGTGCTGTTCATCGACGAGTTGCACACGCTCGTGGGCGCCGGCGCCGCCGAGGGGGCCGTCGACGCCGCCAACATGCTCAAGCCGGCCCTGGCCCGCGGCGAACTGCGCTGCGTCGGCGCGACGACGCTCGACGAGTACCGCAAGCACATCGAGAAGGACGCGGCCCTCGAGCGGCGCTTCCAGCCGGTGAAGGTCGAGGAGCCTTCCGTCGACGACACCCTCGCGATCCTGCGCGGCCTCAAGGAGAACTACGAGGTCCACCATGGCGTGCGCATCCTCGACGAGGCCCTGGTCGCCGCCGCGCGGCTCGCGGATCTGCACATCACCGATCGCTTCCTGCCGGACAAGGCCATCGACCTGGTGGACGAGGCCGCGTCGGGCCTGCGCATCGACATCGACTCCATGCCCGTCGAGCTGGACCGCTACGAACGACTGCTGCGCCAGCTCGAGATCGAGAAGACCGCGCTCGCGGCCGAGGACGAACCCGACGCCAAGCGTCTGCTCGAGATCGAGGCCGAGACCGGCAGCATCCAGGAGCGGGCCGGGGCGCTGCGCTTGCGCTGGCAGCGTGAGAAGGCGGCGCTCGACGGCGTGCGCGAGGCCAAGGAGCAGCTCGCGGCGCTGGAACACGAGGCCGTGGCCGCCGAGCGTGCGGGTCAACTCGAGCGCGTCGCCGAGATCCGCTACGGCGAACTGCCCAAGCTGGTCGCGACGGTCGAGGCCCGCGCCGCCGAGATCGAGGCGGTCCAGGAATCGGGAGCCCTGCTGGCCCAGAACGTGGGCGCCGAGCAGATCGCCGACGTCGTCGGCCGCTGGACCGGCATCCCCGTCAGCAAGCTGCTCAGCGAGGAGCGCGAGCGTCTGCTCGACATGGAGGGCGTGATCCACCAGCGCTTCGTCGGGCAGGACGCGGCCGTCACAGCGGTCAGTGGCGCCGTGCGCCGCAGTCGCGCCGGCCTCGCCCCGAGCACGCGGCCGTTGGGCGTGTTCCTGTTCCTCGGACCCACCGGCGTGGGCAAGACCGAGCTGGCCAAGAGCGTCGCGGACTTCCTCTTCGACGATGAGCGCGCGATGGTGCGGATCGACATGAGCGAGTACATGGAGAAGCACTCCGTGTCGCGGCTCATCGGCGCGCCCCCCGGCTACGTCGGCCACGACGAAGGTGGCGCGCTGACCGAGGCGGTCCGTCGGCGCCCGCACTGCGTGCTGCTGCTCGACGAGGTCGAGAAGGCGCACCCGGACGTGTTCCACGTGCTGCTGCAGGTCTTCGACGATGGGCGCCTCACCGACGGCAAGGGCCGCACGGTGGACTTCACGCAGTGCCTGGTGCTGATGACCAGCAACCTGCGCAGCCGCGAGCAGACCGTCGAGTTCTTCCGCCCCGAGTTCCTCAACCGGCTCGACGAGATCGTGACTTTCGAGGCGCTCGACCTCGAAGCCGTGGCGCGCATCGCCCGGATCCAGCTCGATGCCCTCCGGCAGCACGTGGCCCGGAACGGCATCGACCTGCGCATCTCGGAGGCGGCCGTGGCCTTCCTCGCCAGCGAGGGCTTCGACCCGGCCTTCGGGGCGCGACCGCTCAAGCGCGCGATCCAGCGGCACGTGCTCGACATGCTCGCTCGCGAGACGCTCGAGGGCCGACTCGGCCCGGGGGACGGCGTCGAGGTGGATCGGGACACGTCGGGCACGGCCCTGATCACGCGTCGCCTGGAGGCCGCCTCCGTGGAGAGCTGATCCGCGTCGGCGTCCTGGGGACGTATCCTCGGGCGGAAGCCGGAATCGCACACGCTGCCTGCCGCGACCACCGGCCCCGTCCCGAGGAGTCTGCATGGCTTCCGCCCGCGTCCCCCGCAGCTGGGAGTCGGTCTCCGGCCCCCTCACCGACGAGACCACCTGGGCCACGCGCCGCCAGATCCTGCGCGCCATGGGCTTCCTGGAGCTCTCGAGCCTCGCCGCCGCCTCGATCGGTTGCCAGCCGGCGAGCGCCGCCCGGAAGAACGCTGCTTCCGGCGGTCGGGACCCCGACGACGACGGCGAGCCCCCCGTGCGCACCCTGGCCCGCGGCGAGGACCCTGGCGCCGTGCCGCCCTACGCGCCCGTGGACCGTCGAGGTCTCGGGCCTGGTCCAGCAGCCGGTGACCTTCGACATCGACGACCTGCTCACGGGCTTCGAGCAGGAGCAGCGCGACGATCGCTTCCGCCGCGCTGGAGCCAGGCCAGCGAGCGGCTGATCGAGAAGGGTCGCCAGGATCCGATGCCGACCCGGCTCTACAACGGCTACGGCGAACAGGTCGCGCATCTGTACGCTTGAGGTCGTGGATCGCGACGCGACGTACACCGTGCTGTACGAGGACGAGACACTCCTCATCGTCGACAAGGCGGCCGGAGTACTCACCGTCGGACACGATGGAAGCGAGCGCTGCGTGCTCGACGACCTGCGCCGGGACGGCCACGCCGTCGCACCGGTCCACCGCCTGGATCGCGAGACCAGCGGTGTGCTGCTGCTGTGCCTCGACAAGCGACACCGCGCGGCGCTCGAGAGCCTCTTCAAGCGACACGCCGTCACCAAGGAGTACCTCGCGCTGGTGGAAGGCATCCCGCGCCCACCCCGCGCCACCATCGACGTGCCGATCAAGGATCTGGGCAAGACGGCGCGGGTGGAGCGCGGCGGCCGGCGCGCCGTCACCCACTACACCGTGGAGCGGCCGCTGGAGCGCGCGGCGCTGGTCCGGCTGGACATCGAGACCGGTCGACACAACCAGATCCGGCTGCACCTGGCCCACATCGGGCACCCGGTGCTCGGAGACCGCAAGTTCGGGCGGCGGCCGAAGTCCGGGACCGGGCCCGGGACGGACTCCGGCTCGCCGGGGGAGCGGCCGCGCCGGGCCCTGCTGCATGCCTCGCGCCTCACCTTCGAGCACCCGGTCACCGGCCGCGAGCTCCGCGTCGAGGCGCCGCTGCCGGCCGACATGCAGGCTGCCCTGGACGCCCGCAATCCGAAGCGCTGAGCCCCCCGCCAGGGCCGGCGGGTCCGGGGTCAGGAAGCCGCCTACAGACGGGGGCCGACGGGCGCCGAAGGGGTGCTGGACGGGACCCGCCCCCACGGTGTTCCCGCCGTCCGACCCGGTGGGCTACGATGTCCGCTTCCTCTCCAGCGTCCCCCCGCGGGCTCCCGGGAAGACGGGGACCCCGCCATCGTCCAAGGCCCATGAGATCGTCGCGGAAGGGGTCAAACACCCCGCTCGTCGTGCTTGTCACCTCCGTCGCCCTGCTCGGACTCCTGGGCATGGTCTGGTTGATGTTGGGCGAGGACGGCCCGGGATCCTCGGGTCCCGAGCCGAGCACCTCGCTGAACCGGGTCGAGGATGGCCCCATGGAGCGCTTCGACGATGTCGTCGCGGCACCCGAGACGGGTGCAGCCGAGTCCATCAAGGTTCCCGTGCTCAGCCAGCCCGAGAGCACCCCCCTGGTCGCCTCCTCCGCCTTCGGGCCGGTGGGCAGCGTGAGCGGCATGGTCGTGAACCAGCTCGGCGAGCCGGTCCCCGACGTGCGCATCACGATCTTCCAGAGCGAGAACGCGCTGATCGGCGGGAACTTCCCCGGGACGCGCAAGCGCGTCGATACCGAGACCTACTCCGACGCCGCGGGGAACTTCACCCTCGCCGACATCCCGCGCAAGAAGGCCTACCTGCTCGTGGGTGAACACGAACTCTACGCCAAGAGCGAGTCACCCCACTTCCGCGTGCGCAAGAACGTCGAGACGAGCGGGGTCACGCTGACCATGCTCAAGGGCGCGACGGTGCAGGGCACCGTGGTCGAAGTGAACAGCGGGCCGATCCCGGGCGCGCGCGTGGAGATGTTCGACACGCTCGAGACCGTGTTCAAGAAGCCCGAGGATCACCGCCCCTGGAAGGTCGTCTTCACCGACGGCGCGGGCAGCTTCGCCTTCGAACACGTCTCGGGGACCAGCTACAAGGTGCGCGTGACGTCGGAGGGCTACGAGAGCCAGTCGCGCACCGTCAGCAACGCGCTGGAGGGCCAGGCCAAGGACGAGACCATGGCCTTCGAACTCAACCGCGGAAAGGCGCTCGAGGGCCGAGTCGTCGACGGCGACGGCAACCCCGTCGAGGGCGCCCGTCTCGAAGCGACCTCACTGACCAAGGAGTACCAGGGTAGCGCCGTCGCGATCAGCGATGCCAACGGGTACTACCTGCTCGACGGCATGGGCGATAACTACTACCAGCTGCGCGTCACCTGCGCGGGCTACTCCGACGTGACGCGGCCGCGGATCCACATCACCGCCGGCACGATCCTGGTCACGATGTACAAGCGGGGACAGGTCGAGGGCTGGGTCACGACCGTGGCCGGGCAGCCCGTGGCCGACGGTGAGCTGATGCTCATGCGGCATCATGCGCAGCGCGATCCCAGCTACTTGAACCAGCGCAAGGAGCTGGACGACCCCGCCGGCTACTTCCTCTTCGACGACATCGAGCCGGGCAGCTACATGCTCGAAGCGCGCGCGAAGGGCTGGGCCGACGCCCGCAGCGAACCGTTCACGATCACCCGCGAGGCGGCGGACCAGACGCCGCAGCTGCGCATCGAGATGGGCATGGGCGGCACGCTGCGCGGTCGGGTCTTCGACCACATCACCGACCCGGCCGCGGGGGCATCGGTCAGCCTGAACCTGAACAACCACGTCGAGACGTCCATCGGTGCCCTGTTCGGCGCCCTGGCACCGAGCGGCGAGCGGGTGCGTGAGGTGACGACCGACGGCGAGGGTCGGTACAAGCTGGACCTGATCCCGCCGGGCACCTACCAGGTGGCCGTGACGCACGGCAACTCGGCACCCAAGGCGATCAACGACGTCGTCATCCGTGATGACGCCAACGGTGGCAATGCCGAGTTCGACGTCACCCTGCCTCCGGGCGCGGTCATCGCGGGCAAGGCGCTGGACATCAACCAGGAGGCGCTGGCCTTCACCAAGGTGCAGGTCAGCCAGAAGGGCACCGGGTTCCTGGAGGCGCTGACCACCGACAGGGACGGCACCTTCCGCTTCGAGAACCTGCGCGCCGGGAACTACACGCTCACGCTGAACCCAGAGAAGGTGGGCGGCAAGGTCGTGCATCCCTTCATGCGGCTGGTGTACGCGCAGAAGTCGCAGAAGGAGATCTACGTCTCCGAGGGGCAGCAGACCGAGGGCATCCTGCTCGTGCTCCAGAACAACGAGGGTTGAGCCGGGGCCAGGGCTGCTTCTGACCGCGCGACTCAGGTCGGCGCGCGCAGTTCCGCGGCCAGGCGACGCAGCACGCTCGCGTTGGCCGGCAGGAAGGTCAGACGCTCGAGGTCGTCCACATCGGCCCAGCGCACGCGCTGGCCGTCCTGCGGCTCGGGTTCGGCGTCCCCCACCACCCGGCAGCGCACGAAGGTCACCTGGACGAGGCGCACCTCGTAGTCCCACTCCACGACCTCGAACACCTCGGCCGCCTCGACGGCCAGGCCCAGCTCCTCGGCGCACTCGCGCACGGCGCAGGCCGCCGGTTCCTCGTTCGCCTCGCGCTTGCCACCGGGGAACTCCCAGAAGCCGGCGTAGTGCGTTCCGGCGGGCCGCGTCTGCACGAGCACCCGCCCATCGCGCACGATGACCGCCGCCGCGATGTGCAGGAGCGGCCGCCCGGCGTGGGTCACGCCGCCGGCCCCATGTGCTGCTCGTACCAGCGTGAGAGCAGGATCGACCCCGCCATGGCGACGTTCAGGCTCTCGACACCGGGCTCGTGACGCACGCTCACGGCCGTGGTCCCGGCCAGCTCGGGGACGCCGCGAGTCTCGTGGCCGAGCAGGAGCAGGCAGCGCGGCGGAGGAGTCGCGGCCGCGCCCGCCGTACCCGGCCGCGCGGGCCGATCCCGCGCCGCGGGCTGCACGCCCCGCGCCGGTTGCAGCTCGTGGGCCGACGCCAGGGCGCCCAGGTCCACCTCGCCACCGGCCCCCTGCGCCGCGCGCAGCGCGAGGCCGAACACGGCACCGGCGGACGCGCGCACGACCTTGGGGCCGAAGGCATCCGCGGTCCCGGCCATGGTCACGACCGCCGTGGCACCGAAAGCCCGCGCCGAGCGCAGCAGGGTCCCCACGTTGCCCGGGTCCTGCAGCCCGCACAGGGCGACGACCAGGACCGGCCCGGTCGCCGGAACACCCGAGCTGCCGTCCCACGTCGCCGGCACGGGCACGACCGCGAGCAGCCCGCGGGCCTGCTCGCGGTCCGAGACCCGCGCCGCCGAGCGCTCGTCGATGGTCACGACCTCGGCGCCGGCCGCCCGGGCCGCGCGCACGGAGCGATCCTCGATCAGCGCCTCCTCGACCGCGACCAGTTCGGGCACGCAGCCCGCGGCGAGGGCCTCGCCGAGCAGCGTCGCCCCTTCCACCAGGCAGCAACCCGTCTCGCGTCGCTCGCGACCGCGTGTCAGGCCCTGCAGACGCTGCAGCTCGGCGCGCGTGACCGGTCGCGGCGAACCCGTCATCCTGGTCGCCGCCAGAGGTGCGTCACGTCACGGGTGCCGTCCGGGCGCGCCCAGCCGCCGGACATCTCGGGACTGTTGTGGTCGAGGACGACGTCACCCGCGCGTGTGACCAGGATCAGGCCCGAGGCGCCACGCTCGTCGCCGTCGAACTCGATCAGCTCGTCGAGGGCGCGGTCGGCGGCGGCGGCCGGCGTCTCGCTCAGACCGTCGGCGACGAGCTGCATGCAACGCCGCGCCGTCCCCATCCGCGCGAGGGCCTCACCGACGCCGGTGGTCACGCAGGCGCCCACGGCGTCATCGGCCCAGAACCCGCTGCCCACGACGGGCGAGTCCCCGATGCGGCCGGCGCGTTTCATGCTCATGCCGCCGGTGGAGACCGCCGCGGCGACGTGCCCGTTTGCATCGAGCGCCACCGCCCCCACCGTGTCGAGGTACGGCGCCGCGCCCGGCGTGACCTTCGCGGCCAGCCGACGATCGAGGATGGCGCGCGCACGCGCGGTGATCAGCTCTTCGGGCAGGCAGGCGGGCACGCCGAACTCCTCGGGCAGCGCGTCCACGTCGGGGGGCCCGAGGAAGCGTCCGAAGTCGCCCTCGTCCGCGAGGCGAGCGGCGAGCAACACCGGATGCATGCAGCGGCGCACGCCCGTGACACCGCCGTAGCGCCGCGTGGCACCGTCCATGAAACCGGCGTCGAGGGCCGCCGTGCCGTCGGCCGCCAGGGCCGCCCCGCGTCCGGCGTTCATGATCGTGTGGGCTTCCATGAACACGACGGCCGCTCGCACCGCGGCCGCACAGCCGTCGGCCAGCGCCGCGACCCCCGCGTCCAAGGCGCCCGCGACACCGACGAGATACTGACGGCGATCGGCCTCGCTCTCCAGCGAGCCCGCCCCGCCGTGGACGACGACGACAGGTCCAGCGCTCAACTCGAACCCTCCGGGTCTCCAGGGACGAGAGGTCTACCACATCCCGAGCGTGGCCGGCGCCGGTGAGTCGCGCCGCGCGCCGGCTACGCCGGCCTCAGTGCACCCGCAGCCAGAGCACCTTGAGGTACTCGCTCTCGGGACACTCGAGCGCGACGGGGTGATCCGCGCCGGTGCCGGTGGCCGCCAGCAGCACGACGTCGCGCCCCGCCTTGCGCGCGGCCGTCGTGATCAGCTCCCGCAGCCGCTCGCGGGTGAGGATCCCCGAGCAGGAACAGGTCACGAGCAGCCCGCCGGGCTCCACCAGGCCGAGGGCCAGGCGGTTGAGGTCGTGGTAGCGCGCCTCGCCCTCCTTCTCGTCCTTCCGCGTCGGGATGAACTTGGGGGGATCGAGCACCACCGCACCGAAGCGCCGGCCGCTGTTGCCGACCTGCCGCGCCCAGTCGAAGGCGTCGGCGTGCACCAGCGAGACCCGCACCTGGTTGATGTTCGCGTTGCGCTTGGCCTGCGCGAGTGCCGTCTCGTCCAGGTCCACGGCCGTGACCGAGCGCGGAGCGCCGAGCGTCGCCGCGGTGACCGCGAAGCCGCCGGTGTGACAGCAGAGGTCGAGCACGTCGCGACCTTCGACCCAGTCCACCAGCTGACTGCGGTTGTCGCGCTGGTCGCAGAAGAAGCCGGTCTTGTGGCCCACCTCGAGATCGATCTCGAAGCGCACGTCCTGCTCGCGCAGCCTGATGCGGCGCGGACAGTCGTTGCTCACCTGACGGATGGCCGCCACGCCCTCCAGACGCGCCACGCGGGGCGACATCTCCACGCGGTGGTGCCGTGTCCCGAGCCGCGCGTGGAGCCAGGTCAGGAGTTCGGCGATCCAGCCCAACCAGCCGGCGCTGTGGAGTTCCACCGCGAGCACGTCACCGAAACGGTCGATGACCAGGCCCGAGAGGCCGTCGCCCTCGGCGTGGACGAGGCGATGCGGGGTGATCTCGGGCTCGAGGCCGACCAGCTGCTCGCGCAGGATCACCGCGCGCTCGAGCAGCAGCGTGAGCGCCTCCAGGTCGAGGCGCACGTCGCCGCGGGTCAGGCGCCGCACGGCGATGTCCGAGCGGCCGTTCCAGAAGCCGTCGCCCACGATGGAACCGTCGGGGGCCACGATCGTGACGACCTCACCGGTCTCGAGGCCCGGGGGCGCACGGACCACGAGCCCCTTGCGCACGAACGGGTGCGGGCTCGGATGGATGCGGAGTTCGACGGTCGTGGTGGTCAAGCGGGACACTGTGCCATCCCGGCCGGCGGCGGGCCATCGCCCGCCCATCGCCCGGAGGTCGGCGGGCGTACCATCGCGTCGGGGCCGGAGCGACGGCGCGCGGTGGCTTCCGGGTCGCGCACGGTGAGGGCTGGGCATGCGAACGGGAATCCTGGGGGGCGTCCTGGCCTTGGTGGCGTGCGGAGCCTGGCTGCTCCTGTCCCCCGCCGTCGACGTGAACGGGATCCCGATCGAAGGCGTCGCCGTCTCGATCGTGCGGTGGCGCGAGATCATGGGCGGCGCGCAGGTGTGGAGCCACTCCAGCTGGACTCCGAACCCGCCGCTCTCCGACGCACTCGGCCGGTTCGAGGTGCCACTTCCCCACCCGGGAGCGTTCGAACTGCGCACCAGTCGGGGCGGGTATCGAAGCGTCGTGACCCGCATCGACACCGAGGAGTCGCAGCCCGACTCGATCCGCTTCCGGCTCGAGTACGACCATCCGATCGAGGGCCGCCTGGTCGACGCCGCGGGTCGACCGATCCAAGCCTGGCTCGAGGTCACCACGCTCGAGACCAGGGGCTTCCTGGACACCTCCGACCCCGGCCCGCTGGCCGCCACGACGACCACCGACGCAGCCGGCCGGTTCCTGCTCGCGCCGCTGTCCGGCGGACGCACCGAGTTGATCGTCCACCCCGTCACCGACTGCCCCGTGCCGCCCGTGCAGGTCGTGGACGTCCCGTTCGAACTGCGCCCACGCCTGGACCTGTGCCTCGACCCCGCGGAACTCTGCGCGGCCAGCGAACGCGCCGGGACCACGCTGCACGTGCAGGTCCACGAGCGCCCGAGGTCCGTCGACGGAGGCATCACCCTGGCCCTCGCGGAACCCGACGCAGTGTTCAACCAGGGATCGCCCGAGTCGCGCGCGCCGGACGAGCATGGTCGCGTGCTCTTCCGCGGAGTCCCCGCCGGGCCGCGGCTCCTGGTCGTCACGTGGGGCGACGGCAACATGCGCCTGGAGCGGATCGACATCCCGGCGACGCCCTACCTGGTCCGGTTCTGCAGCACATCCCTGGAGGATCGCTAGCTGCCCCCGGCGCCGCCTCGCGACATCGGGCCCCAGGGAGCACAATGGACCTTCGCCACGCGCCTCGCCGCCGCTGACCGGAGGGGGCGAGGGAATCGGACACGGGAGTCAATCATGTCGGGCAGTCTCGGGCGCCGGATCGTGGCGGGGTTCGTCCTCGCCTGGCTTGCCGCCCCGGCGGTGGCGCGCGCCGATCCGGGCCCTCATGCGGGCGACGAG
The DNA here is from genome assembly GCA_029259725.1 of Planctomycetota bacterium. Classification (GTDB taxonomy): domain Bacteria; phylum Planctomycetota; class B15-G4; order B15-G4; family B15-G4; genus JAJDER01. The sequence continues at coordinate 29,137 of JAJDER010000079.1, read as the reverse complement.
ATCGTCCTGCGCGTGGGCGACGTCCGCACCCTCACGCTGCCCGACGGCGACCCGGTGCGCGTGAGGGTCCTGCCCGGACGCGACACGTCCGTCACGTTGCTGGCCCGCTCGGGACACGCCGACCCGCGCTTGTCGGCCCTGGGCCCCGACGGAGCGATCCTCAGCGAGGACGACAACGGCCTCGCGGGCTGGAACAGCCGGCTCGTGATCGAGGAGGCCGATGCCGCCGGCGTCGTCTGCGAGGTCGCGCTCGGCGCGTACGAGCAGGGCTCGGTCCAGCTCGAACTGCGGGCGGGCAGCCTGCCCCCTCCGGTGGGCGGCGCCCTGCTCGAGGAGACGGCGCGCTTCAACGACCTCGTCGGCGAAGCCGCCCTGGCGCGCGGCGACGCGGCGACCGCCCGGGTCTCCTTCTTCAACGCCGGCCAGGCCTGGTTCAACGCGCGGTCCTACGCTCCGGCTCGGGCGTCCCTGCAGCGCGCGCTGCCCGAGGGCGGAGAGGCGGACCCCTCGCTCGACGACGGGTCGGTCCTGACCTGCGCCGGCCTGGTCTTCCTCGGTGCCGCCGAGGCCCAGCTGGGCAGCCTGGATGCGGCCCGAGGACGACTCGAGGCCGGACTCACCCGCGCGCGGGACCTCGGGCACCAGCCGCTCCAGATGCTCGCGCTCAACACCCTCGCGGAAGTCGCCCATCAGAGCGCGGACGCCGCACGGGCCCGCGAGTTGTACGCGGCGGCCATCAGCCTCGCCGAACGCATGGGCGACGAGACCAACCGCCTCGTGCTCGAGGGAGCCCTGGCCGCCAACCTCGCTGACGCCGGCGAGCACGACCGCGCCCGGCCGATGCTCGTCGCGGTCGCCGCCCGGCTCGCGGAGCTGGGGCAGCCGGACAACGAGGCGATCGCACGGCTCAACCTGGCCGACCTCCTGCGCCAGCGAGGCGAGTTCCAGGCCGCGCTGACCGAGCTCGACCGCGCCGAGGGCATCGCGACCGCGAGGGAAGTCCGCGCCCGTCTCCTGGGCGCGCGTGGCGTGATCGCGCTCGAGACGGGGCACCTCGTCGAAGCCGGCACGGCCCTGGCGACGACCTGCCTGCTGGCGCGCGAGCTCGGCGACCCGATGCTCGAGATCACCGCGTTGCACGCGCTCGCCAACAGCGAGACCGCCCTCGGCAGGCATGCCTCGGCGCGGCACTACCTGGATGAAGCGCGGGCGCTGGCCGACACGATCGACAGTCCGGTCCTGCGAGCCCACGTGATGGTCTCCATGGCGAACGCCACCTGGGCCGCCGATGGCGCCGGCGACCGGCTCGAGGCCGACCTGGCGGCAGCCTGGACGAGCGTGGATCCGGCGACGATGCCCCGCGATGCGACGCGACTGGCGGCGACCTCGGCGTCCGCCGCCTACGAGGCCGGCGAGCTGTCGGCCGCGCTCGCCTTCGCCGAAGCGCAGGAGCGCCACGCCGTCACCGCCGAGGACGAGATCGCCCGCGCGGTGGCCCTCGGGAACCAGGCGCACATCCGGCTGGCGCTGGGCGAGGTCGGGCCCGCACGGGAGCTGGCCGATCGTGCCGTCCGGCTCGCGCGCGAAGGCGGCGCGTGGGGCTACTCCGTCGCGATGCTGACCATCCGTGCCGAGATCGCCCTCGCCGGAGGAGAGCTCGACCGCGCGGAGGAGGACCTGGCGGACATCGAGCACTGGATCGATGGCCCCAGCGTGCGCACGCTCCCGTCCGAGGTCGCCTCGCAGCTCCGGGCCTTCGTGACGTACGCGCGGGCCTCGCAGCTGTCCCAGGACCTGGCGGCCGCGCGCCACGCCGCCGCGACGACTCCCGAGGCCCTCACCGCGGCCGTCGCCGCGGGCTTCCGCGATGCCGGCCGCTGGAAGGGACGCGGCCTGCTCGAGGGCATCGCCGAACATCGATCAGGCGGGCGCACGCCGGAGCTCGTCGCGCTGCGCAACGAGTCGATCCGCCTGTCCTCGGATCGCGAGGCCGTCGCCACCCGTCTCGCGCGCGCGGTCCGAGCCGATCGCGTCGACGATGCCGACGCCGCGCGGCTGCAACTCTCGGCGCTCACGCGCGAGCTCGACGACGTGCACGACGAGATCGCACGGGCGGAGCCGCGGCAGGCCGGCCTCGACCGCCCCGGCTCCCTGCCTGCCACGACCGTCGCCGATACGCTGCCTCCCGACACGCTGCTGATCGAGTACACCGAAGGCCTCGAGCGGCTCTATGGCTACGTGGTCCAAGGCCACGGGATCCGCTTCCACGACCTGGGGCCGCTGGACGACCTCGACGTCTCCGGATTCCTCGACGGGATGACGTCTCGCGCTCGGCTCGCCGGCGTGGACGAGATCGCCCGCCGCGGCCGCGCCCTCCACGCTCGCCTGCTCGAGCCGCTCCTGGTCGGGGCGTCGGAACGCGACGAGGGCCGGCCCGCCCTGGTGATCGTCCCCAGCCCGGCGTTGGCGGCACTGCCCTTCGAAGCGCTGGTCGTCGACCATGACCCACGACCGATGAGCTTCGCCCAGGTCACCTTCGTGCTCGACGAACGCGAGGTCGGGTACAGCCCGTCCACGCCCCTGCTCGGACTGCTTGCGGAGGTCGGCCCCCGCGCGGACCCGGGTCGGCTCCTGCTCCTCGCCGACCCGGTCTACGCAGGCGAGAGCCCTTCCCAGGGCTTGCTGCGTTCTCCCACGCCCACGCTGCTCCCGCGCCTCCCGGCCACGCGCGACGAGGCGCTCGCCATCGCGCGTCTCACCGACGACGTCCCTCACGAGGCTGCCGGCGCGGAGCAGCGCGACCTGCGCTGGGTCGGCACCGACGTGGACCTGCGCACGGGGAGCGAGGCCTCCCTGGAGGCGCTCAGGGACGACCCGGCGCGTTACGCCATCGTGCACGTCGCCGCCCACGGCATCTCGGGCACCGACACCCGGGGAACCGGGCTCGCCCTGTCCGCCTCGGGAGACGATGGCGGCCACGTCTCGCTGCACGACATCATGGAACTCGACCTCGACGCCGACCTCGCCGTGCTCTCCGCGTGCGAGACGGCTCGCGGTTCGGTGCGCCGTGGCGAGGGCGTCCAGTCCCTGGCGCGGGCGTTCATGTATGCCGGGGCACGGCGCGTCGTGGCCAGCCTCTGGCGCGTGCCCGACCGCTCGACGGCGGCGCTCATGACCCGCTTCTACACGGGCCATCTGCACGAGGGCCAGGCGCCGTCGACGGCGCTGCGTCTGGCGCGGCTCGCACTGCGGCGGGGCGAACTCGCGACCGACGCGGCCGGCTCGAGCGAACGCGGCGAGTCCCTCGGCCCACGCCGTTCCCCGTCCACGTCCGAGGTGGTCCCCGTGGGACACCCCTACACCTGGGCCCCCTTCATCCACTGCGGCCTGCCGCGCTGAGGGCGTCCCGCCCCGGTGGACCGAGGCACCCCCGGACGCGGCGCGGCGTTCAGCAGCCGGACATCGGCACGAGCGGGTTCGCGCCTTGCTGCGCGACCGGCACCGAACCGCAATAGGCCAGCTGGTTCCGAGGGTTGACGAAGCGGACCTCGAGCGCGTACGCCCCGTTCTGCACGTACGCTCCGAGGGCGTTGATCCGCGTGACGTTGGCCCGGCGGACGCCCGCCTGGGGACCGCCCGACATGCTGAAGCGTGTCGTCGTCCTCGTGATCGAGCCATCCGTCGTGAGGTCGAGAGTGAGCAACGCGGTCGGGCCGAACAGCACCGACCCCTGGACTTCCTGACCGCCGCCGTACAGGTGGACCGGCACCGCAGGGCCCGAGGAGATCACGCTCCCCGAGTCCACGACTCCCGTGAGCAGCGTGGGCACGGTCTGGCCGTCCTGGAAGAAGGCCAGCTCGGCGTAGTAGTCGGCCCCGGGGGTGTACGGCGTGAAGCCGCGCAGCTCGGTCGTCTCCATCGACTGGGCCGTCCCGCCGGCAACGCTCTCCGTCGCCGTGAAATCGCCGCTGTCGTCGTAGGTCGAACCCTGCAGGATGTCGACCTCGATCTGCACGACGCCCTGGACGCCGAACTGGACGTTGGCGCTCATGCCCTCGACTTCGGTGATGTCGCCGTGATGGCTCGGGGACGCGCTCGGCGTCACCGGCGTCTGTTCTGGTTGCATGTGTTCCGACATCGTTCCTCCTCTTCCGAATGGACGTGGCCCTTCGCCCCCGGCCCCCCGGGATGACGAGACCACGTGAGCCTCCCAGCGGAGTTCGTGGGCTCAACGAAGCCCACAGGCCGTGAGCGCCTCCCCTACTGGATCGACATCGGCACGTTGACGGTCCGGCCCACGACCACGTTGGACGCGGCGCAGGTCCCGCTGTACAGCCGCGTGGTGCCGGTGCCGTCGAGGTACTCCACCGACACGGTGAAGGCCGTTCCCGCGGTGAAGGAAGCCGCCGCCGTCAGCTGCACGACGTTGAGGTTGCGCTCGGAGTTCGCGGCGCCCCCCGAGGCGGTGAACGCGTCGGAGGTGCGTGTGATCGAGGCATCCGAGGTGAGGTCCAGCGCCACCTGCGCATCGCCGTTGACACCAAAATGGACGCTCCCATCGAGCGTCTGCCCACTGCCGGCCAACGCGATGGGCTCGGTCCCGTTGCTGGTCACGCTGAGTCCGGGGATGGACCCGGACAACGTGGCGGCGTTGGTGCCGGCGAAGGTGAGCGACAGGTCGAAGTCCTGTCCGACGGTGAACGGAGCCAGCCCGGTCATGGACTCCAGGCGGCTCGCGGTCGCCGACGCGGATCCGATCGCTCCGGTGACCGAGTAGCCGGAGCTGTCGTCGAAGGTCGAGGTCTGCTCGACCTCGATCGTGATCGCGACGATCCCGTTGGACCCGAAGGTCACGTTCGCGCTCATGCCCTCGACCTCGGGCTTGAAGCGCCGCTTCTGCTCGGATCCGCCGGGGTCCGGCTGCTTGGCGGGCTGTGCGTAGTCGGGCATCTTGGTCTCCCTCGGCGTGGGCCGCGCACGCTCCCCGGCCCCCCCGGGCAAGCGACGGACGACCCTCCCCGCGGCCCGATCGTATCGCGAAGTCCGGAACGCGTGGGAACCGGGCCCTGCCGCCCGCCTCGCCGGGGGCCGATCCGCGTCTGCTAGGGTCGCCAGCCATGCGTGCCCCTGCGTTCCTCTTCGCCCTCGCGATCGCAGTCCTGCTTCCGGCCACGCCTGCGGCGGCGGCTCGGGCCCTGGTCGCTTCCGAGATCCGCTACACACTCCGGCATGCGCCGGGTGAGACCGGCACCGCCTGGGTGGTCGACGTCGAGGTCCGTGGCATCCCCGCCGACGCGGCGCGCCTGACCTTCGAGCTGTCCGGCTGGGGTGGCGCCGCCGACGCGCCCGGATACCTGGAAGCGCTCGAGACGTCGTCTTCGATCCACGCCGCGGGACCGGGGCGGTTCGAGGCGCTGCTCGGCGACGCACCCCACGGAGTCGTGGCCTTCCGCTACGCCCTCCACTTGCCCCGCATCGGCAGCGCCGCGCAGCGTGCACGGGGCCTGCTCGCCACCCACGATGACGCGTACGCCTTCGGATACTCGTGGAGCACGCTCGTCCAGGTGTTCGTCAACGGCGAACCACTCGCCGGCAAGCGCACGCTCACCCTGCTGGCTCCCCGGGGCACGCCGATCATCACGGGCTGGGCCGGCCGAGGCACCGCCGAGCAACGCGTGGTGCTCGACGCCGCCATGGGCAACGCCCCGCTCGCCTTCGGTCGCCCGACCCACGAGGCCGAGCGCTCGCGCGGCCGCTTCGACGTCGAGGTCTACCAGTTCGGGAGCGGGCGTGATGCCACGCCGGCCGTGGCCGACGTGCTGATCGCCGCCGGCCCCGTGCTCGCCCGGCAGTTCGGAACCGCCGCGCGTGATCCCTACCGCGCCTTCATCACCGACCACGCCGGCGGCGGCATGGGCAGCCACTTCGGTCTGCGTATCGGCTTCGGCGCCGATCAACCCGCCGGCGTCGAGGAGGGTGAGTGGTTCCGCGCCTTCGTCCTGCACGAGTTCGTGCACGACTGGCTCGGGCAACAACTCGTCGAGGACGACTCGTCGCTGGTCTGGTTCAAGGAGGGCTTCACCGAGTACCTCGCGCTGTGGACCGCGACCTCCACGGGCCTGGTGAGCCGCGAGTGGTTCGCCCGTCGGCTGCTGGAGCTCGAGTCCATCGCGCGCACACGCAGCGCACTGGGCCAGGTGGCCTTCGGCGACCCCACGGTGTCCTGGCGCGACGGTGACGGGCCCCTCGAGACCCTCGCCTACACCGGCGCGCCCCTGCTGGCCTTGCTGCTCGACGTGGAACTCCGCGAGGCGCGCCGCCCGGGACTCCCCGCCCTCGTGCGCGACCTGCTCCGCCGTGAGGATCGCGCGTACGGTCTCACCACGCTCGCCACCTGGTTCGCCGACGCGGGCCTGGGAGCACGCTGGCAACGCTCGGTGCTCGGCACCGAACTCCCCTCCGTGCGCGAGCTCCTGGAGCGGGCCGGGTACCGGATCTCGGCCGACGGTGAGGAGGCCTCGCGCCTCGAGGACAGCCGCGCCCTCGACCGCTTCTTCGCCTTCCGCCCCTGAGCTCCGCCGGTGGCGCGGAACTCGTCCGTCTCGAAGTCGTCGTGGCCGCACTTGGGGCAGGACCAGTTGCGATGCTGCATCATCTCCTCCGTGGGGTGTTCGGTGGCGGGGCCGATTCGCGCGCGGCGAACAGGATGGTGTGTGGGAACTCGCCGCCTCCGTCTTCGGGGCGCGTGGTCGGTCTCAACCGATCCGGTCCAGGAAGAACCAGACCACGCCCTCGAGCACGAGCAGCACGATCCCCACGAGGAGCCACGTCCAGAGCCAGTCCCGGTGGGACGGCAGCTTCGGGTCGGGCACCGCGGGACCGACCGCGGGACCGACCGCCGCGTCGGCCTCCGCCGGGAGATCCTCGAGCGCCGGATCGCGCCCCGCGTCGAGCTGCTGCAGGAACCACGCCGCGCGGCGTCCATGCTGCTCCGGCACCAGGATCGTGGGCGACGTGGCCCAGCCCATGGGGATCTCGCCGAGCAGGCCCTGCAGGTGCTCGCCGCTGACCTCGGCATGGATCCCGACCTCGAGCAGGCGCGCGACGAGCAGATGGGCGTGCGTCGCGTCGCGGGCCACGTAGACGTTCACGAGCCGCGAGGGCTCGGGGCGCGGCGGGTCGGCGCTCCCGCTCGGCTCGCTCAGTCGATGTCCTCGATGCCGAGCTGCTGCAGGATGCGCGTGGTGCTGTGGCCCTCGCGGATCTGCGCGAGCACCACGCGGCCACCGTGCTGTTCGACCCACTCGCGACCGACCACACCCTTGTCGGCCCAGTCCTCGCCCTTGACCAGGACGTCCGGCGTGATCGCCTCGATCAGCTGGAGCGGCGTGTCGGCGTCGAAGTGCGTGACGAAGGAGACACACTCCATCCCGGCCAGCAGCGCGGCGCGATCGACCATGGTGTTGACCGGGCGCGGCGGGCCCTTGAGGCGGGTGACCGACGCGTCGTCGTTGATGCCGATCACGAGCACGTCGCCCAGGCTCCGGGCCTCGGTCAGGTAGTCGAGGTGTCCGACGTGCAGCACGTCGAAACAGCCGTTGGTGAAGACGATGCGGCGGCCCGCCGCGCGCTCGGCCGCGAGCCGGCGCACGAGTTCGTCCCGCGCCACGATCTTGCTGCTGGTGTGCACGCTGCCGACCAACGCCGCCTCGAGCTCATCCGGCGTGATCGCCGCGACGCCGAAGCGCTGCACGGCGATGCCACCGGCCGCGTTCGCGAGCCGCAGCGCGTCGTAGAGCGGCGCGCCCGCGCCGAGCGCATGGGCAAGGGTGGCGATGACGGTGTCGCCGGCGCCGGTCACGTCGTAGACCGCGCGGGCCTGGGCCGGGATCGACCACTCGCCACTCCCGTCAGCCGTCCGGCAGTACATGCCCTTGGCACCGAGGGTGATCACCGCCGCTTCGAGGTCCGCCTGCGCACAGAGGACTTCGGCGGCGCGGCGCACGTCGCCCTCGTGCTCGATGGACACGCCCGTGGCCGTCTCGGCCTCGAGCTTGTTGGGCGTGAGCAGGCTCGCGCCGCGGTAGCGCGTGTAGTCCTTGCCCTTGGGGTCCACGAGCACGCGCGGGCCGTCCGCGCCACGCTGCCGGCAGATGCGCTCGAGCACGGCGTCGGTGAGCGTGCCCTTGCCGTAGTCGGAGATGACGACCACGTCGACCTCGGGCAGGTGCACCGCGACGTGGTCGAGCAAGGCCTGCTCCACGGCGACCGCGAGCGGGCCGATGCGCTCCTCGTCGATGCGCAGGAGCTGCTGGCTCTGGCTCACCAGCCGGGTCTTCCGGATGGTCGGGCGCTCGCCGTCGGCGACCAGCTCGGAGGCATCGACGCCGACCACTCCGAGCAGCTCGCGCACGCGTGCGGCGCCCTCGTCCCGGCCCACCACCGCGATGCAGTGGACCTCGGCACCCAGGCTGGCGATGTTGGCAGCCACGTTGCCGCAACCGCCGAGCCGGTCCTCCTCGTGGGACGCGGCCAGCACCGGGATCGGCGCCTCGGGCGAGATCCGCGTGGTCGAACCGTACTGGTAGCGGTCGAGGATCATGTCGCCGACCACCAGCACCCGGGGCTTGCGCTCGGGGCGGAGCCAGTCGGTCAGGCCCCGGCGGTCCGCGCCTGCACTCATCACTCGTTCTCCCCCGCCGGACCCAGGCGCCGCAGCACCTCCCAGCGCAGGAGCGGGACGTTGATCTCGTGGTGCCCGATGATCTCGATGGCCTCGCCGCCCGGCCGGTCGAGCACGTTGACGCGCGGCCGGTAGTGGCGGATCTGATCCAGGTTGGCGGTGCAGAAGCCGCCGACCTCGTGGCCGAGGTTGCGCGCCACGTTGAGTGCCTTCACGAAGACCTCGGGCATGATCACGGCCGAGCCCAGGTTCAGGTAGACACCGCCCGACAAGCGCGAGACGACGGCGGCCAAGGTGCGGAAGTCCGCCAGCGATGCCGCGCCGATGGCCGCACCGTCGGCGTTGGCGTGCATGTGGACCGTGTCCGTGCCCAAGGCGACGTGCACCGTGCAGGGCACGTCGAGCCGGGCCGCCGCGGCGAGCAGCGACAGTTCGGGGTGAGCCGCACCACCGGCGAGGATCGCGCGCCCGAGGGCGAGCCCCAGCCCGATCTCCTCGTGCGCCGCACGCTGGGCGCCGACGTTGAGCGCCTCGGCCGTCTCGTGGACCATGCCCCAGCTGCCATCGTCGAGCCCGGGGCCGACGTCCTCGCTGCTGTGCCCCACGGCCGCGATCTCGAAGTCGTGGATGGCACCGGCGCCGTTGGTGGCCAGCGCGGAGATCACCTTGCGCTCCATGAGATCGATGAGCAAGGGCGCCAGCCCGGTCTTGATCACGTGCCCACCGAAGCCCACCACGACGGGGGCGCCGCTGCGCTGCGCCTGGACGATCCGCTCCGCCAGCCGACGCAGCGCCGCGGCTCCGAGGACGTCCGGCATCGAATCGAGGACCTCCCCCTCACCGGGCTGGAGGGCACGCGCGAACATGGACGTGTCCACCTTGTGGGCACGTTGCCCCACTGAGGCCGTCCGCAGGCGGGAGAAGTCGAGCGGCGGGAAATCCATCGGAGTCCGGCGTGAGGAAAGGCGCTGTCGCGGCCTCCATCGGCCGTTCCGCGGCACTCCTTGTACCGTCTGCCCTTCCGGCGAGGGAGCACCGGCTGGCCCCGCGCACCGCTGCGGCCGGCGCGCAGGCCGCGTCCGCCGGTCGCCCGCGTCTCGATGGACGACTCGCCGCGATCGCCCCCTGTCGCGACGGATCCGCCACGATCCATGTTGTCACTTTGCCTTGTTGCTCGGAGAGGGCTATCCTCCGTCGTCTCTGGGTGGACCAGGGGGGGCCTTTCACGAGGCTTAACTCTTCTCCCCTTCTTCCCCTTTTCCCCAGAGTTGCTCCCTGGTCCGCCCGCTTCGCTCCCCAGCGAAACCTGCGTGTGTGTGCCCTCCACGCGCTTCTTCCCCGGTGTTCACCGGGTCGAGCCGTGAATTGTCGGGAGGCCCTTTTGCCCCCGGCTCGCGCCGGAACACGGTCGGGGGCTGAGGACATAAGCGGCTTTGGGGGCCGGTTGCGAAGAGCGACTTCAAAAAAAATCCGCCGCTCGCTCCGGCCCGTCCCACGGTCGACGTCGCCTAGTTGAGCTCGGCGCCGAGTTCGGCGCCCGCCTCGCTGGCCCGGCCGAGCCGGGCTCCATCGTCCGCATCCGCGTCGGCCGGCCGGCCCGCCCGGGACGCGCCGCCGTTCGGTGGTCCGTCCTCGTCCTTCACGCGCGACGTCCCGGCCGGCTGGTTGCCCCGCGCGCCATGGGTCGTCGGGGTCGAAGAGGCCTGCGACTCGCTGACGTCCTTGTTGGCCTCGTACTCCGCCAGGGTCAACGACAGCGCGCGGCTCACACCGTGCTCCTGCATGGTGATGCCGTAGATCGTATCGGCATACCCCATCGTCCGGCGGGCATGGGTCACGACCAGGAACTGGCTCTGCCCGAGGAAGTCCTCGAGCACCGTGCAGAAGCGGTCGATGTTCGTCTCGTCCAGCGCGGCATCGACCTCGTCGAGCAGGCACACGGGACTCGGCCGCGTCTTGAACAACGCGAAGAGCAGACCGACCGCGGTGAGCGTTCGCTCGCCGCCGGAGAGCAGGCTGATCGAACGGGCATCCTTGCCGGGAGGTGCGGCGACGATGTCCACGCCGCTCTCGAGCACGTCTTCGCCCTCGGCCAGGGTGATGTCCGCCTTGCCGCCGTGGAAGAGCTTGCGGAAGATCTGACGGAAGTGCCCGCGGACGTCCTCGAACGTCTCGACGAACCGTTCGCGAGACTCCTTGTTGAGCCTGCCGATCGTCTCGACCAGGGAGCGCTTGGCCGAGAGCAGGTCGTCGCGCTGCGTGGTCAGGAACTCGAGCCGCTCCTCGACCTCGCCGAGTTCGTCGATCGCGGCCATGTTGACGTTGCCCATGCGCGCGATGCGCGCGCGCAACTCCTCGATCTCGCGCTCGACGGCCTCCCAGTCGATGGCGACCTCGGCCTCCGCGGGTGTGCCCGCGTCGGGCACGACCGGGCTCGTCGGCGCCTCGCCGCCCTCGACCGCGTCATGGGCCTGCGCATCGGCCCCGATCGACTCGCGGGCGGCTGCCGGCTCGTCCGTGCCGGCGTCGTCCTCGGTCAACTCGGCTTCCGGCGGCGCCTCGGTCAACAGTGACGGCAGCTCCAGCGCCTGCGTCTCGAGGTCGACGTCGAGCTCCTCGAGCACCTTCTCGCGCAGGCTCTCGCGGTGGATGCGCGTCTCCTGCTCGCGCATGCGGTGCTCGTTCACGGCCTCGGCCGCGGACTCCAGCCTCGCCTCGCAGAGTTCGACCTGTTGACGGAAGCCCCCGATGCGCTCGGAGAGCTTGCCGCTGTCCTGCTTGGCTTCGCCGAGCCGGCCGGCCGCCGCATCGCGCTGCTCGACGAGCAGGGCTTCGCGACCCTCCAACTCGCGCGTCTCGACGGTGAGAGCATGCTCACGGTCGTCCAGGCTCCGCTGCTCGGCGGTCAGCCGCCCCGCCTCCTCGGTGCGCTCGGTGAGCCCACGCTGCACCTGCCGCAACTCGGTGGCCAGCGCCTCGCGGCGCTCCTCGCGCTTGGACAGCTCGAGCTTCGCCGAGGCGACGTCCGACTGGCGCCCGGACACGTCCGTCTCCAGCTCTTCGCGCCGACGGGTCGCGTCCACCTCGGCCTCGCGATCCAGCTCGACCTGTCCGACCAGGGCGGCCTCGCGCTCCTCGGCGCGCGCCCGCTGCGCCACGGCCTCGCTCAGTTCGCGCTCGAGGCGCGCCACGTCCGAGTCGTGCAGGGTGACGTCCCGCTGCAAGGCCTCATGCTGCTGGACGATCTGGCGCTGCTGCTCGCGCGCCCGCTCACGCTCGGTCTCGATCTTGCGCACACGCCCGAGCGCCGCGTCGAGATCACCCTCCTGGGCGACCAGCGTGTCCATCTGCGCACGACGATCGATCTCGAGCTGCCGCAGCTCGGCCTCGAGCGCCTCGACCCGGTGGGTCAGTTCGGCGCACTCGGCGCGCCTGGAGACGAGACCGCCCTCCCGACCGAGACGGCCACCGCGCAGCACACCGCGCTCGTCGAGCAACTCGCCCGCGGGCGTGACCCAGACCGTGGTCCCGTCCGGAGAGCAGTGGCCGAGTGCCGCCGCGTCGGACACGAGCCGCACGTGTCCGAGCAGGGTCTGCATCACGTCCTGCTCGCCCGTGACGGCGAGGCGATCGAGCAGCAGTTCGCCGGGCAGTCCGGCGCGGACCTCGCGCGGCCGCAGACCGTCTCGGGGCAGGAGCAGGACCCGCCCCGCCTCCTCATCGCGCAGGTGGCCCAGAGCCGCCAGGCAGTCCACACGCCGCGCGACGATGACCGCCTCGGCCGAGGTCCCCAGGGCCGCCTCGACCGCTTCGGCCAGCTCGGTCGGCACGTCGAGGTGGTCCACGACCAGCCCCTCGACGCCGGGGAGCCCCGAGCGGAGCAAGGTCAGCGCACCCTCGGACACGCCCTCGCGACTCTTGATCAGCTCGTCGAGGGCCGCACGGCGACTGTCCGCGCGCGCCAGGCGCTCACGACGCTCGCCCACGCCCGCGTCCAGCTCCTCGATCTGCGAGGCCAGCACGTTCTTCGCGGCCTGTTGCGCCTCGACCTGTCCCTGGGCCGAGACCAGCGTCGCGTCGAGGTCCTTGGTGCCGGCGAACAGCGCACCCTGCATCGATTCGTGCTCGACGAGCTGCGCCCGCAGCGTCGTCGCTCGCTCGCTGACGCGATCACGCGAGGCCTTGAGACCCGCGGCGCGCGAGCCCGTCGTGGCCATCAGGTTGCGCACCTCGGTCAGTTCGGCCTGGCGCTGCAACGCTCCCGTCTTGCGCGCCTCGTCCGCGCGACGCCAGTCGTCCATGGCGCGCGCCGAGACGGCGGCAGCGGCTTCCTCGGTCGACACGTGGACCTGGCACGTCTCGAGCTCCGTCTCGACGGCGGCCAGGCGCTGACCGACCTCCTCGACCTCGTGACGTCGCTCCTCGACCGCGAGGTCCAGTCCCGCAGCCCGGCTCGCGAGCTCTTCCCGGCGCGCGTTGAGCTCCGTCAGCCGCAGCTGCACCGAGCTGCGTCGTTCCGACAGGGCCTCGGTCGCGCCGGTGGCCTGGCGGAAGGCCTCGGCCGCCGCATCGACTTCCGCGCGCACGCCGTCCAGCTGACCGCTGACCGCATCGAGCTCGGCCCGCGCCGCGAGCAGCGCCGCCTTGCCCTCGGCCTCGCCCTGCTCCACCTGCGCACCCAGCGCCTGCAGCCGTTCCAGATCCTGGGCCAGCGTCTTCCAACGGTGCGCGTAGAACAGCGCCTTGAGTTGCGCCAGGCGTTCCTTGGCGATCACATAGCTGCGCGCGCGGCCGGCCTGCTGCTTCAGGCTGCGCACGCGCTTCTCGAGCTCCTCGACGATGTCGCCGAGCCGCAGCAGGTTCTGCTCGGTGCGCGCCAGCTTGCTCTCGCTCTCGCGGCGCTGCGCGCGGTAGCGCGAGATGCCGGCGGCTTCCTCGAAGATGCGCCGACGTTCGGCCGGGTTGGCCGACAGCACCGCATCGATGCGGCCCTGCTCCATGATCGAATAGGCCGACGTGCCCAGGCCCGTGTCCATGAGCAGGCTGCGCACGTCCTTGAGCCGGCAGGCCTGCTTGTTGATCAGGTATTCGCTCTCGCCGGAGCGGAACAGGCGCCGCGTGATCACGACCTCGGTGTAGTCCACCGGGAGCTTGCCGTCCTCGTTGTCGAAGACCAGCGAGACCTCGGCGAAGTTGCGCGCGGCGCGGGCGCCGTTGCCCTTGAAGACGACGTCCATCATCTCGTCGCCGCGCAGGGCCGTCGGGCGTTGCTCGCCGAGCGCCCACTTGATCGCGTCCATGACGTTGGACTTGCCGCAGCCGTTCGGGCCCACGATCGAAGTCAAGCCCGCGGGCAGCTCCAGCTGCACGCGATCCGCGAAGGACTTGAAGCCGTAGAGTTCGATACGGGTCAGACGCATGGAGAGGAGATCCCGGAGTCCGGACGAGCGGCCGCGTGCAGACACCGCAGGAAGGTGAGTCGAGCGTCGCGGCCGCCCGTGCTGCGGGGCAGCGGCGCGGTACGGACGAAACCGAGGCGGGCGGCGACCCGCGCCGCGCGTGCCCCGACGGCGGCAGGATCCCCGCCGGGAGGCAACAGCCAAGCCTGATCGTACCGGTAGCCGTCGCGAGCGGTGGAGAGGGGCAACAGGTCGCGCCCCTCGGGATGGGCGGCCAGGTCGGCGGTCCCGAACAGGCGCCGCACGGCGGGACCGGCGCTCTCACGGACCGGCCGGTCGGGGCTGACACGCTCGAGCCGCTCACCCACGGCGGCGGCGAGATCGCCCAGCAGGTCATCGGCGCGTCGCGCATCACCGGCCAGGACGTGGGCCGCCGCGCGCAGGCCGGCCAGGGCCAGCCTCGGACGCGGACTCCCGAGCAGATCCGGGGCGGCGCCCAGGGACGCCGCCAACGTCGCGAGGGGCAGCGTGACCGGCTCGGTCATCCGGCCGCGAGCCGCCAGACCGTCCACGGCCAGCGTCGCCAGCTCGCCGACCCCGTCCAGGAACGCCCGGGTGCCCCCTCGCCCGGCGCGCAGCCCCACGCGCGCCAGGTTGAGCGTGATGGAGGTCGAGCCCACCCGCGGGCGCGGCAGGGCGACCACGAAGTCCACCGCATCGCTGACCTCCTCCAGGGCGAGGGCGCGGAGCAGCAGCGGTTCCGGCAACCCGACGAGCCCCAGGCGCAGGCCCGGCGGCCGGCCCCGGTGCGGCGCGGACACGCCACGCTGCTCGAGAGCGGTCACGAAGGCCTCGGCCACCTCGGCGCGAGGAGAGGCATCGACGGCGAACCGGATCGGGGCGACGGCGCCTTCCGACAGCCCCGGCTCGCAGACCTGCTCGAAGAGCGCGGCCGCCTCGGCGGGGCCGGCGCCCTCGGTGTCCCAGAGCACGACGAGTTCGCGCGCGCAGAGGCGCGCGAGGTTGCGCAGGACCATGCCGGCCACGCCGGGCAGGGCGGGCAGCAGCGCGGACAGCGGGAGCACCGCGGTGTCCACCCGACCCGCCCAGGGCAGGTCCTCGAGCAGCAGCAGCCCGCGCTCATGCGCGGCGGCGACGTCGTCCGGGTAGACCTCACGCAGCGCGTACTGACCGCACACGCGCGAGGCGATCTCGCGTTCGGCCTGCGGACCCGCGCGGCCCGAGGCGAGGATCTCGCGCAGTTCGTGGCTCGGCAGGCCCACCATGCGGTGGGCGCCCAGTCGCGAGGAGAGCCCGCGCTGGGTGAGTTCGTTGTCGACCCACTCGCGCAGCAGGGCCGGGCTCACCGTGCGCAGCCCCGCGCCGAACACGCCGCGCTCCACGGCCGCCGCGATGTCCTCGGCGAGCGCCGGGTCCAACGCGGCCTCCGTCTCGAGCAGCCGGACGATGCGCCCCTTGGACCACTCGCCCGGATCCACCTCGGGGGTGCCGGGAATGCCGCGCACGCCGTCGCCGATACCCGCGTCGCGGATGCGCAGCGCGGCACGCGAGTGTCGCCGCGATTGCCCCACCGCGGCGAACGCGTAGGCCGCGCGCTCGTATCCCGAGCCGGTGAGCACGTCATCCACGCGGCGCGTGATGTCGGCCACCTCCACCGGGGCGTGGCGCACCGTGGAGGTGGCTTCGGCGCAGCCGGCCTCCTGCGTCCCGACGGCGACACCACCGACCTCGGCTCCGAGCGACCGCTCGACCACCTGCGCCAGGTCGCGGCCCACCGAACCGCCCGCCTCGGTGGCATCGACGGCGTGCAGGGCGGCCTCGATCGAGGCGGCGATCTTGCGCCCGTCGAACGCCACCACGCGCCCGTCGCGCTTGCGCACGGTCAGACCCGCGTCGCGGGAATCGGAGTCAGGAGGCCGGCGCACCACGGTCCTCCTCCCGGCTGTCGAGCAGGGGCTTCAACTCGTCCAGGAACTGGTTGATGTCCTTGAACTCGCGGTAGACCGACGCGAAGCGCACGTAGGCCACGTGATCCAAGTCGCGCAGCGCCTCCATGACCAGGTGGCCGATGTACTTGGAGGCCACCTCCTTGTCGAACATCTCGTGGAGTTGGTTCTCCATGTCCGAGGTGACCGACTCCAGCGTCTCGGTGCTCACCGGCCGCTTCTGGCAAGCCACCAGCAGGCTCTTGAAGATCTTGTCGCGGTTGAAGGGAACCCGCCGGCCGTCCTTCTTCACCACGCGCAACGGGGTCTCGCCCACGCGCTCATAGGTGGTGAACCGGCCATGGCACTCGAGGCACTCCCGGCGGCGGCGGATGCAGTCCGCCTCGCCCGAGGTGCGCGAGTCGATGACGCGGTCGTTGTTGGACTTGCAGTAAGGACAGCGCACGTCGGCGGCCGCTCCCCCCGGAGTAGGGCCCCTGGCGACGTCCGCCGTCGCGCGAGCCGGAACCCAGTATCCCCCACGAGATCTGGTGTTTCCAAGCGATCGGGCCACAAAGTCGTGGGTTTGGGGCCCCGGCGCCGGACTTGAATCCGAACACCGGACTCGTTCCACACCCCCTCCACAGGCACCCCACCCACCTCTCGGACGGTCCGCCCACGGTCCGCCCGCGGGCCGGGCGGGCGGCCCTCTCAGAGCCGGCGGACGAAGCCGGGCTGGCCCGGGTCGTGGATCTGCTCCAGCACGATGCTCTTCCCCACGGGCTCCCCCGAGAAGTCGAGGTCGATCTCACCCGTGACCCCGCCGAAGCGGCGCACCGAGCGCAGGCGCGTGCGCAGCATCACTCCGTCGGCGCGCGGGTCGTAGACCGAGAAGATCACGCGGGCGGCGTCGTACACCAGCGCCGCCATGTCGGAGGGTGCCTCGCCGTAACGGGCGCGGTAGGCGGCGTCGAAGCGGGCCACGGCCGGATCCTGCTCCTCGATGCTGAAGTGGCTCGTGTGGTAGGCCGCGGCCACCCTGCCCGGGATCAGCTGGCGCAGCTCGGCGCCGTTCCACCCGTCGGCGCCGAGCAGGACCAGGGCCTCCACACGCTTGTCGGTGGCCCCGCGCAGCATCGGCACGATGTCGCGGCCGAAGCCGGCCACGAACACGGCCTGCACCGAGGCCTCGTCCTTCGGAGTCTCCGGGTCCACCACGGCCACGAGGCGGTCGAGGGTGTCACCCAGGTCCTCGTCGTCGGGCCAGAAACCGATCTCCGCGACGATGCGGCCGTGTCGCCTGGCCAACTCGTCCGTGAAGCACTCCGCCAGGCCCAGGGCGTAGGTGCGTGAGAGGTCCACGAGCAGGGCCACGCGCGTCAGCTCCAGGTCCTCGGTGGCGAAGGCCGCCAGGCCGCGGGCCACCTCGTCGTCGCTGTAGCAGACGCGCAGGGCGTAGTCGGAATCGCGCGTCACGACCGCCGCCGTGGCCGACGGCGACACGAAGGGCACGCGCAAGTCGTCGGCGACCACGCCGGTGCCGATGCAGGTGTCGGTCGAGAACGGACCCAGCACCACGGTGGCACCGGACCTGACGAGCATCTGGAAGCCGTCGATGGCGCCCTGCGTGGTTCCGCCCGAGTCCGCCTCGCGCAGCACCGGGCGGCCCTCCTCGGGAAGCTCGTCGTAGGCCAGGCGCAGGCCCTGCTCGGCCTCGCGGCCCCAGACCGCGGACTTGGGCAGCAAGACCCCGATCGGTGGCGGCTCGGCGCCACAGCCCGGCAACAGCGTCGACACCACCGCGATCCACAACGGCAGCACGGCCCGCCGCGCGACGATGGCGGGCGCCCTCCCTCTCGCCGGCATCAGTCCCGCCCCCGTGCGGCCAATGCCCGCTCGCGGCGATCGCGGATCCACAGCTCCCCGTCGTCGGCGAAGCCACCCAGGGTCAGCTCGAGGTCGACCGGGTCCAGCGACAGCAGCGCCTCGAGAGCGGCGTACCGCACGGCGGGCTCGGGATCCTCGACGAGTTCGGCCAGGTACGGCACGGCCCCCTGCTGGTCGAGCCGCGCCAGGGCCGCGATGATCGCACGTCGCCCGGAGACGTCGCTGCGATGGGCGAGCGCGTCGAGCATCGCCCCCAGGGACGACGGACGCCCGAGGTCACCCAGGGCGTAGGCGGCGTTCTTGCACACGAGCGGATCCGCATCGCCCAGCAGGCGTTCGATCGCGCCGAGCAGCTGCCGCTCACCACTGGCCGTCTGGGCCTGGCCGCTCTCCACCGCCAGGTGCAACGCGCGCACCGCCCCGACCTTGATCGACCGAAGCGTGCTCTGCAACAGCTTCGCGTCGACCGCGGCCATGCTCGAGAGCTGGATCTGCGCGTCCAGCGAGGCCAGCATCGCATCCAGCTTGACCAGGTCGCCTTCGTGCAGTGTGGCCTGGGCCTGCTCGGTCACGGCGAAGATGCGCTGGTAGCGTTCCTTGTCCGGGATGCCCGCCGCGAGGTCGTTGAACAGCGCGATCAGCGCCGACTGCATCGGGTCGTCGAGCACGAGCTCCGGCGGCGTCTGCACCTGGCGCGCCCCGAAGACGTTGGTCGTCGAGGCCAGCACGAGCGCCACGGCCAACATCACCGCCGCACCCAACACGGAGGCGCGCCAGGCCACGCGGTTGCGACGCACCGAGCGGGCGAGGCGGCCCAGCGGGCCCAGCGGCCGCGCGGTGATCGGCTCGTAGTTGAGGAAGCGGCGCAGGTCGTCCCCGAACTCCTCGGCGCTCTGGTAGCGCTTGGCCGGGTCCTTCTCGATGGCCTTGACCACGATCGTCTCGAGGTCGCGCGGGATGCGTGGATTGAGGCGCGACGGCGGCGGCGGGTCGGTGGTGATGATCTTGCGCAGGACGTCGGCCACGTCCTTCCCGGCAAAGGGCTGGTGCAGCGTGAGGAACTCGTAGAGCGTCACGCCGAGCGAGTAGATGTCGCTGCGCTCGTCGACCTTCTTGCGGCGGGAGGCGGCCTGCTCAGGGCTCACGTAGGCGGGCGATCCGACGAAATCGCCGGTCTTGGTCAGCGACAGGTCCTTGACGCTCTTCGCCAGCCCGAAGTCGGAGAGCTTGATGCGGCCATCGGCGCCCAGCAGCAGGTTCGACGGCTTGATGTCGCGGTGGATGATGCCGTGGGCGTGGGCGTGCCGCAGGGCGTCCGCCGCGTCGGCCCCGAAGGCCGCGGCCATGTGTGCGTAGTTGCGCAGGTCGATGACCACGCCGTCCTCGGTGTGCGGGTCGCCCGGCATGGTGCCGATCAACCGGTGCCCGCGGGCCCACTCGGCGATGTCGCCGTCCCGGTCGGGACCGCTGATCAGTACGAAGCGGCGCCCGTGCGTCCGCGCCGACCGCAGACGATCCACGATGGCGGCCAGATCCAGGCCGGCCACCAGCTCCATCGACAGGTAGGCGCTGTTCCCGCTCTGCGCGAAACCGTGCACGGCGACGATGCGCGGGTGCGAGAGCCGCGCCACCGCGGTGGCCTCGCGGCGGAAGCGATCCACGGCCTTCTGGTTGCGCAGCGCTCCCGAGGGCAGGACCTTCAGCGCGACGTGCCGCTTCAGCGAGAGCTGCTCGGCCTCGTAGACGTAGCCCATGCCGCCGCGGCCGATCTCGCCGATGACGCGGTAGTCGTCGAGGGTCGAGCCGGGCGGCAGCGCCGGCCCGTCGGTGCTGAGGCCGTCGACACCCTGGGTCTTGAAGAACTCCTTGAGCCGCGGCGACAGGTCCGGGTAGCGCTGCAGATACTCGGCCGTGTCGATGCGGCGGCCCGAATCGATGACGGCCGAGAGTTCGCGCAACACACGCGGCAACGGGTCCTCGGCCGGTGTGCCGGCCTGACCGCTGCCGCCGGGGGGCATCGTCGTGTCGTCGGGGGGCTCGATCATCATGTGCGCCTGCTCGGGCCGTCCTCATGCACCCGATCGCGATCCTGCAGTCTACCTATCGCCTCGCGCCCACCTCGTCACCAGGACCGTCACTTGCCCACGCAGAAGGTGGCGTAGATGCGGGTCAGGACCTCCTCGACCAGGTCCGCGGAGCGGTCGGTCCGCGCGTCGAGCGCGGCCACGGCCTCGCGCAGGGCCAGGGCCAGCACGGGCAGCGCGCCGTCGAAGTCGCCGGCCTCGGCGTCGCGTAGCGAGGGCAGCAGCGCCGTCATCGCCTCGCGCTCGGTGCGGTCGGCGAGGTCGGTCGCCGGCGGGGCCGGGGCCGCGGCGGCGAGCGCCTCCCACAGCGCCGGCAGCCCGGTCCCGTCGCGAGCCGAGACACCCAGACTCCCCGGACGCCGGCCCGTCGCGCGCACCTGCGGCAGGTCGACCTTGTTGTCGATGCGGACGACCGGCCGCCCCGCGGCCAGCGCCGCGCGGTAGGCGCGCTCGCCCGGGGCCGGCGCGCAACTCACGTCCTCGACGTCGAGGATCACCGCCGACACGGGAAGCAGCGAGGCGAAGCGGCGCGCAGCGTGCCGGTCGAGAGCGGCGAGGGGCGTCTCGTCCTCGACGATGCCGGGGCCGTCCAGCAGCCGGTAGGCGCGCCCGGCGTGGTGCACGTGGGCCTCGAGCATGTCGCGCGTCGTGCCCGGCTGGGGCGAGATGGTCGTCTCGGCGCCGGGGCAGAGGGCCGCGAGCAGGCTCGACTTGCCGGCGTTCGGGGGGCCGAGCAGGACCACGTCGGTCTCGCCGTCGTGGGCCGGCAGTGACGTCGCCGTGGACAGCAGCCGCTCGGCGAGTTCCCGCGCGCGGGCGAGGCCGCCGGACAGGCGGCGCGTGTCGATGGCCTCGGTGTCCTCCTCCTCGAAGTCCACGTGGGCCTCGATCAACGCGAGCACGTCGAGCAGGGCCGAACGCAACGCCCCGTGGAGGGCGGCGAGCTCTCCGGTGAGGAGCGAGACGGCCGCGGCCGCCTCGGCGGGGTCGGCTGCCGCGGTCAGTCTCCCCACCGCCAGGGCCTGGTCCGGTGACAGGCGACCGAGCACCACGGCGCGCGCCGTGAACTCGCCGGCGGCAGCCACGCGCGCGCCCGCCTCGACGAACCGCCGCACGAGTTCGGTGACGAGCACCGGCCAGCCGGGCAGGTGCACCTCGACCACGTCCTCGCCCGTGAACGAGCGCGGCGCGAGGAAGGTGAGCAGCGTGACCGGGCAATCGACGCCGTCTCCGAGGTCGAGCCGCGCGTCGGTGACATGCCCCGGAGAGCACGTCGCGTCCGGCGCGAGGACCAGCACGGCGCCGACGAGTTGCCGCGCGCGAGGCCCCGAGAGGCGCACGAGGGCCCGCACGCCGAAACCGGCCGCGGTGGCCGGCGCGACGATCGTGTCGGTGCTGTCCGGGCGCCCGCCCGGCTCAGCCGGCGGCGGCGTCTCGCCAGTAGCTGACGACATCGGCGAAGTCGACCTCGGGACGCGTCGGGCTCCAGCCCAGGGTCTCGCGCAGGGCCGACGCGTCCGCGATGGCATGGCGCATCTCGCCCGCCTGGGCCGGCGCGGATCCTGCGCTCAGGCCCGGCGCGAGGGTGGCGATGAGACCGGCTGCGATCTCGTTGACGGATGTGGCGTGGCCCGTGCCCACGTTGAAGATGCGTCCCGCCGCGTCCCCGCGCAGGGCGGCGATGTTGGCGGACACGATGTCGTCGACGTGGACGAAGTCGCGACGCTGCTCCCCATCGCCGAAGACCACCGGCACCTCGCCCTTCAGGAGCTTGTGGATGAAGATCGTGATGACGCCGACGTACGGCGTCGGCGTCTGGTTCGGGCCGTAGGTGTTGAAGTAGCGCAGCACCGTGGGCTGCAGCCCGAGCGTCGCCCCCAGCATCAGCCAGTACTTCTCCGCGGCGAGCTTGGCCACGCCATAGGGCGAGATCGGCTCGGCGCTCCACGACTCGTCGATCGGCGCCGGCGTCGGGCTGTCGGCGTAGATCGCCATGGAACTGGCCAGCAGCGCCTTCTTGATCCCGCGACCGGCCATGCGCTCGAGCAGGCGCAGCGTGCCGCCGAGGTTCACGTCGGCATCGCGGGCGAAGCCGTCGATGGAGGCGCGGATCGAGACGATGGCCGCCTCGTGGAAGACGCAATCGACACCCTCGAGAGCGTCATCGACGGCGGCCGCGTCCCGGACGTCGCCCTCCACGAAGCGCGCCTCCGCGGGCACGTTCTCGCGTTTGCCCATGGAGAGATCGTCGAGCACGGTCACGGCGAGGCCCTCCGCGAGCAGGCGTCGCACGAGGTGGTGACCGATGAAACCGGCACCACCGGTGACCAGCGCGTGTCGGCAGGGGCGGTCGCTCAAGGCTGGGCTCCGGGTCGCGACGTGATCGGTGGCGGGGTCTCGCCGACCGACGGTCAGCGGCAGTCGATGACGTGCTCGGGGGTCACGATGCGACGCACGAGGTCCTCGTCGCCGCGCACCACGGCGCCCGGGAAGACGAGGGAATCACGCACCGTGATGGGGTGCTCGATGACCGCGCCATCCATGACCACGCTGCGCTCGAGGACCGCACCCGCGGGGCGCTGGACACCCTCACCGACCAGGGTCGCGTCGCCGAGCAGCTGCAGGTTGATGTCGAGCAGGTCGTGCGGGTAGCTGAGGTTGAGGTCCTCGGTGATGCAGCGCGAGGCGCGCACTTCGTGGCCGTCGTCGATGAAGATCTGGATCGCGTCGGTGATCTCGTACTCGTCGCGCAGCGCCGTGCGCGGCGTGCGTCGCACCGCGTCGAAGAAGACCGGGTCGAAGAGATACAGGCCGCAGCCCTTGAGTCGCGTGCGGGGATGGCGCGGCTTCTCGATCACGCGCTCGACCCGGCCGGCGGCGTCCTCGAGCACCACGAAGTTGCGGCGCATGGCCTCGATCGACGGTTCTTCCTTGACCGCGAGGACGCCGCGGACGCCGTCCTGTTCCATCAGCGCGGCCATGCCGGCCAGGTCCAGGTCGACGAAGAAGATGTCGCCCAGGAAGAGCAGGAACGGGCGGTCGAGGCGCGCCTCGAGCTTGCTCACCGCGTGGGCGATGCCGAGCGTCGGGCCCTGGTCGACGTACTCGATCTCGACGCCGAGCTCGCTGCCGTCCCCGAGCGCGCGGACCACCTCGAAGCCCAGGTGCCCGATCACGATCACGACGCGCCGCACACCCAGGTCGCGCATGCACTCGACCTGGTGCTGGATCAGGGGCTTGCCCAGGATCGGGAGGATCGGCTTGGGGAAGCGCTCGCTGAACGGGGCGATCCGCGTGCCCTTGCCCGCGGCCAGGATGACGCCGAGGAGTTCTTGGCCACTCATGGTTCGACGATAATCCGGTCGCTGTGGAGCTTCAATCGCCGTCGCAGGTAGAGCAGGAAGCGCCACATGGACCAGGCCGTGCGGAAGGGATGCAGCTTGCTCGCGCCGGCGGCGCGCTCACGGTGAGCCACGGGGGCCTCGCCCAGGGCGTGGCCGAGAGCCGCCAGGCGGACGCAGATCTCGGTCGGGGTCGGGTAGCCGCGGGCCTCGATCCTCAGCCCGCGCAGCACGTCGCCCTGGGCCACCTTGAGCGCGCAGTTCGTGTCGCGCAGGGCCACGCCGAACATGCTGCGCACGATCAGGTTCAGGCCGCGGTCGGCGAGGACGCGGAAGACGCTGTCCTGCTTCTTGCGCCGGTAGCCGGTGATCGCCGCGAGGCCTTCGTGTTCGAGGCGCTGCGCCAACGTCACCGCATCGGCGACGTCGAACTGCCCGTCGCTGTCGATCGTGGCGACGTAGCGACCCCGCGTCGCATCGATGGCCGCCGAGAGCGCACGACCGTAACCGCCGTTGGTGTCGAAGTGCACCACGCGCAGGCGCGGGTTGGCGGCCGCGAGCGACTCGAGGACCTCCCGCGTCCCGTCCGTGCTGCCGTCGTTGCAGAGCACGATCTCGGTCCGCTGCGGGCATGCGTCGAGGATCCCGTGCCACTCGGCCACGACCGCCTCGATCCCCTCGGCTTCGTTGAAGCACGGGGCGGCGATGGACAACCACGGGGAGCCGGCCGCCTCGGGGCCCGGCCCTGACGCGGTGGCCTCCCGCGCCTGCCGCGCCGTGCCTTCCTCGGCGCCCGCGGCCCCGGGCATCACTCGCCGAAGAGCCCCTTGCTGAGGCCGTTGGCGATGACGCGCGCCTTGACCTTGCAGCCCTGGGCGTTGAGGTGCACCGGGTCGTGGAACATGCCGGCCGGTTGCATCTCACCGGCCAGGTCCACCACCAGGGCACCGGTACGCTTGGCCACGGCCAGCATGGCCTCGTTGTGCTCGGCGATGCCCGCCACCGACTCGGGGTTGCCCCACTCGTGGTCAGGATCGATCAGGAAGGTCACGAAGACGGTGCGGACGCCGTGCGCTCGCGCGATGCCGGCGATCGAGGTCAGGTTGCGCGTGTAGGCGCCGACGCCGGACCGCTCCACGTTCTTCTTGGGGTTCCCCATCTCCTCGGGCGGCGCCAGCTGGATCAGCGAGTTGATGCCGCCCTGCAGCTCCGGCAGATCGCTCTGCGTGCGATGGGCGAGCGTGCCGTCCCAGACCTTGCGGTAGTGGAAGTAGCTGGGCACGAAGTTCGGGTAGCTGCGCGGGCGGTAGTCGTTCGCCGCGTGGTAGACGACGATCGCGTCGGGCCCCAGCTCCAGGCAGCGGAAGGCGAGGTTGGCCAGGCTCTCTGCCGTCGTGTAGCTGGGCACGCCCGCGTTGACGACCTCGATGTTCCGGTCCGGATGACGCTGGCGCAGCATCGCCTGGAGTTGCACCGGGTAGGTCTCGTCGTCGGCGACCGCGTCGCTGTAGGTGGTCGAGCCGCCCAGGCAGACGATGCGGAAGACGCCCTCGGGCTTCGGGACCGTGACGTCGGGGCCACGGAAGCCGATCGAGTTCGTCGAGCGCAGGGGATCGCCCTCGCGCGTGAACGAGGGCTTGAGGCCGTAGTTCACGTAGGGCAGGGGCTCGAAGGCCAGGCGCGCGGTGTCTCCACCCGAAGCGGCCAACGGACCCCCCCCCGTCCAGACCCCGGCGACGCCGTCCCAGGCCGCGGTGAGCATGCGCAACGGCGTGGCACGCGGCGGCTGGCGGTCACCGAGCACGAGGTCCACGACCTCGAAGGCGAGCATCGAGAGGACCACGACGAAGAGCGTGAGTCCGACGCGGGAGCGCCGCGGGCGGGTGGGTGGCGTCATGGGGGCCAGAGGATACGCCACGTCCGGGGCCGGAGCGAGGCTCGGCCGGTCGACGCCGCCGCCGGCGCCGGGTCAGGCCGGCTTGGCCAACGGACCCGTCTCGACCGGGAAGAACTTCCGGATCACACGGATCTCGAAGATCCCGAGCAGGGACGAGGTCAGGATGTACAGCGCCAGCCCGGCGGGATAGCCGTACAGGAAGACCAGCATCACGCCCGGCATGAGCATCGCCATGAGCTTCTGCTGCTGGGCCTGGGCGTCATCCGCCGGCTTCGGCTGCGCCTTCATCGACAGGACCATGGCTCCGGCCATCAGGATCGGCAGCAGGTTGACCGTGGCGAAGCCGGCGATGCCGAGGGGCATGGCATCCGGCTGGGAGAGGTCGTTGATCCAACCGACGAACGGCGCCTGCCGCAGCTCGATCGAGCTACGCAGGATCTGGAACAGGCTGATCCAGATCGGGAACTGGAGGAACATCAGCAGGCACCCGCCCAGTGGCGGCCGTGCCCCGTGGTCCTTCATCAGCTTCATCTGTGCTTCGTTGAGCTTCTTCGGGTTGTTCTTGTGCTTCGCCTTGATCTCGTCGAGCTGCGGCTTGATGCGCTGCATGACCGCCGAGTACTTCATCATCGACGACTGCTGGATGCGGCTCAGGGGGAACAGGCACGTGCGCACGATCAGCGTGAGCAGGATGATCGCCACGCCCCAGTTGCGGAACACGTCGTGGAAGGCTTCGAGCACCCACAGCATGGCCTTGTTGATCCACGCCATGCTGCCGTAGCTCGACTCGATGATCGGGCGCAGGAACCCGAAGCCGGGGCCGTCCAGCAGCTCACGGCTCTTGGGTCCGGCGAACACGCGAAAGCGGAAGGCGGCGCTCTCGCCCGCCGCGGGCATGGCGACGCTCAGCAACAGGTCCACGGAGCCGTTGGTCCTGTGATCCTCCGCCAGGTCTCGCCGCCAGCGTTCGAGATCGCGCTCGTCCAGCGGCTGCTTCTCGAGCGCCGCCACCTCGAGCTTGACGTGGTCGAGGACCGCGCGTGGCGACACCTCGGTCACGTACGTCTGCGCGTCAGGCACCAGCGCCGACGCGAAGTAGTTGGTCATCACACCGGCGGCGAGCAGCGCTTCGCCCCCCCCGATGCGGCGGGGCGTGCCATCCAGGAGGTCGCCGCCACTCCACTCGATGAACTCCTCGCCACCCGGCTCGCGAACGACGGCCAGCGCCGTCGGGGGCGCCACGAAGCTCACCGCCGAGTCATCGAGCAGACCCTGGGCGCCGGCCAGCGCCAGGCTGAGGTTGCCCCCGGCCTCACCGCCGTCGTTGTGCACCTCGATGTCGAGGGCGAACACGTACGGGTCGGGAGTCGCGCCGATGCGCCGCACGAAGCGGACGCCGTCCTCGGTCACGTGTGTGAAGACCAGGCTGCCGTTGGGGGCGGTCTCGACATCCCAGAGGACGCGGTCGAGTCCCCAGCGCCCGTGCACGTCGCGGAGCAGGAACGAGGTCGTGGCGACATCGACCTGTCCCAGCAGTTCCATCGGCTCGTCCGACTCCGGCGAGATCCGGTAGTCGTCGAGGGTGTACGAGCTCAGCCCCCCGCCGAGGGTCTCGAAGGTGGCGTGGAAGCCGTTGCCGATCCACGGCACGGTCTGGGACGGGCCGACCTCGCGTGCCGGAGCATCAGGGGTGCTGCCGGGACCCGATGCGACGCCGTTGCCGTTGACCGTCGCCGGCTGGGAGCCGGGAGTGGACGGCAAGGGCGGATCCACCGGGTTGCCGGGCTCGGTGCCGAGCGCCCCCGGGCCACGGGTGGGTTCCGTGCCGGCGCGGTCCGCTCCACCCGGCTTCATCACCAGGTCGGTGTAGAGGAACACGAACACCAGACACAGCAGCAGGGCGAACGGGAGACGCTTCTCCATGGACAGGTCTCTGCAGGGCCGAGACCCCGTTCAGCTCTCGAGGCCGTCCAGGAGGATCGACTCGTCGATGAGCATGATCGGGATGCCGCCGCGCACCGGGTACACGACCTTCCCGTCCTGTCGCACGAGCCCCGCATCGAGCGCGCGCGACACCGCCTGCCCGTCCCGAGACGTGACCTTGCCGGTCTCGATCGCCGCGTTGACGCGGGACACCAGCTCGGCGTCCGCGAGCGTCACCGGCTCCTTGGTCTCGGGACACACGAGGATCGCGAGCAGCTCCTTGTCGAGCTCGGTCGTCGCCATTTCGGACCTCCGTGCGAAAGCGGCGGATCCTACCCTTACGGACGCCGCGCACGCCATGTCAAACTACGCCCTCATGGACTCGAGACGCTCACCTTGCAGGCGGTCCTGGGCCTTCGGCGCCGTTGTTGCGCTTGGAGCCGCCCTGGTTTCGTCCGGCTGCGGCGAGGCGTCGCCCGCGGGACTCAGCGTGCCGCCGCTGCCGGGCGTTCCGGAGGGCGAGACCGAGTGGTTCTGGCGCGACGTGCTCGCCGCTCCCTTGCCCGGAGAGGCCTTGCCCCAGGCGAACTGGCGCCTGGCCGCCACACCGACCGAACGGCTCGATGCGCTGGCAGCGCTCTCGGACGACCTCGGAGCCGACGCCGCGACCACGCTGATGGCCGCCCTGCGTGACGAGCAGATCGCCGTCGCCGCCGCCGCCGCCCACGAGCTCGCCCGCCACGGTTCCGTCGGCGCCCTGCCCCGACTGATCAAGGGCTTCGGCCCCTTTCCCGTGGACTACGACGTCCCGCTCGAGGTGCGTGCCGCCGAAGCGGCCGCCGCCGCACGGCTCGGCCACCCCGCGGGTGTCGAGTTGCTGCTGCTGATCCTGCGCGAGAAGACCGAGTTCGCCGGTGACGTCGTCGAGCTGCAGTGGACGCGGACCGACCGCATGGCCTTCATCCAGGAGCTGGCCCTCCCCGGCATCGTCGCCTTGGCCGGCACCGACTTCGGCTTCCACACCTCGGCACCGATCCCCGCGCGCACCGAGTCGGTGCGCGCCATGCTCGACTGGTGGGAGAGCCAGCGCCTCGCGATCTGGGCGGCTTCCGGGCCCTTCGAGGATCCGGCGCTCGTGGATCGCGTCCGCCTGCTCGTCGGCCACCTCGGCGCCTATCAGCTGCGCCAGATCGATGGCGCCCGCCACACGCTGACGCATCTCGGCCCGGGCGTGCTCCCGTTCCTCGAGGAAGGCCTCGGCTCCACCGACGACTACGTGCGGATGCACTGTCTCGAAGTGCTCGAACGCCTCCCCGACCTCTGTGACGACAAGACGCGTGGCCGCATCGCGATCATGGCCGCGGGTGCGCTGCTCGAGGACACGCCGGGCATCGCCGCCCAGGCCGCACGCGTCTGCGGCGCCGCTCGGGTCGCCGATCCCCTCGTGGTCGGTCTGCGCCGCCGCACCGAGCCCGAGGTGCTCGTGGCGGTGGTCGATGCTCTCGGCCACTCGGGACGACCCGCCGCCCGCGACGAACTCGATCGCTGGGCCGCCGACCGCACGCCCGCCGACATGCCCGCCGACCTGCAGGCGGCCCTGGCGGGGGCGCGCCTGGCCCTCGACCCCGCGGCCTCCGCCGAGCCGCTGCTGGCGCTGCTCGCCGACGAGGACCCGTCGACCGCCTTCGCGGCCCTGGAGCGCCTGATCCGGCTCACCGGAAGCGACCACGGCGTGGACCCCGCCGCGCCTGTCGCCGACCGGACCGAGGCGCTGCGCCGCGCGGCCGAGGCCCTCGCC
This sequence comes from Planctomycetota bacterium, assembly GCA_029259725.1. Taxonomy (GTDB): domain Bacteria; phylum Planctomycetota; class B15-G4; order B15-G4; family B15-G4; genus JAJDER01. Next base: position 179 of record JAJDER010000079.1, on the reverse strand, counting down.
GCGCGCCCCGCCCGGGGCTAGGAGCTTGCGCCACAGCTGGCCTTCGGTGGCGTCGTGCCGTGTGCTCCTGATTTTCGGGCATGAGATCTGCTGCTCAGACAGTCGAGGCTTCGCCTCGAAACTCGCCTCAGACCTCATGCCCGAAAATCAGGAGCCCCCTCCTCGGCGGCGGCCGAGGC
>JAJDER010000078.1 GCA_029259725.1 Planctomycetota bacterium | reverse complement strand
TGGCAAGGAGCAGCGGCGTGGTCGACGCGGAGGCGGGGTGAACACCCCGTCGAGCATCGACCGCGTCGTTCGACGCCGCCATGAAGGCCCTGTCGATCCCGCAGCAGAAGCTGGAGTCCAGGCTGGTGTCCTCGAGACGCGCGGCCCCACGGCGCGCGACCATTCGGCACGCGACCATTCGGCACGCGAGGTCGCGACGCTCATGCGCTGCGCGGCCGCTGCTGCTGCTCAGGGTGTCGTGGCGGAAAGCCCGGGCGTGGCCGCCAAGCCGGCCGGCCCGCCGGGGTCGACGATCCAGGTCTGAAAGTGCAGCTCCGTTCCCGGCGGAATGCCCGCGGGCCAGACCGACGGAAGCGTGAAGCCACCCGCCGCATCCGTGCCCGCCGACACCAGGATGTCGGGTGCGGGCACGAGCACGCCGCCCTTGAAGGGCACCGACACCTCGGCGAGACCGACGACCAGCGTGGCCGGTGCGCTCGTCGCGGCACCCGACGTGACCAGGCTGACCGCATCACCCGCCAGCAGGGTGCCGTGGCCTTCGAGGCTCGGCACGCCGCCGCGCCCGGCGAGTCCGCTGCCCACGCTCACCCACTGAGCGCCGTGCAGGAAGAGCACGAAGACCGAGCCGCGTTTCGTGCCGCCGTCATTGTCGTGATGACTGCCCACGACCACGTCGGCGAGCCCGTCACCATCCAGATCGCCCGGCGCACCGACCGAGCGCCCGAAGAACTCCAGATCCTGGATCCCGCCCGAGAAGTTCCCGGCGGTGTCGCTGATCTTGACCTCGGCCTTGACCGTGCCCTCAGGCGTCAGCATCAGGATCCAGACCGCGCCGCGACCGTCGCCACCGTCGTCGTCCCCGCGCGCACCCACGGCCAGGTCGCCGACTCCGTCCCCGTCGACATCCCCGAGCGCGGCGACCGAGACACCAAAGGCGTCATTGGGGTCGAGCGGGCCGACGAAGCCTCCCTCGGTCTGGCTGATCTTGCCGTGCTGCTTCACCGTGCCGTCGGTGTCCAGGTAGAGCAGCCAGACGGCGCCGCGGTTGGCCGTGCCGTCATCGTCGCGCTGCGCACCGACGGCGACATCGATCACGCCATCCCCATCGATGTCGCCCAGCGAAGTGACCGCGATGCCGAACTCGTCGCCGTCATCCAGCGCTCCGGTGAAGCCACCCTCGAGGGCGCTGATCTTCTGGTGCGCGATCACGCTGCCGTCGGCCGCGAGGAACAGGACCCAGACCGCGCCGACGTTGTCGTCGATGGTCCCGGTCGTGCCGCCGTCATCGTCGAGGCTGGCGCCGACGAGCAGGTCGCCGACGCCGTTCCCGTCGAGGTCACCGAGGGACGCCACACCCGCGCCGAACTGGTCGCCGTCATCGAGTTGGCCGGTGAACCCACCCGCGGTGTCGCTGATCTTCGCCGCAGCGAGCACCGAGCCGTCGGTGTCGAGCTGCAGGATCCAGACCGCGCCGCGCCCGTCGCCACCGTCGTCATCGCCCATCACACCCACCGCGAGATCGGGCACGCCGTCACCACCGAAGTCATCAAGACCCGCCACGGACCACCCCAGCTGATCGCCATCGTCGAAGTCGACGCCGAAGTTCCCCGCGGTCTCACTGATCTTGGCGACCCCGCCCACGGTGCCGTCGGGTTGCAGGAACAGGAGGTGCAGGGCACCCGTCGCCACCCCGCCGTCATCGTCACCCGGCGCACCGACCGCGAGGTCCGTCACGCCGTCGCCGTCCAGGTCTCCCAGCGCCGCGGCGGATCGACCGAAACGATCGAGGTCCTGCAGCACGGGCGGCAACCCACCCTGGGTGCTGCTGATCTTCTGGTGGCTGGCGACTTCCCCGGGCAGCAGCTGGGCATGGCAAGTCGGCGCCGACCCCATGCTCGCGATGCACGCCACGGCACCCCACCACGCCGCGAGAGACCGCCGCGCGCTCGACTCCCTGCTCCTGTCCCTGCGCCTCGACGTCACGTCCGCCCTCACCCACGCCAAGTGCGTGTCCGGGTTCGCCTCGCAGCCCAGCGTACACCCCGGGCCGGGGATCGTGGGTGGTCCGGCCCCCTTGCAACGGTCATGATGCGTCGATGCTCCGCACGCTCGTGGCCCGGATCGTCCTCGTCCTCGTGTTCGCCGCGGCGGCGCTGAAACTCGTGCCCGCCGAGCGGCTTCCCGAGGCCCTGCGCGCGGGGCGCGAGGAGTTCGTCGGGGCCCAGGCGCTCGGCGAGGCCGTAGGCCGCGACGGCTCGGCGGCACGCATCGGGCGCTCGCTGCTGCGCGGCGGCTTCGCCCAGGCGCGCAGCCGGCGGGCGTTCCACTGGCTCGGGCTGGTCGAGGAAGCGGCCGTGTTGCTGCCGGACGGCGGCACGATCCAGCTCAAGGGCGTGCCGCGCAACGACGCCTGGTTCCTGGCCTACGACCTGTATCCCCGTCGCGTCGTCGGGCTGACCGCCGAGGAGGGCAGCACGCTCGAGGATGACAGCCTGCCCGGAGTCGATCTGATCCTGCTGGGCAGTGAACCGCCACGCCTGGAGAGAGCGGGCGAATGATCGGGCTGGTCGTGGCGTTGGTCGCTGCCGCGGTGCTCGGCGGCCTGGTGGACCGGGTGCTCGGCGCGCCGGGTCTCGATCCGCTCGAACGCTTCGGCCGCGCGCTCATGTTCGGACTCGGGGGGCTCGGTGCGCTCTCGATGCTGGCCGACTCGGCCGGACTCGGCGTGTCGCCCTTCGGGATGCTGATGCTGTGGGCCGCCGCCGTGGCCGGCCTGTGGTTCCGCTTGCGGCGAGGCGGCGACAGGGCGCGGCCCGGCAGCCCCGTCGACGGACGGAGCGCGGCATCCGCCCGAAGCCTCCCGCCCGAAGGCGCGCTCTCGCGCGTGCTGGGCTTCGCGCTGCTGCTGCCCCTGGGCGCGGCGCTCTTCTCCGTCGTCCGCGCCGGCTGGCAACGCCCGGCGTTCCAGTTCGACGCCCTCACGCGCTGGATCTTCAAGGCCAAGGTGCTGGCCTTCGACGGCACGCTCATGGGCCCGGTCTCGAGCGACCCGGCCTTCGCCTTCACGCACCAGCGCTACCCGCCGCTCGTGTCCCACGTCGCCAACCTTCCGGCGCTGGTGAACGGGAGCTTCGACGACCGCCTCGCCTCGGCGCTGTTCCCGTGGTTCGCCGTGGCCCTGGCGCTCGTGCTCTACGGCATCGTCGCGCGCGCCACATCGCGACGCTGGGTCGGCGCGGCCGCCGCGCTCTGGGTGGCCTGCCTCCCGCCCTCGCTCTACCTCGTGTTCCCGCCGCCGGGGGCGGGCGCCGCTTCGGCCATGGCGGACATCCCGCTGTCGCTGTTCCTCACCGGCGGCGGGCTCGCCGCGGCCGCCGCGCTGGTCGCGCCGGAACAGCGCCGGCTGGCGTGGGAAGCCGGGCTGCTGCTCGGCTTCGCGACCCTGGTGAAGAACGAAGCGTTGCCGTTCGTGGCCGGCGTCGCCCTCGGCTTGCTCGCCCTCGGGGGTGCCCGCCGATTCGCCCTGACGGCGCGCGTCGTCCTGCCGGCCAGCGTGATCTACGTGGCGGCCTGGGGGCTGCGCGCCCAGGGCTTCCCCGCTCTGGACGAGCACTACCCGGCGCAACTCAACCCCGATGCGGTCACCGCCGGACTCGCACGCCTCGGTCCGATCTTGGCCGCGTTGCGCGCCGAAGTCGCCTCGGCGGACACCCTGCACCGCTGGAACCTGACCTGGCCTGCGGCCCTGGTGTTGCTCGGGCTCGCCGGGCGCACGCTGCTGCGCCGCGACCTCGCGCTGCTGTTGATCCTCATCGTCTGGCAGCTCTCGGCCTACGTGCTGGCCTACACGGTCACGGCCTGGAGCAGTCCGGCCGCCGAGGAAGCGCTGGCCGGTGGCGACCCGGTGGTCTTCCTGCTCAACCTGACCCTCGCGCGGCTGCTGCTGCACCTGGCCCCGTTGCTGGTGGCGACGGCCGTCCTCGCCGCGCCGCTGGCCGGAGTCAGGCCGCGCTCCGGCGACGGGAGCGGTCCGCGAGGCGGCCACGACCTGGTGTCCCTCGCCGGGGAGACGCCATGAGCGTCCAGGCCCCGCGCGCGTCCGGCCGCCGTCCGGCGCTGGGCTTCGCGGTCGTGCTGCTGTGCCTCGGCGCCGGCTGCGGCGACGACCCGGGCGAGGACCCGCTCTGGCCCGTGCGCAAGGAGGGCCGCCTGGTCCCGCGCAGCTACGACCTGCCCACGTCGCCGGTCGTCGCCCGCGATCAACCCGCGGTCGTCCGGCGCAGCACGGGCACGCCCTGGGTGGCCCACGTGGCCTGGGACGGTGGGGCCGACCGCATCGAGCTGCGTTCGCTGCCTGACTGGGACACGTCCGAACCGGTGGTCGCCTACACCTCGCCCACGCGCGTGCTCGGCCTCGCGGCGGCCTGCGATGCCGAGGACCGCATCCACCTGGTCTGGTCCGAACAACACGCCGACGGCTGGGCTCTGCGTCACCTGCTCGTCGCACCCGCTGCCACGGCCGAGGGCCTCGGCGCACTCGGGACGCCCACCGACCTCCTGGTGGAGGGCCGGGCCCACCTGCTGGCTCCCGTCCTCGTGGCCGACCCGGACGGTCACCTGCTCCTGGTCTGGCAGCAGCTGGACCGCGACGGGATGACGCTCCGAGCCGCGTCCCTGGATGCCGACGGGGCGGGCCCTCCCGTCGACGTCTCGGTGGGCCACTCGGCCTGGGCTCCGGCCGCCACCCCGATCGCGCCCCGGCGCTTCGCCGTCGCCTGGGACACGGCGGACGGCGGCGACTACGACGTGGCCGTGGCCTGGATCACCCTCGCCGAGGACGGCCGCGCCACGGTCGAGCAACGAGCGGCCGTGACCGACAGCCCGCGATTCGAGGCGGGACCGAGTCTCGCCGCGGACGGGGAGCGGCTCTACCTCGCCTACGAGGTCGCGGGTGAGGCCTGGGGGCGGGAGGGTTCCTACAACCGGCTGGAGGAGGCGCTCCACAGCGAGCGCACGATCGAGATCGTCGCCATCGAGGACGGGCTCGTCGCGCCGCTGCTCGACCCGCCCACCGCGGGCATGAAGCCGGCCCTCGCGGACAGCTGTGAGCAACCCCGCCTGATGGTCGATGGCGGGGGCAACCTGCTGCTGTTCTTTCGCGGGCTGCCACTGCCGGCGGCCGCCGACGATCCCATGGCCGAGAGTTTCGCCGACGTGATGGGGTCCTCGTCGGGCGGCAAGGGTTGGCGGACGTCGATCTGGTACAGCTACTGGACGCGCTACGACGGCCGGCGGTGGTCCGCGGGCGACCGACATCACGCCGGCCTGACGGGGAGCGAGGGGCGCTGCGACGCATCGCTCGGACTGACGCGACTGCGCGGCGGCGGCGCGGGCTACGCCGTCGTCGGCGACGGCCGCGTGCTCGAGGACACGCTGACCGAGACGGGTCTCTCGTGGTGGCGTCCGATCAGCGGATCGGAGACGGCCGTGACACCCGGGCGCATCGCCCGCGGCGCGCCGCGCCAGGTGCCCATCGCCCTCGGCCCCGGTCGGCGGCTCGGCGAGCTGGAGCCAGGGGCCGCGCGGCTGCCGCACGCGCGGCGCGAGGCCCGGAGCCTGCCCGACGGCCGTCGGCTGCACCTGGCTCTCGGCGACCTGCACCGCCACACCGACCTCTCGCGCTGCTCGAGCAACTGGGACGGCCCCTTCCTCGATGCGATGCGCTACGCCTTCGATGTCGCACCGCTCGATTTCCTGGCGTTGACCGATCACTTCGAGCACATGACCGCGTACGACTGGTGGCGCTCGCTCGCCTGGGTCGAGGCGCACCAGATCGACGGACGCATGGTGAACCTGCGGGCCTACGAACGCGCCGATGCGTGGACCGGCCACCGCAACGTCATCGCGGCCGACGACGCCCTGCCGGTGGTCGGGTATCGGCAGTCGTTCGAGCCGACTCGCGACGACGGCCGCGCGGCGGCGCCCGAGGACCTGTGGGACGCGTTCGCATCCGCCCGGGTGCTGAGCATCCCGCACACGCCGGCGGGCATGTTCGCGGGCAGTGGGATCGTCTTCGACTGGAGCCAGTTCGAGCCACGCTACGACCGGCTGGTCGAGGTCTGGCAAGGCTATCGCGGCAGCTCGGAAGCCGCGCAGGCGCCGCGGGCCATGCGCGGCATGCCGCCCCGCCGCTACGTCCTGCCGCAACTCGAACGTGGGCTCCACTTCGGACTGGTGGCCGGCTCCGACCACCAGTCGGCGTTCGGGTCCTACGTCGGGACCTGGTGCGCCGAGCTCACGCGGGAGAGCGTGTTCGAGGCGCTCCACGCGCGCCGCACCTTCGCCTCGACGGTCCCGCTCTCGCTCTGGGCGACGTGGGCCGGGCACCCGCTGGGCGCGCGCGCAGCACACGCGGCGGGTCCCGAGCCGTTCGAGCTGACGCTCCAGGCCGACGGGCTCTGGCTCGAGCGGTTGGACCTGATCGTCGATGGCCTGGTCACCCGCGCGGGAGCCGCCGACGGCACCGGCTCGGCCGCGGACTTCGGCATGAGCCTCGCGCTCGACGTGCCCGCGGATGGCGAACGGGTAGTGTACGCCCGCCTGCTGCTCCGCACGGGGGAGACGCGCCGCCCGGCTCGGGTCGAAGCCGTGGTCGATGGCTCCGTGGTGGCCGATGTCGCGTTCGAGCAGGAGGCCACGGGCCTCACGGCTGCGCTTCAGCTCCCGGGTGCGCTGGGCGACGTCAGCGCGCGGGTGCGTTTCGCCCCGGCGACCGGTGTGATCCGGCTCGAGAGCCCGGAGCGCGACGCCCAGGTCACGCTGGGCGTCGGCGCCGAGACCGCCGAGCTGCCCTGGGCGCCCCCGCCCGGCGCGCGCAACGCGTGGTTACGCGTGGTCTTCGAGGACCTCGAGCTGGCCTGGACCAGTCCGATCCGGCTGGGCCCGAAGCTGGTGGAGGGCGACGGTCCGGACGGCGCCGCGGTACCCAGCGCACGCCCGCTGCTCGGGGGCGCCGGCGAGACCCACGCGTCCGATCGGTGACGCCGGCGGTCCTCGGACCCGTCAGTGCTCCGCGCGCCCGGCGAGTTCCTGCTTGCGCCGCGTGTAGCGATCGAGCACCTCGGCCGCCCGCTCGTGCTGCCCGGCCAGGCGCCACGCCCGCGAGAGCATGTAGAGCGCCTTGAGGTGGTTCGCGCGCGTGGCCAGGACGCGCTCGAGACAGGCCACGCTGCGCTCCGGTTGGCGCCGCGCCAACTCGACCTCCGCCAGGGCCAGGCCCGCGTCCAGCGCCGAGGGTTCGAGGGCGAGCACGCCTTCGAGACGCACGGCCGCCTGCGCGAGCTGCCCCTCCTTCAGGTCGCAGCGCGCCAGACCCACCGCGGCGCCGCGATGCTCCGGGACCTCGGCGAGGACCTGCTCGTAGCAATCCCGCGCGTCCTCGATCTGCTGCGCGGCGCGCAACACGTCTCCGCGCCGCGTCAGGGCCGAACGCCGCGGCTCGCCCTGGAGTTCGTCGAGGACCTCGTCCAGCAACGCCTGGGCCCGCTCGGAGCGGTTGAAGCCCGCGAGGGCGTCGGCCCGGGCCAGGCGCACGGCGAGCCGAGCGGGGTCCAGCTCGAGCGCTCGCTCCAACTTGGGAACGGCACGCTCGAGCAGTTCGGGATCGGCGGCCTCGGCCGCGGCGCGCGCCAACAGCACGTCGATCTCGACACGTTCCAGCAGCTGCGCGGGTGCCGTGTCGGGCAGGGTGCGCTGGGCCTGCACGGCATCGCCAACCCGGTCCAGGGCGAGCAGTGCCGCGATCCGACCGACGAGCAGGTCGAGGTGGTTCGGCGCGCCGGCAAGCATGGCATCGGCCTGACGCAGGGCCTCTTCCGCCCGGCCCTGATGGACCAGCACGCGGACGTCCGCCGCCACGGCGGGCAAGGCCACCTGTCGCTCGCCCACGAGTTGCCGCAGGACCTCGACGGCCTCCTCGCTCCGCCCGAGGTCCATCAGCGCCTGCACGCGTTCGCCGAGCACACGACTGTCGGTGGCCGCGGGCGGGGGCAGTCCCTTCAGGGCCTTCAAGGCCTCGGCGGGATGCCCGGTGCGGCGCAGCTCCCGCGCCTGCTTGGCACGGTCCGAGACGTCATCGACGGTCAGCGGTGGGGCCACCACGTCCGGGCACGCGGACGCGAGCGCCAGCAGGAGCAGCAGCGTCGCGGCGAGGGGCGGACCTGCGATCATGGGAGTCCGGCGCCCTCAGCGGCCGCCGTCATCGGTCTTCTGCAGCGCGAGCCGTCGCAGGCGCTCCTCCAGCGTCTCGTCGACCTGACCGCCGGCCGCCTCGATCTCGGCCAGCAGCGCAGCCGCCTCCGCTCGCAGCGACTCGACCTCATCGCGCAGGGCCTCGTTCTGCTGTTCGAGCGAGCCCGCAGGCGCCAGACCGCGGGGGCTGCCACCGCTACCGCCCGCGCGGGCCGCGTCGGCCTCGACCGCGCGTTCGGCGAGCGCGGCCCGCAGTTCGGCCGAGCGTGCCTCGTGGTGGTCGCGTTGAGCAGCCTCCGCACGGGCGAACAGGAACACGCCCACGCTGAGCCCGAGGAGCAGGACGGCGATGAGCACAGCGATGATCGAGCGCATGGCGGTTCCTCCTTCGACTCGTCCAGCCTAGGGCGGATCGGCGTCGGCGAGAAGCGGCGGATCGGAGGAGTCGCGATCGACCGCCGCGGCGGGTGCGGGCCGGTCGGGCCAGGTCAGGGGCGGTCAGGGGCCGAGGCGCTCGACCAACGCCGCCAACTCGGGATCCCGGGCCACGCGCCGTGCCAGCCAGGCCGGATCCGCGAGGCGTGCCTGCGACAGCCGCGCGCGCGCCTCCGGTTCCTGACCGAGGCGACCCTGGGCCACGGCGGCCTCGACCAACGCTCGCACATGTCCCGGTCGCGCGGCCAGGATCGACGTGGCGGCCTCGAGCACGGCCGCATCGCGTCCCGCCCGCCGGCAGGCGTCGAGCTGCAGGATCCAAGTCTCCAGCGGCATCTCTCCGGCTGCTGTCGCCAGCTGCGTCGACCGGGTCGCCGCGTCCGCCGCCTCGACGGCACGATCCGCGGCCAGCAGCGCGAGCGCGAGGTTGTGCCACGCGAACCGGTTCTCGGCGTCGCGCTCGATGGCCTCGCGCACCCAGCGTTCCGCCTCGGTCAGGCGCCCGGCGCTCGTCGCCAGCGCACCCAGGTGCACGCGCGTCGAGACGTCCTCGGGGTCGATGCGCAACGCCCCGATGAACGCGTCGCGTGCGCGCGCGCTCTCGCCGGCAGCCTGCAGGACGACGCCGAGCAGGTAGGCGCTCTCGAAGTCCTCCCCGTCGAGGGCCACGGCCCGCTGCAGCGCGAGCACGGCACCCGGCGTGTCGCCGGCACTCCGCCGCGCGCGGCCGAGACCACGCCAGGCCTCGAGCCCGTCGGGATCCCGCTCGGTCGCGCGCTGATACAGGCCCACCGCCTCGCCCGCGCGCCCCTCGGCCAGGACCCAAGCCGCCTCGAACGTCCACGGGCGCGGATCGCGCGGATGGAGGTCACGCGCCAGATCGAGCGGGCCACGCCAGTCCTCGACCCCCAGGCGGCGGTCCACGTCGGCAAGCGTGATCAGGTCGAGCACATCGGGTACCGGCCGGGCGACCATGCGCGCGAGCAACGGGCGCGCGTCCTCGAGCCGCGCCTGACCCAGCCAGGTGTTGACCAGCGCGGTCTGCGCCTCGTGATGCTCGGGGGCGGCGACCAGCACGCCACGCAGGATCGCTTCCGCTTCGGCCGGACGTCCGCGCCGCAGGGCATCGAGTCCGCGATGCACCTCGCTCTCCAACCCGGCGAAGTCCTTGGGGTCGGCGCGCTCGGCGCCGTCGGCGTCCGGGTCTCGCGCCACGTAGCCAAGCGCGGCAAGAGTGCGCCGGGCCGCCTCGTCCACGTCACCCGCCGAGGTCAGCACCTCCCCGTCGGCGAGCCAGTCGGCCAGGGCGGCCGCGTGCCGCGTGGCGCGGCGCGGATCCGCGGCGAAGACGTTGTCGGTCTCGCCGGGGTCGATGCGCAGGTCGTAGAACTCGGGTCGCGGGGCGCGGATGAACCGGCCGTGCGCATCGCTCACGGCGCGCAGATCGGACCAGCCGTAGCTGAACAGGGGCGTCATCGACTCGGCGTAGACGAGGCGATCGTCGGCGGGCGGGGCCGTCGCCGTGCCACGCAGGAACGGGGCCAGGGAGCGACCGTCGACTCCTGGCTCGGGCGCCTCGCCGAGCAGCTCGAGCACCGTGGGCACGATGTCGACCACGCTGACGACGCCTCCCAGACGGGCGCCGGCGCTGAGCGACGGATGGTGGAACAGCAGCGGCACGCGCGTCGTCGCATCGTGGATGAAGACCGAGTGCGTGCTCTCGCCGTGCTCGCCCAGGGACTCGCCGTGGTCGGCGGTGACGACGACCAGCGTGCGGTCGAGCCGCCCGTCGCCGGCCAGCCCGTCGAGCACGCGCCCGAGCGCGGCATCGGTGTAGGCCAGTTCCGCGTCGTAGGGATCGGCGTGGGCCGAGCGATACGGCTCCGGCGGCGCGTACGGGGCGTGCGGGTCGTAGAAGTGCAGCCAGAGGAAGAAGCGCTCGTCGTCGTGCTCGGCCAGCCAGGCGAGGGCGCGCGTCGCGGCATCGGAGGCGTCGGACTCGGGGACGAGCATCGAGCCGGCCTGCACATCGGCGCGCGACAGGTCGTCATCGTAGTCCGCGAAGCCTTGATCCAGACCGTAGCGCGCGTCGAGCACGAAGGCCGACACCACGGCGCCCGACGCGAGGCCCGCGTCGGCAAGGCGTTCGGCGAGGGTCTCGACCTCCTCGGGCAACACGTGGGTCCCGTTGTTGCGCGCCCCGTGCCGGAAGGGCAACAGCCCGGTGAGGATCGACGCGTGCGAGGGCAGGGTCACCGGGGCGACGGTCAAGCAGCGCTCGAAGAGCACGCCTTGCTCGGCCAGGGCGTCCAGGCGCGGTGTGGCCGCCGCCTCGTGGCCGTAGCAACCGAGCCGGTCCGCGCGCGTGGTGTCAAGGGTGACCAGCAGCACGTTGTCGAGACCGGCCAGGCGCTCGATGGGCTCCGTGGCCTCCGGGCCGCACGCACCGACGGCCAGGAGCGACGCGAGCAGGAGGAGCGCAACGAGAGCCGGGACAACGGGACGGGCAGGGGACCTGGCGGACACGTGCGCAATGGTAGCGACCCCGACCCGAGCTGCTCACACGCGATGTCGCCGCGGATCTCCACGTCCCCAAGGGCCGCTTCGTCCCCAAGGGCCGCTTCGCCCCCAAGGGCCGCTTCGACACGCACGCCGATGCACCCCGGCGACCTCCGCGGTGCTCCCGGGGCACGCGTTCGACGCCTGCCGATCGTGGCCTGACGCCCCCGGGACCCACGCCCCCAGTCCGTCAGCGCCGATCCCCCCCGTCAGGGCGGCCTGCGCCCCCCGAGCCGTGGTAGCCGAGCTGCTCGAGCGTCTGGCGCATGCCATCGTCCACCTCGGCGGCCCCGCCCTCGCCGACACGCGCCGCCTTCCCCACGGTCTCTTCGGTATGCCGGAACAGCTGCTCCTTGAGCCGCTCCCGAGCCTCGACCACCTCGGGTTCCTCGCTGTGGATGAGGTTCTGGGTCTCGCCCGGGTCGTGTCCGAGGTGGAAGAACCACTCCCATTCGTGGTCGATGTCCTTCTGCCAGGCATACACGTACTTCCACCCCCGCCACGCGATGGACTGGTAGTACTTCGGCCCGGGCTCGATCACCAGTTCGGAGTACTGCGGCCGGTCGGCCCAGTCGGCCGGAGCGCGACCGGGATGTCGGAGCAGCGGCACGAGCGATCGACCCGCCCAGCCGGTGCCCTCGCTCGAGACACCCATGAGCTCGGCGACCGTCGGCGCCACGTCGACCAACTCCACCGGCTCGGGCACCCGACCGCGCCATCCCTGCTTCTCGAGCTCGTTCGGCAGGCGCATGATCAAAGGAACGTGCAGCAGTTCCTGGAACACCTGGTCGTGCTGGAACTTCCCGTGATCCTTGAACTCCTCGCCATGATCGGCGAGCACGACGACCACCGTGTCCGCCGCCCGCTCGCTCTTGAACACGACCTCGAGGACCCGGCGCAGCTGGTCATCGAGATACGCGATCTCCGCGTCGTAGAGATCCGAGAGGAAGGCGACGTCGGCGTCGGTGTACTCGAGCATCCCATCCCAGTAGTCGGGCCCGACCGCTCCCTGCCACGCCTCTTCCGCCGGCAACGCGAGGTAGCGGTCCAGCCGCTCGCGCAACGGACCGTCGTAGTCGGCCGCCACGAAGCGCGGGACGAGTTCCCGCGGCGGGAGGTAGGGCGCGTGGGTCTGGTACGTGTGCAGCGTCGCGAAGAAACGCCCTCGCTCGGGCGCGAGCATCCACTCCAACAAGGCGTCGACGCGACCGGAGACGTCCTCGTTCCGCTCGTCCCACACGTCGAAACCGCGGTCCATCTCCATGCGCCGCGTGAGATTGCCGCCGCTCACGAAGGCCGCGGTGTCGATCCCCTGCCCCTGAAGCAGTTCGGCCAACGTCGTGACCCCCGTGGGCAGCGTGAACAGCGTCGAGGCCGACGAGTGGGCGTTGATGATCTGGTGGGCGCCCGGGTACTCGGACGTGAACAACGACGCGTGCGAAGGCGCGGTCTGGGGCGCCTGCGCCTGAGCTCGCTCGAACAGCACGGAGCGGCGCGCCAGCGCATCCAGGTTGGGCGACGTCTGGACCCGGTACCCGTACGACTCGAGGCGATCGGCCCGGACCGTGTCGAGCGACACGAGCAGCACGTTGCGCGCGAGAACGGGCGGCGCTTGACGCTCGGCGCCCCCCTCGACTTCGCTCCCGCTCGCGCCATCAGGCGCGGAATCCCCACACCCGCAGAGGGCCAGGCAGACCAGCCATGAACCCACGCTGGGCCACACCCTGCGACGGACACCAGGCGACGCTGCGACCGGGGAGGTTCCCATGTCGTCCTCGAACCGCCCACCGACGTCGAGGTTCGCGGTGGGCAAAAAAGAAGGGCCCGCCGTTGCGCTCGCAACGACGGACCCCTCCTGAATATCAAACCCGGCACCAACCTACTCTCTCGGCTTTAACCAATACCATCGGCCCGATCTGCTTAACGACTGTGTTCGGAATGGGAACAGGTGTGGCCAGACCGGCATAGGCACCGGGAAGTTGTCTCTCTCTGGTCTCGTGTCGCGAATCCGCCAATCAAGGCATAGCCTTGATGTAGATCGCTCCTCTACCGTGCCCCGCTGCGCCTTTCGGGCGCAGGGCAAGGAAGAGATGTAGTCAAATCGATCGGCCTATTAGTACCGGTCGGCTGAATGCATTGCTGCACTTACACCTCCGGCCTATCAACCTGGTCATCTACCAGGAGCCTGATGGGGAAACCTCATCTTGAAGTGGGCTTCGCGCTTATATGCCTTCAGCGCTTATCCTGTCCGAACTTAGCTACCCAGCGATACCGCTAGCGCGATAACTGGTACACCAGGGGTTCGTCCGCCCCAATCCTCTCGTACTAGGGGCAAATCTTCGCAGGTTTCCTGCGCCCACGCCGGATAGAGACCGACCTGTCTCACGACGGTCTGAACCCAGCTCGCGTACCGCTTTCATTGGCGAACAGCCAAACCCTTGGGACCTTCTCCAGCCCCAGGATGCGATGAGC
>JAJDER010000077.1 GCA_029259725.1 Planctomycetota bacterium | reverse complement strand
TCCCCACTCGTCGACGTCGACGATCGGCCTCGCAGCCTCTCCCTCCTGGCCCGATCCCGGGATCGGTTCGCGATCGGTGTCGGAAGGACCCGGTGTTGCTCCCGTTCGCATGCGAACGGGCCTCGCCATCTCCGCCGGGGCCTGACACTCCGATCGAAGACTGCTGCCATTGGGGCTGGAGACGCGCCGCTCGCGTCTCCAGCCCTTTTTCTTTTCCGGGGGCACTCGTATCCTCCGCGGCTTCGCCTGTCCCGGGAGTCCAGTCCGGAGGTGCAGCATGGTCAAGGTCGGTGGGGCCGCGCCCGGCTTCTCGCTCCCGTCCACCGCGGGCGGCAAGCAGTCACTGGAAGACCTGCGTGGCGGCAAGGTCGTGCTGTACTTCTATCCGCGCGACAGCACGCCGGGATGCACGACGGAGGCCTGCGACTTCCGTGACTCCATGGCGCGGCTGAAGCGCCGAGGCGTGACCGTGCTCGGTGTGTCCAAGGATTCGCTGGAGAGCCACGACAAGTTCCGCGGCAAGTACACGCTGCCCTTCGACCTGCTCACCGACGCCGACAACAAGGTGGCCACCAGGTACGGCGCGTTCGGCGACAAGCTCATGTACGGCAAGCAGGTCCGGGGCACGATCCGCTCGACCTTCCTGATCGACGAGCAGGGTCGCGTCGAGGCGATCTGGTCCCCGGTGCGCGTGAAGGGTCACGTGGACGCGGTGTTGGACGTGCTCGCCGGGGCCGTCGGGACCGTGGCGAAGAAGGCGAAGAAGGCACCGGTGAAGAAGGCACCGGCGAAGAAGGCGGCCAGGCCGAAGAAGACCTCCTCCGCGAAGACCAGGGTGTCGCGCAGGCGGGCCTGATCGCCGGCAGGGCGCCGGTGAGTGCCGCGGCGGCGACGCTCCGGGCGAGACGGTCGCTCAGCCGTCAGGCGCGCGACCGTTCCGGGTGTCCGGGTGCCGCGAACTCGGCCGCGAGCCGACTCAGCTCGCTTCGGTGTGCCGCGTCGCGATCCACTTCGCGAGCACGGTGGCGAAGGCCTCGCGGTTGATCGGCTTGGAGATGTAGTCGTCCATGCCGGCCTCGAGACAGATCTGGCGATCCCCGTCCATCGCGTTGGCGGTCATGGCGATGATCGGCAGGGCCGCGCTGTCGAGGTGCTCGCGGATCACGCGCGTCGCCTCGTAGCCGTCGAGGCGCGGCATCTGGATGTCCATCAGCACCAGGTCGTAGGTGCCTTCGCTGGCCATCTCCACGGCGGCCTGACCGTCGTCGGCCACATCGACATCGCAGCCGAGGCGTTCGATCAACCGCATCGCGACCTTCTGGTTGACGCGGTTGTCCTCGGCCAACAGCACCCGCGGGCGCGGCAACTCGGAGTCGGGCTGGGAGTCGGGCTGCTGGTCGACGGGCTGCCGGGCGCCTGCAAGGAGCTTGCGGTCACCGACCGACTCGCGCACGGCGTCCGGCGACGCGGGGGCGCGCTGCGCGGCTGCCGGCTTCGGGCGGGCTTCGCTGGCGTGCCGCACGACCGGCGCCTCTTCGGCGGCCAAGGGTGACGCGGGCTTCGGCTGCGCGGGCAACAGCGCCCGCGCGATGCGCCAGGGGCGTACGGGCCGGGCCTCGAGCCGCGCTGACGAGGACTCGTCCACGGTGCGCAAGCCGGCCTTCACGAGCAGCACGCGGTGGAGCGGAGCGCCCTCGACGTCGGTCCCGAGCTGAGCGACGAAGTCCTTGCCGGGGCCGTCGGTCAGCTGCTCGTCGACGACGATGGCGCCGATCGGGTCCACCGCGCGCACGGCTTCGCGCAGATGGGCGAGGGCCTCACTGCCGGACTCGACGCTGACGACGCGGGCGCCGTAGCCGACGAGCGACTCCTCGATCGCCAGCCGGACGACCGGTTGGTGTGAGGCGACGAGCACGCGGGAGCCCGACAGGCGCGGCGCCGCGGCGACCGGATCGGCGTCGGCCTCGGCACCCTGGAAAGGCAGGCTGAAGGAGAAGGTCGAGCCGGCACCCTCGGTGCTGGTCACGGCGACCTCGCCGCCCATGAGCTCGACGAGTTGGCGGCTGATCGCGAGACCCAGCCCGGTGCCTCCGTAGCGGCGCGTTGTCGAGGCGTCCTCCTGGGTGAAGGCCTCGAAGATCTTCGACAGCTTCTTGGAGCTCACGCCGATGCCGGTGTCCTCGACGCCGAAGCGCAGGAACAACCCGCCGCTGCCGTTGCGCTCGGAGCGGACCGTCACGAGCACGTGGCCGACCTCGGTGAACTTGATCGCGTTGCCGACCAGGTTGAGCAGCACCTGGCGAACGCGCAGGCTGTCGGCGACGGCGTGGTGCGGCGCCTCGGGCGACCAGCGCGCGACGAGTTCGACACCCTTCGCGTCGGCCCGGTTGCCGAGCAGTTCCATCACGTCGCCCACGACCTGGCGCAGATCACAGGGCACCGGCGCGATCTCCATGCGCCCGGCCTCGATCTTCGAGAAGTCGAGGATCTCGTTGATGATCGAGAGCAGTGAATCGGCGGAGCGTTCGATCGTGCCCGCCATCTCGCGCTGCTCGTCATCGAGCTCGGTGTCCTGCAACAGCGCCGTCATGCCCATCACGCCGTTCATCGGCGTGCGGATCTCGTGGCTCATGTTGGCCAGGAACTCGCTCTTGGCGCGGTTGGCCTCCTCGGCCAGGTTCTTGGCGTACTCGAGTTCACCGGCGCGGCGCTCGCTGTCGCGGGCCATGGCGAGGCGATAGAGCACGAAGCCGAGGTAGCAGATCAGCGTCACGCAGACCGAGTAGAGGAACCAGCGGTAGCGGTTGCTGTGCTCCATGGCCTTCACGAACTGGTCCACGTGCACGGCGGAGAGTTCGACCACGCGCTGGACGCTCGGCAGCGCGATCATCTCCGCCACGAGATCGTCCACGCGGAGCTGCGCGACGATGATCTCCTCGGCGACGGCCGCGAACTCGAGCATGCGCGGCGTGACGTGCGGGCGGACGCGCGAGGAGGCCAGGCGCAGCGCGTCGACCTGCGAATCGATGGCGGCCGCGAGGTCCGGGTCGGCGCGCAGCACGTGGTTCAGCACGTTGCGCTGGAGCGCGTGCACGCGGCCCTGGAGGTAGGCCGAGTCGGCGTGGCCGATGAGCTCGGCCACGAGCTTGACGCCCAGGCCCGGGAACGTGTCGAGCAGGTCCTGCAGCCGTTCGTTGCGTTCCGGGAACGCTTTCGCGAGGGCATGCTTGCGCTGCATGATGTCCTCGTAGCTGCGCATCGCCGCGGTGATCTGGACGCGGTCGGAAGCCACCACGTGGAACACGGCTTCGCGCAGGCGGTCCAGCGCGGCCTGGGCCCAGATCAGGTTGTGGTAGATGACATCCGGGTTGAGGCGCTTGCCGTAGCGCGCCAGCAGCACGTCCTGGTTGAGCGTGACGTCGAGCTGCTTGAGCTGGGAGATCTCGCGCTCGATGTGACCCTGGGCCGAAGGGTCGGTGGGGCGCCCCCTGAGGAGCACGACCGTCAGGGAGAGAACGACGA
The DNA here is from genome assembly GCA_029259725.1 of Planctomycetota bacterium. Lineage (GTDB taxonomy): Bacteria > Planctomycetota > B15-G4 > B15-G4 > B15-G4 > JAJDER01. Next base: position 5,021 of record JAJDER010000077.1, on the reverse strand, counting down.
GGGCCAGGAGGACGACGCGACGCTTGGTCCAGGTGGTCACTGTGGCGCAGCTCGGAGGGGTTGTGTCGCGATCCACGCGACAAGAGCGCGTGGCGCGAGGAACGGGCGTGGGGTCACTCCGTATCGGCAGCGGGACGCGCGGCGCTGTAGAGTCCACGACGACAGAAACGCCCTGACTGCGCGAATTCGAGCCCGGAACGGCCATTCTGGACTCGCTGGTGGGGGTCCGGCCCGGGCCCTGAGGTGTCCCTGCGATGAAACTGCTCACTTTCCAGGCGCGTCGGTTCGGCTGGGCGCCCCACGCCGTGAACCTGCCGGAGGTCTCGGATGAGGTCGCCGAGGGCGGGGAGGTCGAGGATGCGGTGGTGGTCTTCGTCCACGCGGAGGACCGCGACGAAGACCCCGAACGGCGCGGCAAGGTCTTCCGCCAGACGCTCAAGCACATCAAGTGGCTGGCCAACAAGCGCGACCTGAAGACGGTCGTGCTGCACTCCTTCACGCACCTCGGAGGAGCGTCGTCGGATCCGGCCTTTGCGCGCGAACTCCTCGACGAGTTGGTCGAGCGCCTCGTCGCCACCGGTTACCGGGTCGAGCGCACCCCCTTCGGGCATGTGTGCGCCTGGAACCTCGACGTCTACGGCGAGAGCCTCGCCAAGGTCTGGAAGGAGATCTGAGTGGAAGCACGGTCACGCGCGCGCGGCTGAGCGAAGCCCGCGCGCACGCCGGGCTCAGTGCGCCACGACCACGTGTTCGATCGCGTCGGCGTCCCAATCGATGACCAGGCCTCCGGCCACGCCGGCGGCAGCCGGGCCGCCGTAGAGCAGCTCGATCAGGTACAGCGCGGGGTCGAAGGACTTCGCGCCGCCGGCCGAGGTGATCGCCTTGCCGTCGTGGACGAAGCTCACGCCCTCGACCACGTCCAGCTCGGGGAACATCTCGCGGTAGCGCGGGATGTCGGAGGGAAACGTCGTCGAACGGCGGCCGTCCAGCAGTCCGGCGGCGGCCAGGACGAAGGCCCCGTCGCACAGCGAAAGGACCCAGTCCGCGTGGGCGCCGGTCTCGGCCACCCAGGCCATCAGCCGGGCGTCCTGCAGGTCGGAGTCCATGCTGTGTTCGGCACTGGGGACCACCAGCACGTCGATGGGAGGAGCGTCGTCGAAACCGAAGTGGGGCACGATCGACAGCCCTTCGAAGGTCCAGATCGGTGAGCGATCCCGGCCTACCGTGAACACCCGCATGCCCGGTTCGGTGTGGAACACCGTGTGGTGGAACATGTCCATCGGCGCCGTGAGCTCGGTGTTGTAGACGCCGTCCACGATCAGGATGCCGACGGTGAGGCCGGCGTCGTGGGCCGAGGCGTCGTCGAACATCGAGGCCATGGCGCGGGCGTCACGCGGTGGGTGGCCGGTGGCGCAGGCGGGCAGGAGTGTCGCGAGCAGGACCCCGGCCAGCAGGGCCGCTCGTGGGCGAGCCGCGAACACCGCGGGCGCTGGTCCGGGGTGGATGGTGGTCATCCCGGCCATGCTACTGCTTGCTTGCGCGGCGGACGGCGGCAGGATGGAGGTCGCCATGCCTGTTGCCCCACGATCCCCCCGAGCCGGATTGTTCGTCGCCAGCCTCCTGGGCGCCGCGATCCTGGCGCTCGGGGGTCTCGGCTGCACGTCGTCGCCGAGCCAGGCCCCGCCGACGGTCGCGCTCGAGTCGTCCTCGTGCCCGGACTGTGAGTGCGTGGGTTGCGCAGTCTGCGACGGGGGTGACTGCTGTTGCGCGGACGCCCTGGCCGTGAGCGCCACGCCCGGGGGGCACCCCGAGCCGCGGCCCGAGCCACGTCCCGCACCGGTCGATGACCCGACGCGGGACGGCCCGGTCTTCGGCGCGCCGCGCGAGGCGCTCAGCCGCGATGGCAAGTACCTCGTGCGCTGGGCCAGCGCGCCCGACCCGATCCCGTTCAACCAGCCCTTCCAGCTCCAGGTGGCCGTGCTCGACGGCGAGGACCACAGCACGCTGTTGTCCGGCTCGACCATCGGCGTCGCAGGCTGGATGCCCGACCATGGGCATGGCATGAGCCGCTTCCCGCGTGTCGAGTCCACCGGCGACGGGCGCTTCGCGGTCCACGGCATGCTGTTCCACATGCTCGGGCTGTGGGAGATCCAGGTCGATGTGATCCACGCCGGCGTCTCCAGCCGAGCCGACTTCGAGGTCGTGCTCGAGTGAAGGGCGGGGTGTGGGTGCGCCGCGGGTGCGCGGCCGGCTGGGGGTTGGGTCGGGTCACGCTGGCGATCGCTGTCGCGACCGCGACCGCCTCACTCGGCGGCCTCCCCGGTCCCGCGCCCCTTGCGGACGACGAGGACGACGTGGTCGAGGTGGTCGAGGCCTCGCGTGGCCTGGCGCCCGGCGTGCTCGAGCAGCTCGCGGGTGCCTTCGACGAAGAGGAGCTCCGGCGTGCCCTGCGCTTCTCCCCGCTGCCGCCACCGCCCCCCGATCCGACCAACGCCGTGGGGGACGACCCACGCGCGGCTCGGCTCGGGCAGCGGCTGTTCTTCGACACCGCGTTGTCCGGCAACGGCGAGGTCTCCTGCGCGACCTGCCACCAGGCGGAGCTCGGCTTCGGCGATGGGCGGCCGCTGTCCCGCGGGCTCGACGACGTGGCGCGCCACGCCCCGACCCTGTGGAACGTGGCCTACCAGCGCTGGTTCTTCTGGGACGGTCGGCGCGACACGCTGTGGTCCCAGGCCCTGGTGCCGATCGAGCATCCCAAGGAGATGGGCGGCGACCGGGTGGCCACGGTGCACCACCTCGCCGGCGATCCGCGACTGGCCGCGGCGTACGAGGAGCTGTTCGGCGCGCTCCCGGACACCCGCGCGCTGCCCGCCCACGGTCGGCCGGTGCCGGACGACGACGACCACCCCCACGGATTCCTGCGCCCCGATGACGCCGAGGTTCCCGAACACGGTCACGACGACCACCCGCACCAGCTCGGCTGGGACCAGCTGGATGCGGAGCAGCGCCTCGCCGTCGATCAGGTCTTCGCCAACGTCGGCAAGGCCCTCGCGGCGTACCAGCGGCGACTGGTCTCGCGCCGTGCCCCCTTCGACGTGTTCGTGGAAGGTCTGCGCACCGGCGATGCCGCGCGGCTGGCCGCCCTGGATGCGCCGGCCCAGCGCGGCCTGCGCATCTTCCTGAACTCACATTGCCATCTGTGCCACAGCGGTCCGGCCTTCAGCGACTTCGAGTTCCACGACGCGCGCTTTCCGCCGCTCGATCCGACCGCGCCCGACGACCTCGGGCGTTGGGGAGGTGTGCCTGATCTGGTCGGCAATCCGTTCCGTGGGGATGGGCCCTTCAGCGATGCGCCCGGCCTGCCCGAGTCCGCCAAGGCCGGCTACCTGCTCGACGGCGCCGGCCTGCCCGACCACGACAGCCGCTACCAGTTCAAGACGCCGGGCCTGCGCAACGTCGCCACGAGTCCGCCCTACGGACACCAGGGCAGCCTGCCCGACCTCGCTGCCGTCATCACGCACTACTCGACGCTGTCCGATGCGCCTCCGCTGAAGGGGCACGTGGAGCGCTTCTTCGTTCCCGCCGGTCTCGTGCCGGAGGAGCGCGCCGACCTGCGAGCGTTCCTGGAGAGCCTTACCGACACGGACATCGACGCCGAGTGGCTCGCGCCCCCGCGCTGAGCACTCGCGTGGAGCACGCGCGTGGAGCACTCGCGCCGCTTCAGTCGCCCGGGGGCTCGCTGCTCCCCGGAATCCCGCGGGCCAGCTCGGCCTCGGCAGCCAGGAAGCCGAAGGCCGGCCAGGCCGGCCCCTCGACGATGCGCGCCATGATCGCGCGCGCCTGATCGGGCCGGCCCTCCGTCAGGTCCCAGTGGGCCACGCCGAACGCAGCCGTGGCGTTCTGGATGCCGTCGTCGCCCTCGGCCAGCACGTCCTCGGGGTCGAGCAGCCCCTTCCGCATCAGCGCGAGGTCGCGGTAGGCGCCGTTCTCGATCACCTCGGTGTCCGGGCCGATGGGCTCGAGCAGCGCGGCCGCCTCCTCGAAACGCCCGAGCCGGCGCAGCGTCATGCAGGTCCAGTGCGTCGTGGCGACGAGCATGTCGTCGTTCCAGCGCGACAACTCCAGGCACTCCAGGTACGCGTCGAGCGCGCGCTCGAAGTCACCCTGCAGGAAGTACGCCAGGCCGAGGTGATAGAGGATGTTGCCCTTGGTGGTGCTGGTGGGGGTGCCGCTGGCGTTCGGGAGGCCATCGGCTTCGACACGGTCCTCGAGCGGGCGAGCCATGGCCCAGGCGATGTTCAGGTCGGCGACGGCGCGGTCGAACTGACGCAGCGAGATCCAGCGATGTCCGCGGTGTCGCAGGAGGCGGTGCCGGTCCTGCTGCGTGGTCATGACTCCCCGGGTGTAGACGGCGATGGCGTCGCGATAGCTGCCGAGGTACGCGAGGCGCCGGCCGTACCAGATGATGTGATCGACGTCGCGGGGATCGTCGTCGTAGGCAGCTTCGGCCTCGGCCAGCAAGCGGCGACGCTCGGCGAGGGTCTCGGCATCGAGTGGCGCCGTGATCTCCGAGGCGAGCAGCGGGCGGCCCAGCAGCGAGATGGCCTCGACGTCCCCGCCGGTGCCCTGGGCCTGCACATCGGACACCGACATCATCGGCGGTGCGTGTGGGTTGGTTCCCGCGCCCGCGCCCGCGGCCGTGCCCGCGTCCGCGGCCGCGATGGGTGCGTCGGGTGAGGTGCAGGCGCCGAGGACCAGGACCAGCGCCGCCAGCGTGAGATGAGCCGTGCGATTCACCGTCGATCTCCGTGGGGGAGCGAGGCCGGGCCGGCCGACCGTCGGCACCGTAGCAGGCCGCAGGCGACGACGGCGAGTGCGGGTCCTGGCCGGCGAAGCGCAGGTCCGGCGCGCGGTGGTGTGACTCGCTCCCCGGCCCCAGCAGCCCGTGCGCAAAGTCATCCGCGTCGAGGACGCCACCAGACCGCCGGCTCGGCGTGGGGGGATCCACGGCCAAGACCCCG